>CAZEVX010000265.1:0-4039 GCA_964515705.1 uncultured Verrucomicrobiota bacterium | reverse complement strand
GGGAAATCTCCCAGGCAAATCCAGAAGAAACCCCCGCCGCCGAGTTGCCGCCCGGCACGATTCTCTTTTTCCGGCTGGGCGACTTTTACGAGATGTTTTTCGAGGACGCCGTCGAGGCCGCGCGCCTGCTGGACATCGCCCTCACCCGGCGCCAGAAGGTGCCGATGTGCGGCGTGCCCTACCACGCCTACGAGGGCTACCTCGCCCGGCTGATCCGCGCCGGCAAGAAGGTCGCGCTCTGCGACCAGGTCGAGGACCCCGCCATGGCCCGCGGCCTCGTGCGCCGCGAGGTCACCGGTATCCTCTCGCCGGGGGCGGTGCTCACGGACCAGATTCTCGACCGCAACCGGCCCAACTACCTGGCCGGGCTCTTCGCCGCCGGCGGGCGTTTCGGCCTGGCGGCCCTGGAGCTGTCGACGGGCGAGTTGCTGGCCGAGGACATCGGCGACCTCGCGGCGCTGCGCGAATGCCTGCTGCGGCTGGCGCCGAGCGAGTGCGTCCTGCCGGCCGAGGCGGCGCGCGAGGCCGGCCATCCCCTGCGCCAGGCCCTGCGCGACGGGCCGCCCATGACCCTCAGCGCCGACGACGACTGGACCTTCGAATACGCGACCGCCTACGACACGCTGCGGCGGCAGTTCCAGGTGCACTCGCTCGAAGGGTTCGGCGCCGAGGGCTGCCCGGCGCTGATCGGGGCGGCCGGGGGCCTGCTGCACTACGCCGCCACGACCCTGCGCCGATCGCTGGCCCATGTGCGCCGGCTGCGCGTGCGCCGCGCCGCCGACGGCCTGGTGATCGACGAGGCCACCCGCACGCACCTCGACCTGGTGGCCGCGCGCGGCCAGCCGACGGTTTCGCCGGACGCCGCCGGGCGCCGCGACCTGCCGGCGGCCACGCTGCTCGCCGTGCTGGACAGCACGCGCACGCCAATGGGCGGGCGGCTGCTGCGCGACTGGCTGCTGCGCCCGCTGGCGCGGGCCGCGGCCATCCGCGAGCGGCACGACGCCGTCGCGGCCTTCACCCGCGAGCGCGCCCTGCTGCGCGAGACGCGCGACACCCTCGGCCAGGTGCGCGACCTGGAGCGCATCCTGGCCCGGCTCGGCGCCGGCAGCGGGACGGCCCGCGACGTCCGGGCGCTGGCCCAGTCCCTGGCGGCGCTGCCGGCGCTGCGGGCGGGCGTGGACGGCCACGCCGTCGCCCCGCTGGCGGCGCTGGGGGCGGCCCTCCAACCGCAGCCCGACCTGGTGGCGCTGGTGGACCGCGCCCTGGTCGAGGCCCCGCCGCTGAGCCTGCGGGAGGGCGGCCTGATTCGCCGCGGCTACCATGCCGAGCTTGACCGCCTGCGCGACGGCGCCGCCGAGGGCCGTTCCTGGCTGGCCGACTACCAGGCGCGCGAGCAGCAGCGCACGGGACTGAAGTCGCTCAAGGTCCGCCACAACAAGGTCTTCGGCTACTACATCGAGGTCTCCAAGGGACAGGCCGACCGCGTGCCGGGCGACTACGTCCGTAAGCAGACGCTGGTCAACGCCGAGCGCTTCACCACGCCCGACCTGAAGGTCCACGAGAGCCGCATTCTCGGCGCCCAGGACCGCGCCCTGGCCCTGGAATACGACCTCTTCCTCGAGGTCCGCGACGCCTGCGTCCGGGAGACGTCCGCCGTCCTGGCCTCGGCCGAGGCCGTCGCCCAGCTCGATGTCCTGGCGGCGCTCGCCGAGCGCGCCCTGGCCCTGCGCTACACCCGGCCGGAGATCGTCGAGACCCCCGGCATCGAGATTCGCGGCGGGCGCCACCCGGTGATCGAGCAGATCCCCGGCGCCGACCGCTTCGTGCCCAACGACACCCGCCTCGACGGCGGCGCCCACCGCCTGCTGATCCTGACCGGGCCCAATATGGCCGGCAAGTCCACCTACATCCGCCAGGTCGCCCTGATCGTGATCCTGGCGCAGATGGGCTCGTTCGTGCCCGCCGCCGCGGCGCGCCTCGGCATCGTGGACCGCGTCTTCACGCGCGTCGGCGCCAGCGACGACCTGGCGCGCGGCCGCAGCACCTTCATGGTGGAGATGCAGGAGACGGCCAACATCCTCAACACCGCCACGGCGCGCAGCCTGGTGATCCTCGACGAGATCGGCCGCGGCACCAGCACGTTCGACGGGATCAGCATCGCCTGGGCCGTGGCCGAGCACCTCCACGAGACCGTCCGCGCCCAGACGCTCTTCGCCACTCATTTCCACGAGCTGACCGACCTGGCCGTGACGCTGCCGGGCGTCAAGAACTACACCGTGCTGGTGCGCGAGCAGGCCGACGGCATCGTCTTCCTGCGCCAGATCGCGCCGGGCGCCGCCGACAAGAGCTACGGCATCCAGGTGGCGCGCCTGGCGGGGCTGCCGCCGGAGGTGATCGCCCGCGCCCGCGATATCCTCCTGAACCTCGAGGAGGGCGAATTCGGGGATGCCGGCCAGCCGAAACTGGCCGCCCGCCGCCCCCCGCGCCGCGACAAGAGCCCGCCCGGCCAATTGACGCTGTTTGACGAGGGCGCGGGCGGTGCGCCGGGGTGACCCCGCAAGCGCCGCGCCGGATGGTGGCGCACCGCCGCCCCTACGGTCCCGCCAGGCGGGCGCGGGTGCCCGCCAGCCCGAGCGTCCGATCGAGCAGCGCGACGGTTCGCGCATAGACGGCCGCCTGCGCCGCCGCCACGCCGGCGTCGCGCGCGGTGTCGTAGGCCCGCCGGAGGTCGGCGGCAACGTTGATCTTGGCGATGCCGCGGCGCATGGCGGCGTGCAGATCGGCGCGGCGCACGCCCGTTCCCCCGTGGAGCACCAGCGGCACGCCGGCGGCCTCCCGCAAGCGTTCCAGACGCTCGAGGTCCAGGCGGGTCTCCGCCTTGGGTGCGGCGCTCGCGGCGGTGGACAGCGCGCCGTGCATGTTGCCCACGGCCACCGAGAGCCAATCGCAGCCGGTCTCCCGCACGAAGCGCCGCGCCTCGTCCGGGCGCGTGAAGCCGCGGCCGCTGCGGAACAGCTCCTCGTAGGACGGCGGCGGCCCCGGCTCGTGTCCCAGCACGGCGCCGAGCTCGGCCTCGCAGGGCACGCCGGCGGCATGGGCCAGGCCGGCAATCTCGCGCGTCGCCCGGAGGTTGTCCTCCAGCGCCAGGCGCGAACCGTCCACCATGACCGACTGGTAGCCGAGCGCCAGGGCCTCTTCGATCAAGGCGCGCGCGTCCACGCGCCGGCCGTCCTCGTCAATCACCGGCACGTGGTCGAGGTGCAGCCGCACGTGGCGGTCGTCGCGGCAGGCGTCGAAGGTCCGGCGCACCGCGGCCAGACCGCCGGCCTCGAACTTGATCCATTCCAGGCGCGCCACGGCCACGAGGGCAAAGGCGTCCTGGTCGCGCACCGCCCGCACCACCGGGTCCATCATCGGCAGGTACGGGATGTTGAAGGCCGGAACGGCCAGGCCCTGTTCCCAGGCGGCGCGCACGATCGCGGCGGTGCCGGCGTTGTCCATGGATGTCCCTTCCCTGGCTGCCGCCTGTCGGGCGCCATTATCGGCCGGGGGCCCCGGCCTCCTGCGGCACGGCGACCTGGACCCCGAGATAGCGTTCGAGCGCCTCGCGCACCGGCGCCAGGACCCGGCCGGGAGCCAGGCTGACGTGGTGCCGGTGCCCGTCGCGCCCGGCGTGCAGCAAGACGTCCTGGAGCCGCGGAATCTCCGCCACGCCGGCGCAACCGAAAAACTCCGCCGGAATCGGGTCGGCCGTGAAGCGCCCCTCGCCAAGGTAGACGCGCAGGCGGCCGTCGCGGGTCAGCAGGCTGCCGAAGGTGAACTCGCCCGGGGCGATCCGGCCGGTGTTGCAGCCGAAGCCCTTGCCGTGCCCGACGGCGTTGGCGAGGATCAGGTGGTCGCTCACCGTGCCCGGGCCATCCATCAGGGCGGCGGGCACCGGCCCGCAATGGAAGAGGATGCACTTGTCCTCCTCCTCGCCGTAGTTGTTGTTCCAGTCCAGGCAGGCGGGCGGACCGTCGGACGCCCGCGCCAGGGCCTG
>CAZEVX010000264.1:0-4052 GCA_964515705.1 uncultured Verrucomicrobiota bacterium | reverse complement strand
GGGAACGGCTCAGCGCAGCTTCGCCCTCCAGGTGGAGTTGTCAAGGAACGCCTGCCCGCTGACCGACGGGAGGACGTGGAGGGCGAGGCTTTGCCGAGCCGCAGGCGCACGGTCTGGCGCCTGACTGGGCAACAGGGGAATGCGCAACTCCCGCCGTGTTGGGCCATTCCCATATTGGCGCGCAAGCCACGGTTGGACCTGCGCGGCGGTCGATATGACAACGCCCATCGGCGCCGGCCGGAAGACCGCGCCAATCATTCGGGTCACGCGCCGTTGTTCACGCCGTTGCCCGGCTGCCACCCTCTTGCGGCCGGCATCCGCGCCCGCCTACTTGAGGGCGCGGCGGACCTGCTTGACGGCCTCGACAAAGGCCGCGGGGCTGTCGAGCGGAATGGCCTGGGCGCCGGCGGCGAGCGGGTCGGCGTCGAGCACCAGGCAGCGCTCCTCGTCCACCATCACGCCGACGAAGGCGCCCTCGCCGGTGACCACGAAATCCCCGGGCTCGGCCCGCGCGTTGGGGTTGGTGAAGGCGCGCTGCAGGATGCCGGCCCACGGGCGCGCGGCGCGCCGCACGACGAGGTACCGCGGGTCGGTCATGTCGAACGAGGCTTCCATGGCGAAACTCAAGCCCTCGGACGACCGCTTGAAGAGATGCAGGTTCGCCGGGCCCCGGCGTTCCAGCGCCGCCCGCCCGAGCACGGCCATCGGGGCCGGGTTCGTCAGGCCGACTGCCGCCAGCGCCGGATCGTTGGTCGGCTGGAACGCCATCAGCAGGACGCGCGGGTTGTCGGCCAGGGCATGCCAGGCGCCCTTGAGCTGGGTCGAGGTCCCGGTTCGCCCGCGGGGGGCCAGGCGGTAAAAGAGGTGGCGCAGGTCGGGATTGATGCCCGCCCAGGTCAGGCCCAGGTCGCGGTAGCCGGCCGCCACCCAGAGTTTGCCGCCGGCGCTCAACAGCGGCGGATAGACCACGGCGGCGTAGTTGGCCAGTTGTTCACCGGTGACGTCGCTGCCGCGGAACACCTCGATCAGCGCCACCCGCAACTCGAGGCGCGCGTCGCGGAATGGCCGGAAGGGGCCCGGCCGCGTGGCGCCCAGGTCCTCGACCTTGGAGGCCAGCGTCTTCATCTGCGTCTGCAGGGCGTCCTGCCC
This sequence comes from uncultured Verrucomicrobiota bacterium, assembly GCA_964515705.1. Taxonomy (GTDB): domain Bacteria; phylum Verrucomicrobiota; class Kiritimatiellia; order JAAZAB01; family JAAZAB01; genus CAZEVX01. The sequence goes on along the minus strand of CAZEVX010000264.1, from coordinate 2,903 downwards.
CTGGCGCACGCCGGCCAGCCCGGCGCCGAGCTGGTCGGTCCGGCCGGTGATGACCGTGGCCAGCGATTCCTGCAGCGCCCGGTGCTGGGCAGCCAGGGCGTCCAGCTTGTCGGTCACCCCCCGCCACTCGGCCGGCGTGCCGGTCTCGCGCAAGGTGGCCAGGGATTCGCCCAGGCCGGCCAGCGCGCCGTCCAGGCCGCGCTGCGTGGCGGCCAGGTCTTCGAGACCGCCGCGCAGCGCCGCCGGCAGGCTGGCGGCCGTCTCGTGCACGGCGCGCAGCGTGGCGTCCATGCGGTCCTGCGCGCCCTGCAGGGCGCCGAGACGCTCGGCCAGACCGGCCTGCCCGGCGGCGATCGCCGCGAGCTGGCTCTGGGCCGCCGCCCCCTGCGCGCGCAGGACGGCAAGATTGGTGACCATGGTTTGCTGGTCGGCGCGGAGATCGGTCAGGACCCGCCCGGCCTGGTCCTGCTGTTGTCGGACGACCTCGAGGGCGCGGGCGGCGCGGGTGAGGTCGGCGATGCTCTGCTGCTGGCTGGCGACAAGCGCTTCGCGCTCGCGGACGGCCGTCGCCAGCTTGTCCTGCTCCTGCCGAAGCCGCTCGGCTTCCCGGGTCTTGTCGGCCAGGTCCTTCTGACGGGCGGCCAGGGCGTCGCGCTGGGCGGCCAGTTGCGCCTCGCGCTCGCGGACGGCCGCCGCCAGCTTGTCCTGTTCCTGCTTGAGCCGCTCGGCCTCGCGCGCCTTGTCGGCCAGCTCCCGGGCGCGCTGCGCGGCGTCCGCGCGTTCGGCGGCCAGGGCCGACTCGAGCGCCGTCTTGGCGGATTGGAGGTCGTCGGACTTGCGGCCGAGCAGGGCGAGGGCCTGCTGCTGCTCGGCCAGCCGGCGGGCCACGAGCGCCTCGCGCGTCTCGCGCGCCCAGGCGGCTTCCATGGCGGCGATCGCCGGCCGGTCATAGGCCGGGCTGACCGCGCGCACGCCCTGGCCGGCGGGGGTCGGCAGGGACTCCGGCCCGGTGATGAACAGCAGGAGGGACGACACCAGGAAATCCATGATGATCACGAGGATCGCCGGTCGCATGGCATGGGTCTCCCTATCCCCGGTCGGGGCGCGCGCCGAGCGCGATCAGGCTTTCGCGCAGGGGAAAGACGTAGAAGAGGCGCAGGGCGACGGCCAGCACGATGCCGACCAGCGTCGAGGAATAGGCCAGGAACCGCGCCACGCCGGCGCCGAAGGTCGTGATCAGGATGAAGGCAAAGATCGTGCCGGCCAGCCCGCAGTAGAGCGGCAGGTCGAGGAAGATGTCCAGGTTCTCGAGGCGCCGCAGGCGCGCGGGCAGGTCGAGGCCCGTATCGTTCTCGACGTCCTTGATGCGGCGGTGGGCGATCACCCAGCAGATTCCCTGGACGACCAGGATGCCGACCACCATGACGGTCATGGACAAGGGGTTGATGGCGCCGTTGGCGCCGGCGGCGGCGACCGGCTCGCCATCGCCGGACGGCAGCGCGGCCGGTCCGCCATCCGGCGCCGGGGCGGGCGCCAGGGCGCCCAGCAGCAGGAGCAGGCTGACCGTCACCCCGACGGCCGAGGCGGCGATCCAGTAGCTGGCGCGGCCGACGGCCGGGACGGCGCCGGCGGCGGGACGGCGCGCGCCGACCGCCGGGATCAGGGCCATCAGCAGGACGGAACAGAGCACGGCAACGCCGAGGTACTTGAGGAGCATGGCGCGGAATCCCAGCCGGGCGCGGAACAGCAGCCAACGCTCGACGAACGCGCCGGGCACCAAGCCGCGGGCGCGGTGGAGGTCGCGGAGCAGCGGCAGCGTGACGCCGGGATGCGCCCCGATCCAGGCCACGCCGGCCGGTCCCTTGCGCGCGGCCAGGGTCAGCAGGTCGAGGCCAGGCGGCCCCTGCCGCAGGATGACGTTGATGGCGTCGGCGGCCCGCGGCGACGCCGCCGGGCCGGCCACGGCCAGAATCTGGGCGAGTTGCCGGGCGCTGCGCGGCGCGGTCGAGGCGATCTTGATCAGCACTTTCAACTGGTCGGCGCTGCGGGCCTGGCCGAGCAGGAGGGCGAACTCCGGCCAGGACTTGCAGAGTCGGGCCAACTGGTAGAGCGGCAGCAGCGTCTCCTGGGCGGCGGCCAGCGGCAGGGGCGCGCCGGGCGCCGCGCGGGCGGCGGCGAGCGTCCCGGCCAGTTGCGCCTGGAGAGCGGGATGCATGGCCGCGGTGCAGGCGGCCGCGCCGGCGAGTGCCAGGGCCAGGTCCGCCTGGGGAAACAGGCCGGCCAGCGGCTGGGCGTCCGTGACGGCCTGGACCAACGCGTTGGCGGCCTGGCCGGTCTCGCCGGCCAGGCGGTTCAGGTCCGCGCGCGCGATCTGGTCGGCCACCGTGGCGCCGGCGAGGCTCTCGAAGGCCCCCGGCGACCCCGCCGCTTCAGCGTCCAGGCCGAGCGCGCCCACCTGGCCGAGGGCCGTCGCATCGGCGCGCAGCGCCTGGCGGTACTGTTCGCGCTGGCCGGCGGCGGCGACGGCGCCGGGCAGGTCCCGCTCGACGACGACATCGAGGAGCGTCAGGGCCGCGCCGCGGCGGCCGGCCTCCCAGTTGGCGGTCGCCAGCTCGCGCAGGTCGACGGCCGGCAACAGGGTGAAATCGGCGGCCGCGACGTCGCGCGCGCGGTCAGGCAGTTGCAGGACGGCGACCAGGGCGGCCACAATCACGATCAGCGCCACGAGTTGCAGGATTCTCATCGGCCGGTGTCCTCCGGTTGACGGCCAGGCGCGCCCGCGCAGCATCACCGTCTTAACGGCAAGATATAGAGGGGCGCACGGAGGAAGTCAATCCCCATGATTGGCACCCCGATTTGCGGGAGTTGCGCTTGTCCGCGGTCACTCCCGGCGCGATCCGTGC
>CAZEVX010000263.1:2319-4054 GCA_964515705.1 uncultured Verrucomicrobiota bacterium | reverse complement strand
TGGAGGATGGCGGGCGGCGGGCTGGTGGATGCCTGCCAGCCGATGGTGGGGCGCATGGTGATGCGCCCGAAGGCGCGGGGGTTGGCGGCGTTCGAGCCGACTATGACCTGGTAGTCGTAGAAGGCGGCGCCCGCGTCGTAGTCGGGTATCCAGCGCACGGCTAAAACTCCGGTGTTGGTGTTGGGCTCGGCCGTTACGTAGCGGTAGACGTTGGCGGCGAGGGCGGCTTCGCGGTAGCGGAATTCGACAGGCGAGTTGGTTACGGCTACAGGCGCGGTGCCTTGCACGAGGCGGGGCATGAGGTCCACGGTCTCGCCCTGCCACACGGGAAAGTCGTGAGGCACGGGGCGGTCTACCTGCACGTCCCAGCGGAGCTGCGCGACCTGGGCGGATGCGGAGGTGAGAAACAAGAGGCAAGTGGTTATAGGTAAGAGGCGCATGTCAGGACTCCGTTTCTTGGGCGACTATCTCGTAGCGCATGGTGATGCCGCAGCCGGACCAGTCCACCAGCTCGGCGGTGCGGCATTCGGCCGGGCCGACAGTGACGGCGGCTTCGCCGTCGCCGTAGATCAGGCTGCCGGTGGCGGCCAGAGCGCCGGAGCGCAGGGAGTGCACGGCGGCCTGGGCGAGGGCGAAAGTGGCGTAGGAATACTCAGCTTCGATGATGTCGATGTAATGGCGGTTGCCGCGGCTGAACACGCCAGCCGTGGCCGCGCCGATGCGCGGGACGATCTCGACCGATTTGGTCGCGGTCCCGCCCACCAGGCGGGCGGGCTGGCCGTCCGCCGTGCCTGCGGCTATCACGGTTGTGCCGATGGCCACTTTCACGAAGCCTCCTTTAAGCCCAGGTCGGGAAGGTTACAGTGTACAGGGCGCCGGGCACTCCCGCCGTGACCTTGACGGACGGCACAAAGGCGTACTGCCCGTGGCGCGGATCAGACGCGCCGAACAGCATAGAGCCGCTCTGCACCTGGCAATCGGCAAAAGTCACGCTGATGCCATTGGCGGATGCGTCCGCGGGGCTGACCACGAGCTGCTTGCCGAGCTTGTTGGATGCGCCCAGCACGGCCGCGGCCGCGCCCTGGATGTTGAAGAGCTCCATGGCATCGTCTTCCGACAGGCCGAAGGGCGTGAAGGCCACGGAAGGCGAGAGCGCGGCCAGCTTGAAGTTGACCGTGCCGTAGCGGTTGACCGCGCGCGGCGTGACCGAGACGCCGAGGTCGAAGACGAAGCCTTCCTCGGAGTCGATCTCCACGGCGGTCTCGCCCGTGCCGAGCGTGGCCTTGTAGGCCGGGGTGGGGGCTTTGTCCGGGTCCAGGGAGTGCGCGTCGATCGCGGCGGTCTCGATGGTGTAGTGCGTGTCGGCTGCGGCGTCCTCGCCGGTGATGTCGCCGAGGCCGGCGAACTGCATCTCGCCCATCGGGCCGCGGTCGGTGCCCAGGATGAGCTGCGGCGGGCGGATCAGCACGCCCGCGGGGATGGTGATTTTTTCGCCTTCGGAGGTGTAGATGTAGATGGGGGTGTCGGTTTCCGGCGCTATGAGCTTGCCGAGGTCGGCCGCGCCCCAGGGGAAGTATTTGTTGGCGTTGTTGTTCATCTCGCCGAAAGGCGTGAAACCGAGGGTGAACATCTTGTCGGTCACGCGGCGGTCGACGGGGCCGTAGTAAGAGCTCACCATCTCGCGCAGCTTGAGGTCCGGCGTGAGGGTGATGGTGCCGGTGGTGTAGTATTTCTG
>CAZEVX010000263.1:0-2219 GCA_964515705.1 uncultured Verrucomicrobiota bacterium | reverse complement strand
CGCGCAGCTTGAGGTCCGGCGTGAGGGTGATGGTGCCGGTGGTGTAGTATTTCTGTGAGTTCCACTGCACAACGGCGGGGCCTTCGGAGATTACACGTGTGGTCATTTTGTCTGTTCCTTTATCAGATCCGCGCCGGTTCGGGCACGGTGGCTGTGTATCCGTATTCGCCGGGCTGCCGCAACGGCGGCAGGTCGACGCGAGTCTGGAGCGTGAGGTTGACGGACACGCGGCTACCCTGCTGCGGTCCGAGGCTGATGGCGCTGCCCCAGCCGGCGAGAGGTTTTTGGCAGCCGGGAGGGGTCCAGCCTTTTAGCGCGCGGAGCGCGAGGATGGCCCACTCGAAAGCCCGGCGTCCGGTGCCGTCCGGCGGCGCGTTGAAAAGGGTGTCCTCGATGCAGGTCACGGTCACGCCCAGCGGGTCGAGGCGCACGGTAGGCAGGTTAGGGCCGGACTCCTGGGCGGCAGGCGTGGCGATCAGCAAGGCCGCGCCGGGGCGGAACCCCTCGCGCATTACGGCCAGGGCCTCGTCGAGCCGGGTGTCGAGCGAGCCTTCGTATTGCAGGATCATGGCCAGGCCGCCGAATTCGCTAAACGACGCAAGGCGGTCGCGCACCGCCGCCTGCACGTCGGGGATGATGCCGGAATTTAGGGGCTGGTTGCTCATGCGGCTCCTTTCGAGGCGAGCAGGGCGTCGAGCGCGTCGAGCGCGGCGTCGCGGGCGGCGTCGGCCAGATGCTCGGCAGAGGGGAGGGCTTCGGGCATAGGGTCGTGGGTGGTGGAGCGGACCAGCCAGAAGAGCACGGTGCCCGCGTCCACCTTGCCGGCAGGCCTGGGGCCTGCCACCAGCGCGGGTCGCACGCCGCCGTCCGGGTGATCCACCCAGGCGATGTGCGAGGTGAAAGAGCGGGCGCCCTGCGGGGCGCGGGCGGCCGCGTCGGTGGCAGGGATGGTGAGATAGGTCTTGCCGTAATCCGCGGCGGCGATGGTGCCGCCCTCGAGCTTGAAGCGCAGCGGCGCGGAGTCGATCTCCACCGAGGCGCGTCCGTCGTCATGGATCACATGGCCGCTGATCTGCTCGGCCACGGAGTTGCCGTCCGTGCCGGACCAGAAGCCGACCGGGCGCAGTCCGTCTTTGCGCGGGGCGCGCTGCAGTTTCGCGAAATGCTCACGCAGGGCGGCCTCGACGCCCATGGCCGCGCCTTCGGTGACCGTGCGGCGGGCCTGCGCGGCGCGGCGCAGATCGGCGGCGATCTCCTTGGGAACCTGGACTGTGACGGTGACGCCGTTCATGACAGTATCCTCGCGACGCCGCGGCGCACCGCGGCCTCGCCCAGCAGTTTGGCGAGCGCGTCCAGCAGCGACGGGCCCACGTCGGCCACGTCGGCTTCGGCGCGCGCGTTGAAATCCTCGACCGGGTCGGTTTCCGGCTGCCAGTCCTGGGCTATCACGCCCAAGGCCAGCGCCTCGCGGCGCGAAACGTCTTTGACGCCCATGCCGGAGTTGAAATCGAAAGGCGGGTAGGGGTTGCCGAAACGCGAGATGGCGGCCCACACGCCGGAATCTTTGAGCGCGATCATGCGGCCGCCGTAGAGCTTGCCGCCTGCGGCAGACCAGCGGGCGCGCCAGTCGCGGGGCTCGCGGCTGTTGCGCACGCGGACCAGCTCCTGCGCCGGGAAGGCCAGCAGGGCGCCGCCGCTCGAGGAACGCTTGAAACGCGCATAGCCCTGCGCCTGGGCGCGGTTGACGTCGATCACGAGCTTGAGGCGTTTTTCGGCGGCAGGGTTGGTGAGCACGTTGCCCGCGCCGGTGTCCAGCCCGCGCTCTTGGAGCAGGCGGCGCAGCTCGGTGATGGCCGTGTCGCGGCGGAAGAGCTTGCCGTCTTTGCTGGCCCCCTGCAGGAGGTCCGCAACGGCCTTGCGCTCGGCGGCCAGAGAGCGCGCGTCGTTGACCGCGGCAGAGAAAAACGCGCGGCGCCGCAGCGCGGCAGGCACGGCTTCCCACTCAGCCGTACGCGCCCAGGAGGGCACCTCGGTCTTGGCGGCGAAAATATCTATGGCTGAAAGGGACATTTATCACCATCCCAATACGGTGTTGGTGTCGGGGTCGGCTATGGCCGGGCCGGGTTTGCCCGAGGATCCGGCGGCCTCGGCATATTCCGCGTCAGGCGCGGCCACCGAGACCTTGTGCAGGTTGTCGCGCACCTGGTTGGCGCGGGTCC
>CAZEVX010000262.1:0-4134 GCA_964515705.1 uncultured Verrucomicrobiota bacterium | reverse complement strand
GAAGCTGCGCTGAGCCGTTCCCGTGCACGGATCGCGCCGGGAGTGACCGCGGACAGGCGCAACTCCCGCAGTTTTGGGGAGCCCCGGCCTTGACGCGGCAGGGCGTTCTGTGGTGGGATACCCGCCAAGACCGGACGGCTGGGTCGCGCGGTTCCTGTTGCTCTGTCACGCCCGTATGAAACTAACGAGCCTCGCCGACGTGCGCGCCCTGCTGGCGGAACACGATATCCAGCCGCGCAAGACGCTCGGCCAGAATTTTTTGATCGACGCCAATATCCTCGAGATCCTGCTGGCAACGGCCGACGTCACGTCCGCCGACGCCGTGCTCGAGGTCGGCGCCGGGCTGGGCGTGCTGACCGAGCCCCTGGCGCGCGCCGCCCGCCGGGTGGTGGCGGTTGAAAAAGATCCGCGCCTCTGGCCGCTGCTCGAAGCCCGCCTGGCGGCTTTCCCCAACGTCACCCTGCTGCGCGCCGACATGCTCGCCGTGGACCATGAGACCCTGCTGCGCACCGGCATCACCCGGGCGGTCGGCAATCTGCCCTACTCGGCCGGCAGCGCCATCCTTGTCAACCTCGTGCGCGCCGCCGCCCCGCCCGCCCGGATGACCGTCACGCTCCAGGAGGAAGTCGCCCGGCGGCTGACGGCCGCGCCGTCGAGCAAGGCGTTCGGTCTGCTGACCCTCTGGTGCCGGCTGCGCTACGACATCGTTCCGCGCAAAACGGTCAGCCCAACCTGCTTTTACCCGGCGCCGTCCATCCGCTCGGTGATCCTCGCGCTGACCCGCCGCGCGACGCCGGACCCCCCGCCGCCGGTGCGCGCGCTCTTCTACGCGCTCACCAAGTTTGCCTTCGCCCGCCGGCGCAAGCAACTGCGCACGATCTTCGTCGACGCCGCCGTGCCGGTGCCGCCGCTGCCGTCGGCGGCCGGCGCGACCCCGCCAGCCGTGCTGCGCCTGGATCGCGGGAGTCTGCTCGCGACCTTCGCGTCCCTCGGCCGCGACCCGCGCGCGCGGCCGGAAGATCTCGATGCCGACGCCTGGCGGGCGCTGGCCGAATGCTGGGCCCCGGCGGTGGGTCCATACGCTAACCGCCACTTTTACCCGGATACACTTGTCCGGCCGCTTTCCCCAAGCCCCGGCCACCGATGAGGACATCGGCGGCCACCGGGTAGCCGCAGGGCGGGTGGCGGCCGGCGTCCCCGCCGGCCTTCAACGCGGGGAAATATCCTGGAAGGCGTAGGGCAGTTCGGCGATCAGGTCGCCGGCCGTGAGACTCGCTTCCGAGCGGCTGTTGGCGGCCAGGTCGCCGGCGCGGCCGTGCAGGAAGACCGCCGCGCGGGCGGCGTCGAACGGAGCCAGACCCTGGGCGAGCAGGCCGCCCAGCAGGCCGGCGAGGACGTCGCCCATGCCGCCGGCGGCCATGCCGGGATTGCCGGTCATGTTGACAGACGCGGGCCGGCCTGTCTCCGCCACGATGGTGCCGGCGCCCTTGAGCACCACCACCGCACGGGCGCGCCGGGCGGCGTCCTGCGCCGTCTCGACCCGGCGCCTTTGCACGTCGGCCGCCGGCAGCCCCGCCAGACGCGCCATCTCGCCCGGATGCGGCGTGATGACCAGCGGCCCGGCGCGGCGCGCCAAGCCGTCGAGCCGGCCAGCCATGGCGTTCAGGGCGTCGGCGTCCAGCAGCAGCGGCTGGCGGCAATCGGCCAGCAGCGCCTCGGCCAGCGCCGCGGTGTCGGGATGCCGGGTGAGCCCCGGGCCGGCGGCGACGGCCGTGAAGGTCTCCAGACGCGCGCGCCACGCCGCCCAGGCGCCGGCGGCCAGCGACCCGGCCTCGGTCTCCGCCCCCCCATGGACCATGGCCTCCGGCGCCTGGGCGGCGATTACCGGCGCCACCCCGCGCGGCGCCAGAACTGTGACCAGGCCGGCGCCCGACCGGAGCGCCGCGCGGGCGGCCAGGCCGGCGGCTCCGGCGTAGCCGGCGGCCCCGGCCACCAGCAGCAGGTGTCCAAACGTCCCCTTGTGGGCATCCCGGGCGCGGCGCGGAACCAGCCGGCGCACCTCCTCCGCAACGATCAAGTCGAGGTCCGACTCGACCTTCTCGACCAGCTCCGGCGGAAGCCCGATCGACGCCACCTCCAGACGGCCGACGAAGTCGGCGGCCGCCGGCGCGACCAGCCCGCGCTTGGGCAGTCCGAGCGTGACCGTGTAATCGGCGCGCACGGCGTCGCCCTCGGCGCGCCCGGTATCGGCGTCGAGCCCCGAGGGGACATCCGCGGCGACGATCAGGCTGTACGGCGCGTTGGCGTTCAGGAAGCGGATGGCGCCGCTGGCCGGGCCGCGCGCCGGGCCGCGCAGCCCGGTGCCGAGGACGCCGTCCACCAGCACCGGCGTGCCGCCGGGGCCCTGCTGCCGCAGGCGGGCGATCTCGTCCTCCCAGTCCGGGAGCGTCGGCAGCTCGTCCACGCGGACGTGCTTGGCCTTGAGCTTGCCGAGGTGCGCCAGGGCCTCCCCGCGCACCTCGCGCAGGGCGCCCGCCAGCCAGACATTGACGGCATAGTCCATGCCCCGCAGGTAGCGCGCCGCGGCGAAGATGTCCCCGCCGTTGTTGCCGCGGCCGGCGATCAGGAGCACGGCGCGCTCCTCGAACTCCTTGGCGCCGAGCAGGTAGTCCACGAAGCGGGCGATCCCGTACCCGGCGCGGTCCATCAGGTCCTCGCCGGACATCTCGAACTCGGCGATCGCGCGGCGTTCCAACTCGCGCATCGCCTCGGTGCCGACCATGTTCATGCGTCCTCCGCCACCAGCACCGCCGCCGCCGCCGCCACGGCCGGCGTGTGCGACAGGCTGACCAGGATTCGGCCCACGCCGCGCCGCGCGGCCAGGCGGCGGCCGCGCACGCTGAGCACGACGGACGGCGCCCCGCTGGCGGGGTCGCAGCGCACCTCGATGTCGTGCCAGCCCAGGGCCCCGCCGATACCGAGGCCAAAGGCCTTGGCGACGGCCTCCTTGACGGCGAACCGCGCGGCGTAATGCAGCCAGGGCTGGGCGCGGGCCTCGCAATAGCGGCGTTCCGACTCCAGGAACACGCGCGCCAGAAACCGCCCGCGCCAGGCCGCGAGCAGCTTGCGAAAGCGCCCCGCGTCCACCAGGTCGAGCCCCAGTCCGCAGGGGCGCACCGCCCCCGCGGCGCGCGCCCCTGCGCCCGACAGGACCACGGCCGGCCGGCTCACCGGGACCCTTCCCGGTAGGCATCCATGGCGGCGCGCATGTCGCGGACCGCCGCCCGCATGCCGATCAGCACCGCCCGCGCCACGATGCTGTGGCCGATGTTGAGCGTGTCGAGGTACGGGACCTGCAGAATGGCGCCGATCGTGGCAAGGTTGATCCCGTGCCCGGCATTGACCTGCAGGCCGAGGGCGTGCGCCCGCCGCGCTCCGGCCGTCAGCGCCGCCAAGGCGGCGCGCGCGGCGCGGCTGCCCGGCGCCGCGTTGCAGTAGGTCCCGGTGTGCAGTTCGACCACCGGCGCCCCGATCGCCGCGGCGGCCTCCAGTTGGCGGACGTCCGGGTCGAGGAACAGGCTCGCCACGATCCCGGCATCCCGCAACCGGGCCACCGTCTCCCGCAGGGCCGCCCGCCGCCCGGCGGCGTCGAGCCCGCCTTCGGTCGTCAGTTCGCGCCGCTTTTCCGGCACCAGGCAGACCTCGTCCGGCCGGACCTCGAGCGCGATGGCCACGATCTCCGGGACATTGGCCATCTCGAGGTTCAGGCGGACCCGCAGGGCTTGGCGCAGGGCGCGGACATCCGCGTCCTGGATGTGGCGGCGGTCCTCGCGCAGGTGCACGGTGATCCCGTCCGCGCCGGCGGCCTCGCAGAGCCGCGCCGCTTCGAGCGGCGCGGGATAGTCCACCCCGCGCGCCTGCCGCAGCGTGGCCACGTGGTCAATGTTGACACCCAACTTCAGACGACGAGTGGCCATGGATGCTCCTGACACCGCCGGCCGCCCCGGGCGCCCGCCGGTCATGCTTGCGAAGGGTATGATAGGCCCCCCGGTGCGCGGGTCAAGCGGAAGCTTGGCCGGCCGATTTGCGGGAGTTGCGCTTGTCCGCGGTCACTCCCGACGCGATCCGTGCACG
>CAZEVX010000261.1:2811-4135 GCA_964515705.1 uncultured Verrucomicrobiota bacterium | reverse complement strand
TGTCAGCGTGACCAGCCCGTTCGATCGGCTGTAAGCGGGACGATACGCCCCTCCCTGCTGGCCGCAGATTTTGCCGAATGATGGCCGCGGGTCAAGCCATTTCGCGCGTGCGGTCGCGACGCGGCTTGCCCCGCGCCAGGGGACGTGCTAGCGTGAGTGGAGTTGAAACGATTGCCAGGAGGATATGCCCATGAAAACCGTGCGCTGGGGCGTGATCGGCTGCGGCGGGATCGCCGCCCGCCGGACGATCCCGGAATTCAAGCAGATGGTCTCGAACGCCGAGATCGTCTCGGTGATGGACGTGGACACCGGGCGGGCGCGCGAGGTGGCGGCGCGCTTCGGCGTGCCGCACTGGTGCGCGACGGAAGCGGAACTGCTGGCACGCCGGGAGGTCGAGGCCGTCTACATCGCCACGCCGCAGAACGTGCACTGCCGCCAGACCGTCGCCGCCGCCCAGGCCGGCAAGCACGTGCTTTGCGAGAAGCCGATCGCCATCACCGTCGAGGAGGTGGACCGCATGGAAACCGCCTGCCGCGCGGCGGGCGTGCAGTTCATGCTGGCGTGGTGCATGCGCCAGAACGTCTACAACCGCGCCGCGCGCGACCTGGTGCGCGCCGGCAAGCTCGGCCGGATGGTCATGGGCCGCGCGGAGTTGACCTGCTGGTACCCGCCGATCCCCGGCGCCTGGCGCCAGGACATCGCCATCAGCCACGGCGGCGCGCTGCTCGACATGGGCACGCACTGCCTGGACCTGCTGGAATGGATTCTGGACGCGCCGATCGTCGAGGTCACCGGCTTTCAAGACCAGATGGTCCAGCAATATCGCACGCCGATCGAGGACGCTTCGACGATCGTCGTCCGGTTCCGCAACGGCGCCCACGGCATCGTGGACAACTACTTCAACGTCCCGGACGCCGCCGCCCAGAACCGCCTGGAACTCTACGGCACCCTGGGCGCCGTCCTGGCCGACGGCACCGTCGGCCAGGACCCTACCGGCCGCATGGTCAGCATCCTGCAGGACCGCGCGCTGGACTACAGCGCCGCCCAGGTCCGCAATGCCGAGCCGACGCGCCGGGAATACCGGCTCGAGGGCGTCGGGCTCTACGGCCAGATGATCACCCTGTTCAGCGACTGTGTGCGCAACGGGACGCCGCCGCCGGCCGGGTTTGCCGACGGCCGCCACAGCGTCCGCGTGGTGGACGCCATTTACCGGGCCGTGCGCGAGCGGCGCGTCGTGGCCGTGGCGGACTAGCGTCTGGCCACAGCATTCCGGAGACATCCCATGGCCCTCCTGGCGATCCGCGGCGGCACGCCGGTCCGGTCG
>CAZEVX010000261.1:0-2711 GCA_964515705.1 uncultured Verrucomicrobiota bacterium | reverse complement strand
CCGGAGACATCCCATGGCCCTCCTGGCGATCCGCGGCGGCACGCCGGTCCGGTCGCGCCCCTTTCATCCCTGGCCGATCAGCGACGCGGCCGAGGAGCAGGCGCTGCTCGGCGTGCTGCGCAGCGGCAAGTGGTGGCGGTTCGCCTTCGGGCAGGGGGTCGAGATGGCCGAGCCGGAGCAGGGCGGCCGCAGCCAGGTGGCCCAGTTCCAGGAAGCGTTCGCGGCCTACCACGGCTGCCGGTACGGGATCGCCATGGCCAACGGCACGCTGTCGCTCGACCTGGGCGTGCGGGCGCTCGACTTCGGGATCGGCGACGAGGTGATCGTGCCCGCCTACACCTACGTCGCCAGCGCCACCTGCATGCTGCAAAACAACCTGGTCCCGATCTTCGCCGACATCGATCCCGACACCTACAACCTCGATCCCGACCGCCTGGAGGCGGCGATCACGCCGCGCACGCGCGCGGTGATGGTGGTGCATTTCGGCGGACAGCCGGCCGACATGGACCGCCTCGCGGAGATCGCCCGCCGGCGCGGGCTGGTCCTGATCGAGGACGCCGCCCACGCCCACGGCTGCGAATGGCAGCACCGGCGCGCCGGCTCGTTCGGCCGCTTCAGTTCGTTCAGTTTCCAGGCCGCCAAGAACATGACCAGCGGCGAGGGCGGCATCCTCTGCACCAACGACCGCGACCTGGCGGTCGCCTGCGAGTCGCTGACCTGGAGCGGGCGCCGCGTCGGGCGCCCGTGGTACGAGTTCCACCGGCTCGGCTGGAACGCGCGCCTGACGGAGTTCCAGGCGGCGCTGCTGCGCGTGCAGTTCGGCCGGCTCGAGGCCCAGACCTTGCAGCGCGAGCGCATGGGCCGGCGGCTGAACGGCCTGCTGGGCGGCATCGCGGGCGTGCGCCCGCTGCGGCACGACCCGCGCGCCACGCGCCACGGCTACCATATCTACATGTTCCGCTACGACGAGGCGGTCACCGGTCTGCCGCGCGACCGGTTCCTCGAGGCCCTGGCGGCGGAAGGCGTGCCGGCCTTCAGCGGCTATACCTTTCCCCTTTACCAGAACCCGATGTTCGTCAACAAGCAGTTCATCAACGGGGCCTTCCCGCTCGGCACGCCTTACCACGACGACCTCGATTACGCGGCCTTCGCCGAGCGCTGCCCGGTGAGCGAGCGCGCCTGCCGCGGCGAGGCCGTCTGGCTGGCCCAGAACCTGCTGCTCGGGCCGCCCGAGGACATGGACGACATCGCCGCCGCCATCGCCAAGGTTCTGAAGCACAAGGACGAGTTGCGCCCATGACCCCGGTGGATTCCGCTGTTGGCCTGCATGGCCTCGACGACCGCCGCGAGGCCGAAACCCTGCTCGCCGCCATGGACCGCGCCGGCATCGCCCTGTCGCTGCTGGCGCCGCCCGACGCCCAGGCCGCCGTTTTCAACGCCGAGGGCAACGCCGCCCTGCGGCGGCTGGCGGAGCAGCGCCCGGCGCGCTTCGCCTGGCTGGCCGCCGCCAATCCCTGGTTCGGCGCCCGCGCCCTCGACGAACTGGTGGCCGCCTTCGCGGCCGGCGCCCGCGGCCTCTACCTGCACCCGCAGCGCCAGGGGTTCGCCCTGACCGAGCCGGTGCTGCGCCCGCTGCTCGACTGCTGCGCCGCGGCCGGCAAGCCGGTCTACAGCGTCACCGGCATGCCGGTCTGCGCCGAGCCGTTCCAGCTCGCCGAACTGGCCCGCGCCTATCCCGGCATGGCGTTCGTCATGGGCCGGGCGGCGCACAGCGATTACTGGTATGACGTGATTCCCGCCGCGCGCCAGGCGCCCAACCTGCTGGTCGAGACCTCCTGCGCGGCGCCCAGCCTGGTCCGGGCGATGCTCGACGCGCTCGGCCCGGCACGGCTGCTGTTCGGGTCCGGCACGCCGGTCTCCGCCCTCGATCTCGAGCTGCGCAAGCTGGACCTGGTTGGCCTGTCGTCCGCCGAGCGCGCCGCCGTGCTGGACACCAACGCGCGCCGGACCTGGAGCCTGGCATGACGATCGTGGACACCCATACCCACCTGCCCGGCCAGTCGTTCGGCGGCCGGCCGCGCCCGGCGGCCGAACTGCGCGCCGAGTTCCAGGCCGCCGGGGTGACGTCCGCCTGGCTGCTGACCACCGACGGCCTGCTGGGCGACGCCTCCCGGCACAACGACCTGCTCGCGCGCGCGGTCGAGAACGACCGGGATTTCTTCGTGCCGTTCGCCACGGTGAACCCCCACGACGGCGCGGAGCGCGCGGTGGCGGAACTGACGCGCTGCCGCGAGCGGCTGGGGATGCGGGGGCTGAAACTGCATCCGTGGCTGCAGGCGTTTTCGCTGACACACCCCGCGATGTTGGCGATTGCGCGGGCCGCCGCCAACCTCGGGATGCCGATCCTGTTCCACGACGGCACCCCGCCCTACGCCGCCCCGCTGCAGATCGCGGCCGTCGCCGAGGCCGTGCCCGAGGCCGTCTTCATCCTGGGTCACGCCGGCCTGGACTACTACTGGCAGGACGCCCTGCTGGCCTGCCGCCGGCAGGCCAACATCGTCCTGTGCCTCTGCGGGCCGAGCCGCGGCCGGCTGCGGCGGCTGGCGGAGGCCGCTCCGGCCGACCGGCTGCTGTTCGGCTCGGACGGCGGGTTCGCCGCCGGGGTGATCCCCTGGGCGCTCGCCAAGCTGGCGGACGCCTGCCCGGACGCC
>CAZEVX010000260.1:0-4209 GCA_964515705.1 uncultured Verrucomicrobiota bacterium | reverse complement strand
CAGCAGCCTGACGCCTGCCGCCTGACGCCAGCCGCCTGAAGCCAGACGCCTGAAGCCAGACGCCAGAGGGCAGACGCCAGACGCCGGAAGCCAGACGCCGGACGCCGGAAGCCGGAAGCCAGACGCCGGACGCCGGAAGCCAGAAGCCAGACGCCGGAAGCCGGAGGGCAGAAACGGGAGGCCGGACGGTAACCTGCGATTCCAACGGGGTTAGGATTGTCGCTTTCGGAGGGCCGCGCTCCCGCGCGGCGCCGCTCCGCGGCATTTTTGTCACCGGGACCGACACAGGGGTCGGCAAGACCGTGGTGGCCGCGGCCCTGCTGGCGATCTTGCGGGGGGTCGGTGTGGATGCCGTTCCGCTGAAGCCCGTGCAGACCGGGGCCCGGCGTTGCCGTGGGCGGTGGCGGGCGCCGGACCTGGACACCTGCCTGGCGCTGGCCGGCATGGCCGTATCCCCGGCCGAATACGACCGCCTGGCGCCTTGTCGGCTGGGTCCGGCCTGTTCGCCGCACCTGGCGGCGCGCCTGGCGCGCCGCCCGATCCGCCTGACGGCCTTGGCGGCCGCCTGCCGGGCGGCCGCGCGGCGGCATGCGGCCGTGATCGTGGAGGGCGCCGGCGGCGTAGGAGTGCCGCTATCGTCGCGCGCCCGCATGCTGGACCTGATGGCGGCGTTGCGCCTGCCGGTGGTGCTGGTAGCCCGTCCGGGACTGGGCACGCTCAACCACGCCTGGTTGACTCTCGAAGCGCTGCGCGGGCGGGGCTTGCGGGTACTCGGCGTGGTGTTCAACGCTGCCCGGCCCGGCCGGCGTGGGCTGGTCGAACGGGACAACGAGCGCACCTTGGCGCGCGACGCCGGCGTGCGGGTGATTGGCCGGCTGCCGTTCCTGGCGGGTCTCGATGCCTGGCCGGCCGAGCGATTCCTCCGGGCGGCGGCCCGGCACCTGCCGCCGGCCTGGGCCTGGCGCGACTGGATGACCTCCACGTGAACACCGACGCCTATCGCGAGCTCGACCGCCGGTATCTCTGGCACCCGTATTCCCGCCATTCGGCCATGCGGGACCAGGCGTTTCCCGTGATTGTCCGGGGGGAAGGCGTCTATCTCTACGACAGCGACGGCCGCCGCTACGTGGACGGCATTTCCTCGTGGTGGGCTTGCCTGCTTGGACACGGCCATCCGCGCCTGCTGCGCGCCCTGGCGGACCAAGCCGCGCGCCTGCAACACAGCATCCTCGGCAACCTGTCGCATCCGCCGGCGATCGAGCTGGCGGCGCGCCTGGCGGCGCTCTGCCCCGACAGCCGGCGGCGGGTCTTCTTTTCCGGGGACGGCGCCAGCGCCGTCGAAGCGGCGCTGAAGATCGCCGTCCAGTACTGGAGCAACCTTGGCCAGCCGAACCGCTGCCGCCTGGTCTCGCTGGAAAACGCCTACCATGGCGACACGCTCGGCGCGGTGTCGGTCGGGTTCCTGCCGGCCTTCCACGCGCCGTTTGCCCGGCTTTGCGCGCCCGTGCTCCGGGCGCCGGCGCCCCGCTGCGCCGCCTGCCCGCGCGGTCTGCGGCCGGCCGATTGCGGCGGCGCCTGCGCCGACGGACTCGAGTTGCTATTGGCGGCGCGCGGCGGCGAGGTGGCCGCCGTGATCGTCGAGTCCATCTGCCAGGGGGCGGCCGGCATGCGTCTCTATGCGCCGGCGTTCCTGCGGCGCGCGGCCGATGCCTGCCGCGCCTGCGGGGCGTTGTTGATCGCCGACGAAATC
This sequence comes from uncultured Verrucomicrobiota bacterium, assembly GCA_964515705.1. Classification (GTDB taxonomy): domain Bacteria; phylum Verrucomicrobiota; class Kiritimatiellia; order JAAZAB01; family JAAZAB01; genus CAZEVX01. Next base: position 2,459 of record CAZEVX010000260.1, on the reverse strand, counting down.
GCCATGGGGCTCGGGCGCACCGGCCGGCGCTTGGCCTTCGAGCATGCCGGCGTGGACCCCGATCTCGTCTGCGTGGGGAAGGGGCTGGCGGGCGGCTACTTGCCGATCAGCGCCACCATCGTGCGCGAGTCGGTATACGAAGCCTTCGACGACGGTCCGCGGGACGGCACCTTCTACCACGGTCACACCTTCGCCGGCAACCCGTTGGCCGCCGCCGTAGCCCTCGAAACCCTGGGGGTTCTGGAGGACGAGCGCCTGGTGGAGCGCTCTCGCGAGGTCGGCGAGCGCCTGCGGCGCGCCCTCGAACCGCTGCGCGCCGTGCCGGGGGTCCGCGACGTGCGCGGCCTGGGACTATTGGCGGCCGTCGAGTTCGACGGCGAGGCCGCCGGCGCCGCGCGCGCCGCCCGCGCCGCCCGCCGGTTGATCGAGGCCGGTCTGCTGCTGCGGCCGCTCGGGCCGGTCCTGTATATCGCGCCGCCGTTGACCATCCCGGAGGCCGTGCTGGACGAGGCCGCCGCCGCCCTGCGCGCGGCCGCCGCGCGGGAGTAGGACGCCGCGCAGAACGGGGACAGAACCGAACGGGGACATGGATCAAGGGCGCGGACGATGGCGGAAACTGCTGTCATGACTGGGGCGCGCCCGCGGTCGCGATGTCGCCAATATCCTGCTGGGCATCCGGCCGGCGGCGCCCGCCATGCGGCGCGTCGTGATCCGGCCCGAGTGCTGCGGCCTGGCCTGGGCGCGCCGGCGCCGTCCGAGTTGCTATCCCCGGGACGCGGTGAGCGGTATATGAGCGGCAAGTGAGCGATATACGAGCGGCAATGAGCGGTATATGAGCGGCAAATGAGCGGTTCCGGACATGCGATCAGCGATCCCTGCGCTTGCCAAGGCTATAGACCATGACTCCCAAGCTGTTCAAACAGGCTGACCGGCGCATTCAAGCCATGCACGCGGCCAGCGGCGCCGCCTCGCTGGCGTTGGCCGTTGCCAAAGACGGAACAATTCTCTTTGAAACCGGGTATGGGTGGGCCGATCGCCAGGCACGGAAGCCCGCCTCGGCCGACACGCTGTATTCGTTGGCGTCCATTTCCAAGCCCATCACCGCCACCGCGCTAATGGTGCTGGTGGACCGCCATGCCGTCGAGCTTGACCGGCCGTTCAACACATACCTTGGCCCGGCCAAACTGACGGCGCACGTGGGGGATGCCGATACCGCCACCGTGCGACGCGTGGCCTGCCATTCGGCCGGCCTGCCGACCCACGTCCATGTCTTCTATGCGGACGAGGGCCGGCAGCCCCCGCCCGTTGATGAAACCATCCGTCGCTACGGACATCTCAGGGCGCCGCCCGGCGAGGTGTACCATTACGCCAACAGCGGCTACGGCTTTATTTCCTATGTCATTGAACGCCTGTCGGGTCATGCATTCGCCGAGTTTTTGCGTGACGAAGTCTTCGTCCCGCTGGGCATGCCGCGTGCGTCCCTGGATATTCCCTCCGAACTGGCCCCGTATGCCGCCGTGCGGTATGCCCCCGACGGACACGTCCTGCCGTGGTACACCTTCGATCATCCCGGCGCATCGGCCGTGTGGGCCAGCGCCCATGACCTGGTGCGGTTCGGCGCGTTTCATCTCTCAGGCCGCCTGCCCGGCCAGCGCGCCATCCTGTCCGCTGCCGCGCTCCGCGCCATGCAACGGCCCGCGGTGCATACCGGGAATCGTTGCGGCTATGGCATTGGCTGGCGCATCGCCGACGATGACGGAGGATATCGAACCGTCGGGCATGACGGAGCCATGAGCGGCGTGCGGACGCGCCTCCTGCTCGTGCCGGAAGCATGCCTCGCGGTTGCCGTTCTGGCCAATGGCGACGGCGCTTTGCCGATCGATGTCGCGACGGAACTCATTGACGTCCTGTTGCCGGGCTACGCCGCGAACCGCCGCAAGCAACAGTCCGCGCCCGTGCCTGCGCCCGGCGCGTGGCCGGCCGCCGACCTGCTCGGCCACTGGACCGGCGCGATTCAAACCTATGCCGGCGACCATGCGCTCGAGCTCGTATGCCAGCCCGACGGGACGGCGATCGTCCGGCTCGATCGTCAGATCAAACCCGTGCTGGGCCGGCCCCGCTATGCCGACGGGCGGTGGAACCTTGACGTTGACGGGACCCTCGGTGTCGAAGAGGCCGAGCGCTATCCATGCGTGCTGCGTCTTGCTCTGAAACGGCGCGGCCACGCGCTCCATGGCCCGATCTATGTGATCTCGAGACCTCCCGATCGGCTGGGCAATGTCCTGGGTTTTTGGACGGCGCTGTCGCGAATCGGGTGACGCGGAGGCGGGCCAACCCCGAAACCAGCCCATGGCGTGCCCAGGACCCGCCATCCGCCTGCCAGCGGACGCGCGGGAGAGCGTCCCTCCCCGATTTGCGGGAGTTGCGCTTGTCCGCGGTCACTCCCGGCGCGATCCGTG
>CAZEVX010000259.1:0-4273 GCA_964515705.1 uncultured Verrucomicrobiota bacterium | reverse complement strand
AGGTCAACGCGCCCGGCGACTACTACATCGACAAAAAAGCCAACCTGCTCTACTGGCAACTGACCTGCGAGGCCTTCTATTCCGTCGCGGGCTGGCGCTGGTGGTACGAGCACTGCGGCTACCAGGGGGATTACGGGTTCATCTACTTTGAATAGGCGCCATGAAGACTCTTGCCGCCGTTTTGGTCCAAAGCCGCCAGCCGCTCGCGCTGGAGGAGATTGACGTGCCCGCCCTGACCTTCGGCCAGGTGCTGGTCAAGGTGCTCTGCAGCGGCATCTGCGGAGCGCAGATCAACGAGATTGACGCCGTCAAGGGCCCGGACAAGTTCCTGCCGCACCTGCTCGGCCACGAGGCCACGGCCGAGGTGCTCGAGACCGGGCCGGGCGTCAAGGTGGTCAAGGCCGGCGACCGCGCGGTGATGCACTGGCGCAAGGGCGCCGGGATGCAAGCGCCCACCCCGACCTACGCCTCGCGCCTCGGCAAGGTCAACGCCGGCTGGGTCACGACCTTTAACCGCATGGCGATCGTCTCCGAGAACCGGGTCACGCGCGTGCCGCCGGACTTCGACCCGGAAATCGGCGCCCTGATGGGCTGCGCCGTGACGACCGCCTTCGGCGTCGTCAACCACGACGCCCGCGTGCGGGTGGGCGAATCGGTGGTGGTCTTCGGCGCGGGCGGGGTGGGGCTGAACGTCGTCCAGGCCGCCGCCATGGTGTCGGCCCATCCCATCGTGGCGGTGGACCTCTTCGACGCCAAGCTGGAACTGGCGCGCGCCCTCGGCGCGACGCATGTCCTCAACGCCAGGACGCAGGACCCGGCGCGCGAGATCCCGGCGATCGTCGGGCCGGGGGGCGCCGACGTGGTGATTGACATGACCGGCAACGCGGGCGTGATCCAGACGGCCTACGAACTGACGAGCGCCGCCGGGCGCACGATCCTGGTGGGCGTGCCGCGCAAGGGCGAGAAGGTCAGCCTCTACACCCTGCCCCTGCATTTCGAAAAAATCCTGAAGGGGTCCGAGGGCGGCGGCACCCGGCCGGACGTGGACATCCCGCGCTACGTGCGGCTCTGCCAGGCCGGCAAGCTCGACCTCCGCCGCGTCGTCACCGACCGTTATCCCTTCGAGCGCATCAACGACGCCATCGCCGACTTGCGCGCCGGGCGCATCGCCGGCCGCTGCATGCTGCAGATGGGGGAAGCGGCAAGCGGCAAGGGGTAAGCGGACGATTCCATGAACCTGCTCGTCATCGGCGCCTCCGGCTTCAGCGGGCGGCATCTGCTGGCCCGGGCGCGCGCCGAGGGCGGCGCGGTCTGGGCCGGCGATCTCCAGCCGGCCGACGGCGCGGCCCGCTTCGACCTGACCCGCGACCGGCTGGCCGACGCCGTGCCGGCGTCCTTCTTCCAGCAGGGCGGCCCGCCCTGGGCGGTCGTCGCCGCGGGGATCACCAAGATTGACGCCTGCGCCCGGGATCCGGAGGGCACGCGCCGGGTCAACGTCGCCGGCACCCTGCGCGTGATGGAGGAAGCCGCCGCCCTCGGCGCCCGGCCGGTCTGCCTGACATCGTCCGCCGTCTACGACGGCCGCGCGGGCTACTACGCCGAGGCCGATGTGCCGGCGCCGCTGAACGAGTACGGCCGGCAGAAGGCCGCCGTGGACGCCTATTGCCGCGAGCGGCATCCGGACTGGCTGCTGCTGCGGCTCGACAAGGTCGTCGGGGACGACCCCGCCGAGCCGCATCTCTTCGCGGAGTGGCGCGGCTGGCTGGAGGCCGGGCGGCCGATCGCCTGCGTGGCGGGCCAGGTGCTGTCATCGACCCACGTGGACGACGTGGCGCGCGCCGTGCTCGAGGGGTGCCGGCGCGGGCTGACCGGCCTCTACCACGCGGCCAACAGCGAGTTTTTTTCGCGGGAGGAGTTGGCACGCCAGTTCCTGCGGATCGCCGGGTGGCCGGGGGAGATCGTCAGCCGGCCGTCCGCCGCGATGGGCTTTTCCGAGCCGCGGGCGGACAAGACGTATTTGGACGGCAGCCGCTTCGCGGCCGCGACCGGGTTGCGCTTCACCAGCATGCGGGAGACCATCGGCTGCTTCGCGGAACGGGCGCGCGCCGCCGCGGGACGGGGGAGGGAGAGGGGAATGGTGTTACGATAAGCTGCGGCTCGGCACAGCCTCGCCCTCCAGATGGCGCTGGGATCGGGACATGGAGGGCGAAGCCGTGCTGAGCCGTTGTCCGCACCGATGCGCAGGCGCTGATCGTATCGCGTTCGGATTAGAGGGAATCAATGACGCGCACCGGCTGCTTGGCGTACTGCGCGCGATCCGAGATGCAGACCTCCCACCACAGCCGGAGGAATGACCCGGCGACGTCCAGCAGGTTGCGGAGCGAGAGGGCGCTGCTTTTCCGGGCGAGCGGGTTCATGTAACTCGCCAGCTCGTAGTAGGAATGGCCGCGCCGGAGCATCTTGACGTTGATTTCGGCGGCGATATTGTAGCGCCGGGCCCGAGTCGGAATCGCCCGCAGGGCGGCCGTCGGGTAGATGCCGAGGCAGTTGATGTAGATCAGTTGCAGGTTGAAGGCAAACTTGTAAATGAAGGTGAAGAGCACCGAGAGCAGGATGCGGCCCCGTTTCCGGACCTCGCTGTTGACGTGGTAGTGCAGGATGACATCGGCCTTGTCGGCGCAGCGCAGCATCTGGGTGAGGGTATAGGGCGTGAAAATGTTGTCGCCGGGAAGGAAGCAGATCCTGTCGCCGGCGGCAAAGGCGATGATATCGCGGATGGCGGTGCCGATGCCGGTGTTGACCGGATGGGTGACCGAGCGGACAGCGGGATGCCGGCGCCGCAAGTCGGCGATCACGTCCTCTGTCCGGTCCCGGCTGCCGTCGTTGACGATCAGGATCTCGAGCGGCGGCGAGCCGGCGCGGGCGGCGGCGTCCAGCACCGTTTCGACCGTCGGGCCGAGATGGAGTTCTTCGTTATAGGCGAAGATGCCGATGGTGAGCATAAGCCGTTCTGTGCCAGGCGATGACCGCGGGCTGCAGCGCGCCCGTAAGGTAAACGAATGAAGGCCCGAGGCAAGCAGAAAATCAGGGTCGCGCGGCGGCGGGTCCCGGAGGCGGGAGGCGTGCCGGCCCCGGGCGGCGCGGCGTCCGTCCGGCTGGGGCAGCACTGGTCCTACAACCTGCTCGACGATCCCAAGCGCCTCGCCTTCGTCCTGGCGCGTTACGCCTTCGCGGCGCGCCTGATCGGCGCGGGCCGGCGGGTGCTCGAACTGGGATGCAGCGAGGGCGTCGGCGGCATGGTGCTGGCGGGGCCGGCCGCCCGGTATGCGGGCGTGGATTCCGACACCGAGGCCATCCGCGCGGCGCGGGCCAACTGGGCGCGCAGGGGCTGGAGGTTCATCCCCGACGATTTTCTCGGGCGCCGCTACGGGGCTTTCGACGCCGTGGTCAGCCTGGACGTTCTGGAGCATATCGAGCCGCGCTGCGAAGCCCTGTTTTTCCGGACCGTCCGCCGCAACCTGACGCCGCACGGGATGTGCGTCATCGGAACACCCAACGCAACCGCGGCGCGGTACGCCTCGGCGGTCAGCCGCGCCAACCATGTCAATCTTCACGATGCCCGGCGGCTCGCGGCGGAAATGGGCCGCCATTTCCGCAAGGTGCTGCTGTTCGGCATGAACGACGAAGTCGTGCACACGGGGTTTTCTCCGATGGCGCATTATCTGATGGCGGTCGGACTCCTCAAGCGGCGCCCATGACGGTCTCTTCCACACGCTCGCATTGGCTCGAAGGCAAAGGCGCGGCCGCCGCTTGCCTGGCGTTTGACGGGCCGCTGGCCAGCCAGTTCCGCCGCGACCCCTGCCGGCTGCTGCGGCGTCTGGCGGAGTACAAGTTCGCCGCCCGCATGATCGGCGCCGGCAAGCGGGTGCTCGATGTCGGCTGCGGCCAGGGGCTGGGCACCTGGCTGCTGGCCGCCGAGTGCGGCCGGGCCGAAGGGGTGGATCGCGACCGGCGCCGGGTCGACGCCGCGCGCCGGACCTGGCCGGGCCGCGCCGCGCGGTTCCACCGGGCCGCGCCCGGCGCCCTGCCGCGCGCGCGCTACGACGGCATCGTCTGCCTGATGGAAGACCGGGCCGCCGGGCGGCGGCTGGACCGGCTGGCCGCGGCCGCCGCCAGCCGCCTCTCGGCCGACGGCGTGGCCGTCGTCGGGTTGTGCGCCGGCCGGGCCGGCCGGGCCGGCCGGGCCGATGCCGGGCGTCTCGAGCGCGCGCTG
>CAZEVX010000258.1:0-4315 GCA_964515705.1 uncultured Verrucomicrobiota bacterium | reverse complement strand
GCCCGCCTACGCGGCGCGTCAAGCCGCCGCTACGGCGCGCAGGGTGCCGAGCCGCGGGCGCACGGTCTGGCGCCTGACTGGGCAACAGGGGCCGGCGCAACTCCCGCGGTTTTGGGGGCCGGTGGCGTATCCCTTCCATGGCGCGGGGGGACGTCCCCGTGATCCGGCCGTTCTGACGAACGGCCGCCAGCCCGGGACACAGCCTGTCGTGGCAGGTCGAGGCTTGGCGAGAACCGCCCGCATCCCAGGGGGTCGCGCGGGGGAGCGCGGGTCATCGCAGGCGGGCGGCCGGCTCGTGGCCCGGCCCGCCAAAGGCCAGGGTCGCGCGCCCGTAGGCGGAGCCCGAAAGCCAGGCGGTCCAGAGACCGGCGGCTTCCTCGTAGACCACGGGATCGGCGCGGCCGTCGCCGTCGTAATCGCCGGCCACCGGCACGGCGCCGGCGCGCCCGAGCGCGTAGGCGATCGGCAACGGGCTGGTGACGGACGACGGCCAGTAGCTCCAGGTCCCGTCGTCGGGATCGAAGAAGGCCGGGTCGGCCTTGCGGTCGCCGTCGAAGTCCTGCGGCCCGAGGATCGCGCCGGCCGGGCCGATATTCCAGTCGCGTGCGGCGTAGCGCTGCGCGGACAGGGCGGCCTGCCAGAACCCGAGGCGTCCGAGGACCGTGGTGCGGACCTGGAAAATGGCCGGATCGCTGCGGCCGTCGCTGTCATAATCGGCGGGGCAGGGCGCGTCATAATAGCCGCCGTAGGCCAGGGTGGCGGTCGCATATTGCTGGCCCGAGAGCTGCACGCGCCAGAGCCCGGCGAGTTGCTGGTAGGCGGCCGGGTCGGCGCGTCCGTCCCCGTCGAAATCGCGGGGCAGGGGCAGGGCAAACGGGCCGCCGACCGCGGTCGACGCAGCCTGGCCGCTGCCCGAGAGCAAGGCCGTCCAGATGCCGGTGGCGGGCTCGCAGACGGCGATGTCGGTCCGGCCGTCGCCGTCGAAATCCTGGGGCACGGGGATGCTGCCCGGCCCGCCGAGCTGGAACAGGGCGGACTGGTATTGGCTGGCCGACAGCAGCACGGTCCAGAGCCCGCTGGCGCGCTGGTAGAGCGCCGGGTCGGCGCGGCCGTCGCCGTCGAAATCGCAGGCGGCGTTGTCGGTGGCGGCCATGCTGCGCCGCCAGCCGTAGACGCCGGCGCTGAGGGGCGAGCTGATGATGCCGCCCGGTTGCCATTTGCGGGACGCGATCCAGTAGTAATAGGTCACGCCGGGCACGGCGGAGGCGTCGTCATAGGCGACGGCGCCGGTTTCGACGAGGGGGGCGGCCGCGGCGGGATCGGGCCGGAGGCCGCGCCAGACCTGGTAGCCGGTGGCGCCGGCGGCCGCCGCCCAGCGCAGCGGCACGGCGCGCGTGGACTGGCCTTTGCCGGCCTGCACGCCGGTGGGCGCGGCGATCTTGCGGGACCCGGTGTCCGGCTCGCTGAGGTCGGAGCGCGCGGCGCCGTTTTCGGCCAGCAGCCAGTAGTAGTACAGCGTGCCCGGCTGCGCCCCGGTATCGTCGAACGTCCGGCTGGTGCCGGCCATGATGACGCTCGCCAGGTTGGGATTGTTGAGCGTATGCCGGTAGAGGTAATAGCGGGTGGCGCCGGAGACCGCCGGCCAGGTGACGCGCACCCGGTCGGTGTAGAGGCCCTTGGAGGCGGTTGGCTTCGGGATGACCGGGGTCCAGACGGGCGCCCAGGACACCAGGTCCAACCATCCGGCGTCCATACCGGAACTATCCGAGAAGTCCTTGGTGTAGCGCCAGGCCAGGGTGAGGGGCCCGGCCGGCAGGACCAAGGATTGCTCGCTCCAGGACTGCTCGCCGCTGATGCGCGCTTGTTCCTGGTTGTCCACGAAAAATCGCAGGAAATCATAATCGGCCTCGGAGGATACCTTCCACCAGAAGGTCAGGGTGCCCGGGCCGGTGACGGTGGTCGTCAGCCAGGATTGCTGCCCGTCGCTGATGGCGCCCGAGCGTGCCGCCAGCACGCCGTCCTGGGTGTCTGCGGACTGGGCGCTCCAGCCGGCGTCGCCGCCGGTCAGCCACACGAGGTAGGGGGCGTTGAGGGCCGTGCCCAGGTCGGCGGGCGCCGGCGGAGCGACTCCCACATGAGCCCAGGCGTTGCTGACGCCCGCGACCCAGGCGCGCGTGGGCGTCGGATCGAGGTCGGCGGCGGCCGCCAGCCAGGCGGAGCGGATTTCGGGGTAATCGCAATACGGGTGGCCGTAGACCGTCAGCACGCGGTAGGCGATACGCGCGGCGTTGACGACGTCGATGCCGACGACCTCGCGGTGGCCGGGGTCCGAGCAGTTGGTGCAGCCTTCGGCGAGCAGGTAGAAGAAGCGGTTCTGCACGCCGCTGTTGATATGGACGCCGCCGTTGTCGCCGACGCCGTAGTACCAGTAGTCCCCCTTATAGGTGGCCGGCTGGCGCCCGCTGGTGCCGACGGTGGCGGCGTTGCCCGGCTCGCGCATGTTGCGCAAGGCCGGTGCGGACAGCCAGCAGTCTTCGCCGAGCAGCCAGTCGGCGGTGCCGGGCTGTTTGCCGGGATAGTTCGTCCGGCCGTCCGGCTGCGTGGCGAACTCGATGGCGGTCGCGAAGATGTCGGAGAACGACTCGTTGATGGCGCCGGGCTCGTAGGCATAAATGAAGTTGGCGGTGTGCTCGGTGATGCCGTGGGTGAACTCGTGGGCGGCCACGTCCAGCACGGTCAGCGGGTCGGCGGTGACGCCGTCGCCGTCCCCGAAGACGAAGTAGCTGCCGTTCCAGAAGGCGTTGACATACTGGTTGCCGTAGTGCACGAACACGGTCGCGATCCCATTGATGGCGTCGAAACTGCGGCGGCCCTGGACATCCCGAAAATAGCGCTGGGTGGCGTTGAAGTTGTTGCCGGCGGACATCTCGACGCGGTCTTCGGGGTCCCAGGTCGCGGTCGCGCGGCGCGCAACGTAATAGGTCACCGTGCCGTCCGGGTTCTGCTGGGCGTGATCCACGTAGCCGGTGTCGGTCGAGTAATTGCTGATCCGCCAGGGATAGTTGGTCCGCCACAGATAATAGTAGGTGGCGATCTGTTCGCAATCCTGGATGGTCACGTCCTGGCCGCCCTCGCCGGCCAGGATCGCGCCGGTGATCGCGGCGGACTTGACGTCGTTGTAGCGCAGCAGGACGCAGCCGGTTTCGGCGTCGATCCAGTAGCGCCAGGCATGCAGGGGCGCCGGGTCGAGGGCCAGGGTCAGGGCGTAGGCCAGGCGCGGCGCGGTCCGCCAGGCATAGACCGTCAGCGCCGGCGGCGCGGCCAGGGTCGGCGCCGCCGGCCGGCCCAGCAGGAGCGCGAGGTCGGCGGCGGCCAGCCGCGCGGCGTCTTCAGAGGCGAGGGCGGGGGTCCCGGCCACGGCGATCTCGGGCACGTAGCGGCCGTTGACGGCGTAGGCTTTGCCGGCGGCGTCGAAGTGGACGATGAGTTCGCCGCCGAAGACGGGCAGGCCGCGGTGCACCTGCGGGGCGCGGACGTGCATGCATCCCAGGCTGTCCCGCTCGGGAGTCTGGGGCGCGAACTCGGCCGCCGCGTCCCGGATACCCATGATCCCGGACAGGGTATCGAGGACCGCCAGGGCGTCGGCGTCCGGCCGGCCGGTCGGGCGCAGCCCCTTGCCGGCGGAGAACGGGGACGGCGCCGCCAGGTCGGCGCCGCTCAGGAACGACGGCGTGCCGAGGGCGGCGTTCCAGGCGATGCGGACGCCGGCGGCCCCGGCTTTGGCCGCCAGGCCGCGCTGGACGGCGGTGGCCGGGCGGTTCGGCGCGGGCGGCGGCGTCCAGAGGGCGGCGTCCGCCTCCGGCTCGGCCTGGAAGGCCAGGCCCGGCAGGGCGCTGCCGAGGAGCGCGCCCAACAGGAGCAGGCGGCATCCGTGGCGGACCGGAACACTGATCGGCGGCCGGCCGACCCTTTGAGGCGGAAAACGGTGGTTCATGGAAGCACTCGCGCTTGAAGGAATGGCGATGCGGAATGACGCCGACGGTTCCAACCCAACAAGGCTATGTTAGGACATGGCGCGCAAAAGTCCACTGGTATTTACCGGCCCATGATTGGCGCGCAGCCACGGCCGGACCCGCGTCACGGTCTGTCGGACAACGCCCGCACGGAAGACCGGGCCAATCCATGGGCGCCGCCCAACACTGCGGGAGTTGCGCATTCCCCTTTTGCCCCGTCAGGCGCCAGACCGTGCGCCGGCGGCTCGGCACCCTGCGCGCCGTAGCGGCGGCTTGACGCGCCGCGTAGGCGGGCGCCGCGC
>CAZEVX010000257.1:0-4331 GCA_964515705.1 uncultured Verrucomicrobiota bacterium | reverse complement strand
CCGTTCCCCTGCACGGATCGCGCCGGGAGTGACCGCGGACAAGCGCAACTCCCGCCAATCGGGCAGTTCCATATGGCGTTGACACGCCGGAAAGGGGAAACGTATAATAGCATTAAGTGTGACCCCCGAAAAATCCGGCGGTGACTAACGCTCAAGCGCATTTCGGTAAACATCTCAGTGACGGCGCATGCCGTCACTGATTCAGGAAGCCATGAAATTCGAATTCCACGATACGTTCGCGGGCCACGCGGATCATGAGTACCCGGCGGGCTGGCAGCTCGAGCGCCACTCGGGCCTGAGCCATCGCCATGCCTATGTCATGGACGGCGCCTTGGCCTTGATGGCGCCGGGCAATAAGCATCTTCCCATCACGCCGCCGCTGGCCGATTTTACCCTCGAGCTGGACTGCCGCGGCGACCGGCATTTCCATGCCGTGGCCGGCATCGTGATCTATTTTCGCTACGATCCCGCGGCGCGGCGCGGGTATTACATCCATTGTCAATGGGGCGCCGACGGTGTCCAGGCGGAGTTTGGGGTCCATGAACACGGGCGGCATCGCCCGCTGCAATCGCGCCAGTCCGGCGACCGTTGCCCGGACACCTCGGCGCCCTGCGCGCTCCGATTGGTGGCCGTGGATAACCGGTTCGCCGTGACGTGCGGCGGCACGGCGCTGGACCCCTTTCTCGATCCCGATCGGACCTGCCGGGCGGGCCGGATCGCCTTGGATCAGTCGGGGGCGGTGGCCCGCAAGGTGCTGGGGCGGACCGTGTATCTCGATGCCGTTCGGATTGCCTCGCCCCGGGATTTCCCCGCACGGGACCTCTGGGCGCCGATGCGCGTCGAGATCCCGGCCGGGTGGAACGGCATGCTAAAGCCGTTTGTTTTCGACCTCGCCGCCCGCGAGATCGGCGGCTGCTGCGTGCTGACGGTGCGATTGACCGGCGGCTCCACCAAGCAGCCGCCGGATTGCCCGGGCGGCTTCTATACGTGCAACGAGGAAATGCGCGACCCGTATGTCCGGTTGGAAACGGCGGCCGGCGCGGACCTGGGGGTCTACCGCCTCCTGAACGGCACGGTGGGGTTGCGCGACGCCGACGAGAAACGGAACTTCGCGTTCTTTCCCGCCGATGCCGAGTGCCCCGTCACACGCACGATCTACCTGGCGGACCTGCCGGCCGACGCGCGCCTCTTCGCGGGATACGCGTCGTTCCGGCATCAGATGGCGCCGCATCTGGGCGGGGGCTCGACCGAAGCCTGGGTGGACCCGCTTAGCGGTCGGCTGAAGTATCTCGGCGCGCCGCTGCGCGCCGGCTGCCGGGTGGCCGCTATCCAGTCGCCGGAGGACAAGGAGATTTGCCGGCGGCTGCCGGACGACGATCCGCGCCATGACCAGGCGCTGGCCTTCGCGCGCGCCAATCATTTTTTCATGGACCGCGAACCGTGCGCCTTCACGGCGCTCTTGCGCCTGCGGGATGCGTCGGTTCGGCCCAACGAGTGGACCGCGACCGCGCGCCTGGAAGACGCCTGCCGCGAACCCTTGCCGGTCGCATTGCAGTGCGTGCGCCGGCCGCCGCGGGACCCGCTGTCGGCCGACCTGAAACGGGACCTGCAAGTGGAGACGCTGGCCGTCGACATCCGCGTTCCAGACGCCTTGCCGGTGGGCGTCTATCACCTGGCGGTGCAGTGGCACGAGGGGACGCAGGCCGCCGTCGAGCAGCGCTGCGCGTTCGAGGTCATGCCGGCCGACCCGCGGGGACTGCCGGCGCCCCTGGCGTCGGGCTTGCCGGAACTGGTCAGCTTTCCCGACGAGGCGCGCGGGCTGACAACCAACGTCTTCGATCCGTGGCTGCCGGTCCCGGTGGACGCGTGTCATTACGTGACCACCCTGTATTACCAGGCCGAGTTTGCGCGCGCCCAGCGGGTCTGGACGACCTTGCACGCCTACCGCCGCCGGTGGCAGCTCGGCTTGGCGCGCAACTGCGCCAGCCAGGATTCAGCCGGCTATGCCGACCTTGTCCGGGAAGCTGATGTCGTCTGCGGCGGCTTCCTGCCGGGCCGGCCGGGCCGGCGCGATCTCTGGAAACGCGCCTACTATCGCGGCGCGCTGCTGGACGACTGGCGGCGCTTTGTGCGGGAGCGCGTGCCGGATGGGGACGAGCAACGGCGATTGACGGAGACGGAGCCGCCCAAGGGCGTGCTGACGGCCGCGGCGTTCCAGCGGCTGGCCGAGCGGCACTGGAAGCCGTGGCTGGACTATTATCGGACCCTCGAGCAGGAGACTTTACGGCAGGCGAGCAAGTCGGTGCAGGCCTTGAATCCGCGCGCCCGCTGGGCGCCGTCGTTCTACGCCATCTATCCGCCGTACGGCGTCAACTACAAGAGCGGCTATTTTCCGCTGTACATGGGATACGATGTCACGCAGGAGCCGCTGCGGTCCCTCGGGCCGGTCTGCCTGGAGGATTATCCGTACCTTTGCCGGTACGGGATGCTGCGCGGCGTGTACCAGCTCGCGGCCATGAAGCTGACCGCGCCGGAGCAGAAGATTTTCCTCGAAATGTATCCCGGGGCGAGCGTGCCGGTGGACGGCCTGCTGCTGTGCGGGCACCCGCCGTATTCCATGTGCCGCGTGCCGCCGCTCTTTTTTCGAAAGCGGCTCCTCGCCTTTGCCTGCGGCGCCGCGTGGTTCGGACGGGACGGGTTCGCCTATTGGAAGGATCGCGGGTTCCATGCCCGTTGCTGGGATCGCGAGCATTACGACACGCTGCTGTCCACCTGGTCCGTGGTCCGCCGCCTGCGCCCCGCCCGGCCCCTGCGCAGCGCGGCCTTTGCCTTCAGCCTCGACGCCTGCCGGGCGCATCCGGATTATTTCGAGCCCAACCCGCAGGCCGCCTGGGGCGACGACGTGTATAATACGGCCGAAGAAGGCCCCGCCTATGCCTATGAGCAGGCGCAGCATGCCGGGGTCGCAATCGGTTTTCTCCTGGACTTGGACGCCGTGGGCAAGCTCGATCCGGCCGACGTGGACATCCTCGTACTGCCGCCCTTGTCCGGGCTGTCGCGCGAACTGCTCGAGGCGATCCGCGAGAAGCACCAGCAGGGCGTCGCCCTGGTCGGCTTCGAGGACGTTACCGGTCTGGAAGACCTGTTCGGCGTGGCCCCGCGGCCGGCGCCGGCGCCCGTCCATGAGATTCGGCTCCATCCGGCGTGCGCGTCGGAGGCGCCCTGGCGGGAATTGGCCGGCCTGCGGGAATCCTGCCAACACCCGCTCTGCCAAACGCGCTACCAGCCGGCCGGCGCCGCCGTCCTGCTGGAGGGCCGGGACCGCGAGGGACGGGACGCCGGGCCCGTGCTGACGCGCCACCGGACGGCCTGGGGCGAGACGGCGCTGTGGTGCGTGCCGCCGACGGTCGTCAACCGCGCCGACCAAACGACCTACGTCCAGTACGGCCAGGCCTGCCTGAGCCGGCTGATGAACCGCGCCATGACGCTCGTGATGCGCGCGCTGGCGCGGCCGCTCGTGGAGACCTCGGCCGGCAAGGCGATGGCGTTCCATGACGAGGATGGCGGCGTCCGCGTGATCGTCATGGAAGACGCCTGGCCGGACACGCCCCAGTCCATCGCGCCGCGGGTCACCGTGCGCCTGCCGAATATCCGGCGCGCGGACCTGGCCTGCGACCGTCCGTTTTCCATCCTGTCCCTCACGCCGGCGGAAGCGGCGCTGCGTCTGCGCCTCGATCCGCACGACAGCGCCGTGATCACCATTGCCCCGAATCCACGCTCATAACGGAAGGCCTGCGGCCATGACCCCTGTCGTTCGCGCCGGCGTGGCGCGCGCGGACATCTCCCCGGCGCCCGGCGTGCCGCTGGGCGGCTACCCGCATTATCCGCGCCACAACACCGGCGTCCACGATCCGCTCTGGGCGTCCTGCCTTGTCCTCGACGACGGCGCCACGCGCCTGGCGCTGGTGTCTGCCGACCTGCTGAGCCTCTCCCGGCAGACGGTCCTGGCGATCCGGCGGCGCGCCGCGGCGCGCACGGGCATCCCGGCTGGCCATATCGCGATCTTCTGCTCGCATTCCCACTCGAGCCCCGAAGGCGTGCCGTTCATGGAACTGGACGCGCCCGGCGACATGGCCGTGCCCGATCCGGCCTATATCGGCCGGCTCGAAGACGCCGCGACGGACCTGATCGCCGCGGCGGCGGCCGCGCCGTTTGACGCCCGGCTGGCCGTGGACAAGGGGCGCTGCGGCCGGGACCGCGGGGTGGGTGGCAACCGGCGCGATCCCGCCGGCCCGGCGGATCCCGAGGTCTGGACGGTCGGCGTCCGGGAT
>CAZEVX010000256.1:0-4375 GCA_964515705.1 uncultured Verrucomicrobiota bacterium | reverse complement strand
GAACGCCGATTTCGAGCTCGTAGGTAGGCTCGAGGCGCTCATGGTCGAAGCGCATGGAGGCATTTTGTAGGGCCGGATGCTCGGCGGCAAAGCTCTTGATGGGCGTCAGATGGGTCGTGACCATACCGCGCACGCCGCGCCGCGCCCGGTTCTGGCTCGGCCTGGCAGCCGTCTACCTGGCCAGCCCGGTGGACCTGGTCCCGGACTGGATCCCGGTTGTCGGCTGGCTGGACGAACTGGCGGTCATCCCGGCGCTGCTGTGGATGGCGCGGCGCAGCATCCCGGACGTGGTCCTGACCGAATGCCGCCGGCAAGCCGCGGATTCGGTTGACCCCCCGCCTCGCGCGACGGAGCCGCCATGCGCATCCTGATCACCGCCGGGCCGACGCGCGAGGCGCTCGACCCCGTGCGCTTCCTCAGTAACCGCTCGAGCGGCAAGATGGGCTTTGCCCTGGCGCGCGCCGCCGCGCGGCGCGGCCACGCCGTGATCCTGGTGTCCGGCCCCGTCGCCCTGCGGACGCCGGCCGGCGTGCGCCGGGTGCCGGTGGTCTCCGCGGACGAGATGCTCGCCGCCGTGCGGCGTCGGTTTCCGCGCTGCGACGCCTTGATCATGGCCGCCGCCGTCGCCGACTGGCGCCCCGCGCGCGCCGCGCGCCGCAAGCTCAAGAAGGCCGCCGGCCCGCCGGTCCTGCGCCTGGTGCCGACGCCCGACATCCTGCGCGCCCTCGCCCCACGGAAGGGCCATCGCCTGGTGGTCGGATTCGCCGCCGAGACCGGGCGCCTGCTGGCCGAGGCGCGGCGCAAGCTGCGGGCCAAACGGCTGGACCTGGTGGTGGCCAACGACGTGACCCGGCGCGGCGCCGGCTTCGACGTCGACACCAACCGCGTCGTGCTCGTCACGCCGGATGGGCGCGCCGCCGCCCTGCCGCTGATGAGCAAGGCGCGGGTCGCGCGGCGGATCGTACGCTGGGTGGAACAGCGCTGGGCGGACCGCGCGGAAAGGCACAGGACCCCATGACCATCGTCAACATCGGCGCCATCGGGGTGGGAGCCTTCATGGCGCGGCAGCACCTGCCGAACATCCTGCGCAACCCGGCCATCCGGCTGCACACGCTCTGCGACCTGGACGCCGAACTGCTGCGCCAACGGGCGTCCGAGTACCGTCCTCAGGCCACGACCGTCAAGGCCGCGGACGTGTTCGCCAACCCGGCCATCGACGCCGTGCTGGTGGGCACCCGCAGCCGCGAGCACGCGCGCTTCCTGCTGGAGGCCGCGCGCTGGCGCAAGCATGTCTACGTCGAGAAACCGATGACGATGACCTACGCGGAGACGCGCCAGGTGCTCGACGCCGTGCGGGCGGCCGGGATCACGGTCGGGGTGGGCTTCAACCGCCGCTATGCCCCGAGCATGGTCGAGGCCCGGCGGCTGTTCCGCGGGTACCGGCGCGGGGCGGCCAACGTCCTGTACCGGATCGTGGACGATCACCGCATCCGGCCGCCCTACGTCTTCGACCTGGCCGACGGCGGCGGGCACCTGCTGCAAGAGGCCTGCCACATTTTCGACCTGCTGGCCTGGTTCCTCGAGGAGGAGCCGGTCGAGGTGTATGCCGCCGGGCCGCTCGAGACCGACAATGCCGTGATTGTCAAGTTCAACGGCGGGTCGCTGGCGACGATCCTTTGCGGGGGCAAGGGCGGGGTGTGCTATCCGAAGGAACTGATGGAAGTGTTTTGCGATGCGCGCACGCTGGCGGTGGACGATTTCTACGAGCTGCGCTTCGACGGGCCGGGCGGCAACGGCCTGCGGGTGTTCCCGGCGACCAAGCCGGGCGCCGTGCAGCCGCCCGAGGCGACCATGACCGGGTTTTACCGGGCCTCGTTCGCGGCGCGGCCGCCGGAGGACCTGGTCGGACCGCACGCCGCCAATCACTTGCCGACGCCCTCGCTCGACAAGGGCCACGCGCAGGCCATGGCGGCGTTCGCGGAGGCGATCGTCAACCGCACGCCCTACGCTCCGGGCGCGATCGACGGGGCGCGGGCGACGGTCTGCGCGCTGAAGGCCTACGAATCCATCCGCGCCAACCGCCCGGCGGCGATCGGCCCGGGCGACTACGGGCTGGCCTGAGCGGTCGGCGCGTCCGGCGGGCCGGGGACGATCGCGCCATGCCGCCGCAGGAGCGCGCGCAGGTCGGCGATCGGCAGGTCGGCCGGGTCCGTGCCGCGCTGGGCGGCCAGGGCGGCCGCGGCCCCGGCCGCCTGGCCCATCGCCATGCAGGGGGCCTTGACGCGGAAGGCCGAGTTGGCGGCCTGGTCGCCCGCCGCGCAGCGCCCGGCGACGATCAGGAAACGGCTGCCCTCCGGCAGCAGGGCGCCCAGGGGAATGGTCGGCCGGACGCCGGGGGCGAGGGGGCGGGCCTCGACGTAATCCGCGCGGTGGATGTCCACCGGATAGTGGGCGTAGCAGACGGCGTCCTCGAACAGCCGGCCGCTTTCGTAATCGGCGGCCGTGACGGTCCGTTTGCCGCGGATGGTGGCGGTTTCGCGGATGCCGCACTCCACGGCGCAATGCTCGACCCGGCACTGGCCGAGCCCCGGCTGCGTGCGGGCCCAGCGCAGCAGGCGCATCATCGCGCGGCGGCCTTCGAGTTCCGCCGCGGTCTTACCCGCGCTGGTGCGCCCGTCCACGCCCGGCAGGTGGGTGGCGTTGCCGCCGTACTGCCGTAGGAACGGTCCGACTTGGCCGCGCGCCCAGCCCGGGTCCGTGCGGCGCACGCTGCCGGCGGCGACCGCCGCCTCGAAGGCCAGTTGCAGCGCCGGGTAATCGAGGGCCTTGGCGTCGTAGCCGCCCAGGCGGACGACGAGCGAGGCCGGCTGCAGCTCCGCGCTGCGCCGGACGTCGAATCCCGCCAGACTGACCACGTTGGCGTCGCCCGTGCAGTCCACCAGCACCCGGGCGGTAACGTCCTCCAGGCCCGTCTTGGTGGCGAGAGTCAGGGTCCAGTCCGCATCCGGGCGGCAGACCGCCGCCGGCAGAACGTGCAGCAGCAGATCAACGCCGGCCTCCTGCACGGCCTCGTCGCAGACCGCGGCGTAGATGGCGGGGTTGAGGAGGAAGCGCACGTTGCCGCGCGGCGGGCCGGGTTCCGGGGGCGGCTGGCCGCACTCGCGCAGGGCGCGCAGGCAGAGTTCCCAGCCGATGCCGGCGATGATCGGGCGGCCCTCGGCATGGAAAAAGTCCGGCGCCGTGAGCAGCGCGTTGACGATCGTGCCGCCGAGGATGCCGGTGGTCTCGAGTAACAGCGTGCGGGCGCCGGCGCGCCCGGCCTGGACCGCGGCGACGACGCCGGCCGTGCCGCCGCCGACCACGATGACATCATAGTGTGCGTGCATGGGGGCGGGGCGCATCAGGGCAGAAAGGTGCCCTTCTTGAGCTTGTCGGGCAGGTAGCGTTCCAGGACGAAGTTCAGCCCGTGCTTGGCGAAGGCCTGCTGCTCGACGCGCACGCCGAGCTCCAGCATCTGCTGGAGCGCCGCCTGCCATTCCTGGTGGTGGCGGATGAACGGGTCGTTCTTGAGGGCGTCGCGCGCGCGCTTGACGTCGACCTCCTCGAGCGGGTGGGTGGCGTCCTCGAGGCGGTAGTCGCGGATGTCCTGCGGAGTCACGCCCAGGTAGTGGGCGCGCGGGACGCAGAAATACCGGTTGATGTGCGCTGCCTGGCCGGACCCGACCTTGAGCGTGCGGTAGATGTTGCAGTAGCCGTAGGGGTCGCCGTCGGTGAAGGCCAGCACGGGGAGATCGTGGGCGTCGGACAGGCGGCGGATGAACCGCCGGCAGGCGCGGGTCGGCACGCCGCTCATCGAGATCAGGATGCAGCGCGCCGTCTCGTAGTAGCGGTGGTGGACGAGGCGCTGGAAGAGCGAGGCGGTCTCGATCGCCAGGACGAACTTGGCCCGGGTCTCGAAGCGCAGGTGCTCGACCTGCGAGGGAATGCTCCAGGCGCCGGTCCCGAGTTTTTCGCAGTCGATCCGGATCGGCGCGCCGCTGCCGGGGTCGCGGTCGATCACCGTCAGCGGGCCGGTGACCTCGCCGCCGCGCTCCTCGGGGATGTAGCCGAGCTGTTCGCGGTTGATCGCCAGCATGGCCTCCATGTCGTCGAGCAGGCTGTCACTTTCGGGCTGCTCGTCGAACCGGCAGTCGCCCCAACTCTTGCTGTTGTAATAGATTTCGCGTTTACCGGCGATGTCGGCCTTGTCGAGCAGGTCGTTCTTGGTGGTCGCCATCAGGCGCACGGACTGGGCGAAGGTCTTGACCGTGTTGTAGGACAGCGTGCGCGTGGCGGCCTTGTGGAGCATCTCGAAGTGCCCCTTGCGCGCGTCGTA
>CAZEVX010000255.1:0-4384 GCA_964515705.1 uncultured Verrucomicrobiota bacterium | reverse complement strand
GGCCGGCGGCGCCTGGTCGCAACCGAACACTTCGAGCATCCCCTCGCCGCCGTTGATCAGCGCCGGGCCGGCCAGCAGGCGCGCCCAGCCGGGCGTGGTGTCGAGGACCGCGCGGCCGCGCGGCGCGGGCCGGCGCCAGAAGACGCGGCCGGCCGCCGGCGTCGCCGCCGCCAGCAGCAGCGCCGCCGTCAGCGTCCGCCAGACCCTGCGCCCGGCGGCCGCGGGTCTCGGGGGTGTCTCGCCATTCTGCATGTCAGCCGCCATCCACGCAGCGGACTCAGTACAGTCCTTCCGTCCACACCAGCCAGCAGTCGCTCTGCACGTCGATCTCGGGGCGCGGGTACACCAGCCGGCGGATCACCGGCAGCGTCTCGATCGCGGCCGCGGCGGCGCCCTGGACCAGGGCGTAATCGCCGCCGCCGCCCGCGGCCATCGCCGCCAGGCGATTGGCCGGCGCGCCGGGCAGCGCCTCCAGGCGCGCCCGGGAGGCGAGCAGGGCGGGCAGCACGGCGGCGTTGCTGACGACCACGGCCAGGTCGTCGCGGGTATAGCGGCGCTGGTCGGACCCTGGCAGCCAGTCGGAAATCACCTGCGGCGCCGCCGACGCCGGCTCGGCGGCGCCCAGGGCCGCCAGGCCGGCCGCGCGCCGCGCGGCGCTGATGGTTGCGGTGTGCGCCCGGGCGAGGCGGGCGATCTGGAGCAGGCCGGCCAGCAGGACCATCACGACGATCAGGGCCGCCAGGAATTCGACGATCGCCTGGCCGGCGCGCCGCGCGGCGATGCTCTTGTCCGTAGGCATGGGGATATCCATTCGCCGGGCGTCAGTGGCCGCGCCGGGTGCCGCCGCCCGGCCCGCCCGGCCCGCCGTGGCGGTGTTCGCAGACGTTGTTGGTGTCGCTCAGCCAGAGCGCGCCCTCCTGGCGGAAGGCGGGGGTTTCCCAGGTCATCAGCTGCTGGCAATACCAGCAGCCGGCGTCCAGGCCGGCCGGCCCGCTCTGCAGGTAGAGATCGAGGTGCTCGGTGATGTGGGTGCGCCAGGCCAGGTCGTAGGCGGCGGCGGTCGCCGCCGTGGCGGCGTCCACCGGGATCAGGCGCACCCGGCGGAAGGCCGGCAGCACCAGGCCGTAGGCGTCCGGGCGCACCGGGCGGCCGTCGGCCGACAGCGAGCCGATCGGTTTGGCGGCCGCGGTCCAGGTGGCCGGGGCGGGGGCGACCTCGCGTTCGAGAGCGGCGGCGGCCGGCGCCGTGCGCGCCAGGAATGGCCGCAGGCCGGGCATGGGCGCCGAGCGGCGCGCGGCGTGGGGCGCCTCAACGCGCACCACGGCGTCGGCGCCCGCGTAGTCCTGGTCCGGCTTGACGCGCAGCGGCAGCACGGGAAAGCGCTGCGCGGGCGCCAGGGCCGTCCAGGCCGTCCAGCGGTAGCGGTACCAGGTGGCGGCCGCGCCGGCGGCCGCGTTCGAGACCGGGGTGTCGCCCAGGCCGCGCGCCGCGCGCAGGGCGTCGATTCGCGGCACGGCGGCGGCGCCGCCGGGCAGCGACCCGGACCAGGGCGCCAGGTCGAGGCCGAAAATTTCGGAATTGGCGGTGTCCGGGGCGGCCGGGGCGGACGGCAGCGGCGGCCAGGATTGAACGCCCAGGTAGGTCTGCAGCAGGGCCATGCCGTTCCAGTAGAACCAGCACCAGTCGCGGCCGGCCACCGCCTCGTAGAAGCCGCGCCCCAACAGCCAGTGGGCGCTCGAGACGTCGCTGAAGTAACGCGTGTTGTCCGGGCCGGCGCTGACGCCTTGGGCGGCCAGGTTGGACAGCATGCCGCCGTAGTCGGCCCAGGCGCCGGGGTAGGGTTCGGGAAACACGTTGGTTTCGGCGGCGTACGTCTGGCCGACGAGCGCGGCATGGGCCTGAAGCTGCGCGGTGAACTCGGCATGGCTGTAGAAGCGGTTGTTCTTGGCGGCCTGCTGCGCGGCCAGCAGGCCGACCAGCGGGCCCGCGAAGCAGAGGCGCGCCTGGGTGTCGCTGATGCGGGCGGAGGCGTTGGTGTCGCCGGCGGCGACGGCCAGCGCCTGGAGAATGTTGAGGTCGCCGACCAGGTTAAGGGAGAGTGCCTGCCAGCGCGCGGCGGCGAGGGCGGCGGCGTCGCCGGCGTTCTGGGCGCGCGCCTTCAGGTGCAGGATCGAGTGGACGTCGAAGACCCAGGCCAGCGCCGCTGCCAGGATCACCAGCGCCACCACCATGAAAATCATGGTCTGGCCGGCGGCTGCCGGCGGGCGGCCTGGGCGCGGCGCGCGGGGCAGGATCACTCCAGGTACTCCGGGTAATGGGTGTCGATCGCCGCCGATCCCGCCATGGGCACGGCCGACCCGGCAAAAACCGCGCGGAACACGTTCGAGAAAAACAACAGCGGCACCCGCTGGGCCACGTGCATCTCGGTCAGCGGGCCGGGCCCGGCCGGGCCGTGCCAGGTGATGTCGTCCCAGCCATCGTAGTCCAGGATCGACTCCAGCATCCAGGGCTCGGCCTGCAGGTAGTGGGGGATGCGTGGCAATTCGCAGGCCTGCCACTGCGCCCAGGGGCCGCCGCCGGGCGGCGGCGGCACGCGCAAGGCCCCGGCGTTGCCCAGCGCCCCGATCCGCACGGTCTTGGCGACCATGAAATCGTTGAACCCCACCGCCCGCGCGCGCGCGCCGCGGGCGGCCGCGTAGTCCTGCGCCACGACCAGGTGCGCCAGTTGGAACACCGCCGCGAGCAGCAGGCAGATCAGGCCGATGACCAGGCACGATTCGATCAGCGCCTGGCCCGCGCGGGGATGACGGTCGTGCGCCATGGGCTCCGCCCGTCAGTCGCTGGTGCCCAGGGTCTTGAGGTAGTCCTCCGATTTCGTGTCCGTGGCCGTGCCGACGTCGCCCTGGTCGCCGCCCAGGTCCACGACCGCGCCGCCCACCATGTGCCGGATGCGGTCCCCGAACAGGCCGAAGACGGCCAGGGCCGCCAGCGCGATGATGGCCACGATGATGATGTACTCGGTCATGGCCTGCCCGCGGTTTGCCGTGCGTGTGCGCATGGGACCTCCTTTGCTTGCCTCAGGGATATTCTGACGACACCAGCGCCGCGATGCGGTCGCCGTACTCCTTGAACGTGCCGAGAAACAGGGTCAGGATCGCCAGCGATGCCATCAGCAATCCCGCCACGATGGCGTATTCCACGAGCGCCTGCCCCGACGACCTTCGGTGGCGCCCGGTTGGCGCGACGAGGACGCGCCGGCCAGCGTCGGCCGGCGACGCCGGTGCCGGCCGCGCCGCGCCGCCGGCGAGGGCGCGGGGAGCAGGTGCGGCGGCCGCGCGCCTCGCGCGAGGTTCGGCCGCGTCCGCCGTGGACATGGGGGGGAAAGCCATTGACCGCGCTCCCGGTTGTCTTTATGGTTATTGACTACCCCAGATGGGACGGGTTGTCAATCCTTGTGTGAACGCCATGGACGCGCCGACGATTCCCGGCTACGACCTGCTGGCCGCGCTGCCGCAAGGCGGCATGAGCGCGGTTTTCAAGGCGCGCCAGCGGTCGCTCGATCGCGTGGTGGTGGTCAAGACCCTGCCGCGCGCCCTGGCGGCCGGCGCGGCGGACATCGCCAAGTTCTTGGCGGAAGCCAAGATCACCGCCCAGCTCAAGCATCCCAACATCGTGCAGGTGTATGACGTCGGCCAGTCGCCGGACGGCGTCTACTATTTCGTGATGGAGTTCGTGTCCGGGTACAGCGTGGCCGACTGGATCCGGCGCAAGGGCCGGCTGGCGCAGGACGACGCGCTGCTCTGCGCCCATAGCGTGGCCGAGGCGCTGCAATACGCCTGGACGTCGGCCGGCGTGGTGCATTGCGACATCAAGCCCGACAACGTCATGATCGACGGCGACGGCACGGTCAAAGTGGCCGACCTGGGCCTGGCGCGCAGCGCGCGGTCGGTGATCGGCCCGGCCGGTCCCGACGGCGGGTTCGTGCTCGGCACGCCCTATTACATTTCACCCGAACAGTCGCGCGGCGATCCCGATCTCGATTGCCGCGCGGATATCTATTCCCTCGGCGCGATGCTGTACCATTGTCTGACGGGCCGCATGCCGTTCGAAGGGCAGCCGTCGCTCGAGGTCATGGACCGCCAGATCACCGACCGCATTCCCGACCTCTGCGACGCGGCTCCGGCGTCCTCCCCGGCGCTGGGCTGCCTGATCGAAGTCATGATGGCCAAGGACCGCGCCTGTCGGCAAGCCGGCTGGCCGGACGTCATCCGCGACCTGCGGCGCGCCGGATCGGGGCTGCCGCCGGCGACCCCCCTGCCGCCGCCGGGGGCCAGCACGCTGTCGCGGGGCGCGCGGCGCGACGCCTGGCTGCGGGCGCCGACGG
>CAZEVX010000254.1:0-4475 GCA_964515705.1 uncultured Verrucomicrobiota bacterium | reverse complement strand
GCTGCTTCTCCTGGCTGATGCGGCTGGCGGTGACGTTGGCGATGCAGCCGTTCTCAAACCGCAGGCGCACGTTGGCGATGTCCTCGGTCTTGCTCAAAATCGGCACGCCGACGGCCCGGATGTCCACCACCGGCGACTGCACCAGGTGCAGGATGATCTCCAAGTCGTGGATCATCAGGTCCAGGATCACGCTGACCTCGGTTCCGCGCGGCAGCAGCCCGAAGCGCGGTGGCGGATAGGGCGCGATGCGCAGGGCCTCGACATAGAGAGGTTTGTGCTGGGCCGGATTCACCACGGAGAGCACCGGATTGAACCGCTCGACGTGCCCCACCTGCAGGATCACGCCGTGCTGCTGGGCCAGGTCCACCAGCTCTTCGGCCTCCGGCGTGCTCGCGGCGATAGGCTTCTCCACCAGCACGTGCTTGCCCTTTTCGATCACCATGCCGGCCACGGCGCGGTGCTTGTCTGTCGGCACCACGATGTTCAGCGCCTCGCAGGCATCGGCCAGTTCCGCCATCACGGGGAACGCCGTCGTGTGGTAGCGCTCGGCAATTTCCCGCGCGCGCTTCTTGTCGGCGTCGTAGACGCCGACCAGTTCGACGTCCGGCATCTCCGAGTAGATGCGGGCGTGCCACTGACCCAGGCTGCCCACGCCCACCACCCCGGTCCGGATCTTCCGCTGTGCTTCCGCCATGTCTGCTCCCGTCTCAGGCCGGTTCCGCCGCGGCGTCAAAAGCGACGAACGCGATTCCCAGCCGGTCCGCTTCGGCCGCCAGCTTCTCGCGCTCGAGCAGGATCGTCCGCCGGGCCTCGACCGCCAGGCACGACACCCGGGCCTTTTTCAGCATCTTGAACGTGCGCAGGCCGATGATCGGGATGTCGAAGCGCATGTCGTGGCCGCGCTTGGCCACCTTGACCACCACCGCCCCCGCCCCGCCCAGCTTGCCCGCCCGCAAAATCGTCGCGTCGGTGCCTTCAAAACCTTCCACCGCCAAAATGGTACCGTCCTTGACGACGACGGTCTGGCCGATCTCCAGCCCGCTGGTCACCTTGGCCGCCTGCGCGCCGAGGCGGATGTCGGCCTGTTCGCGCTCGTCGGGCGCGCGCCGGCTCAGGACGCCCGAGGCGGGCATTTCGGTCTCCATGAAGCGGTACGCCGGCAGGAGTTCCGCGCCGATGGCCCGCAACTCGTCGGCGATGGCCCCGAAGATCGTATGCGCGTTGCGGGTCTTGAGCGTGCGGAGGATGGCCAGTGCCTTGGCGTCCAGCCGCAGGCTGAACAGGCGCGTCGGCTTGATCTGCCCCGCCATCACGATCTTCGCGACACCCCGGGCCTTGACGGCATCCAGCAGCGCCCCGAGGGAGCCCAGCCGCAGCCAGACCACTTCGTCGGCGTATTTGCCGATGACCCGTTCGGTTTCGCCCTTGAACGCGAAGACCACCACGCGCTTGACCCCCTGCGCATGAGCCGAGCGGGCCAGCTGCCACGGATAGGAACCGAGACCGGCGATCACGCCGAGGGTCGCGGGCATTTCCATGGGCGGCAACTCGTTCATGGTCCGCATCATAGCGCGGCCTTGCGCCGCGTCCAGCCTCTCTTTGCCGCGACGCATCCGGCCGCGAACGCCAGGCCCGCGCCCAGTTCGAGGACGAGGGCGCGCAGGTTGTTTGCGCCGGCCAGGTCCGCCAGGGCGGTCTTGTCCCACGCCGGCAGCAGGGCGAAGGGCGCGCGCACCGGCGCGTCCGAGAACGGCCACCAGAGGGGAAACCCGTACGGCGCCAGCCGGTCTTCCGTAACCAGGTCGATGCCCAGGTGGCTGGTTACCAAGACCACGATGAACGCCGCGGCGCGCCATCCGAACCGCGCCGGGCGCCAGCCGCGCCCCGCCAGCCAGAGGCCGGCCGAGGCGAGCAGCACCCAGACAATGCTGTGCGTGGCCTGCTGATGGGTGGTGTTCAGGTAGCCGCGCCACAGGCCGGGCAGGTAGTCCACGTCCGGCAGGCAGGCCAGCGCGACCGCCGCCGCGGCCAGCGGGAGGAATTTTTTCAGCGAAGCAAAAAGCGGGAGACGCTTGTCTCCCGCCATCGCATAGGCCAGGCCCGCGCCGGCCAGGGCATGGAATACCGGCGAGGCCATGCGCCCCGGGGTTCTACTTGCCCAAGGCGCGGCGCACCGCAAAGACCAGGTCCTGGCCGCGCAGGTCGCGCGCGATCACCATGCCATTCCGGTCCAGCAGATAGCTCGTGGTCTCGCCGAAGATGCCCAGCGGCCGGGTCAGCGCCGGCGCGCCGGCCACCAGCGGCCACGGCAGCTTCAGGCCGTCCAGCCCGTCGGGATTCGGCTCGAGGCAGATGCTCACGACGGAGAACCCGTCCTTGTTGTACCGGCCCCAGAGGTCGACGACCATCGGCAGGTTCTCCTCCCAGACCTTCCAGCCGCGGGCGAAGAAATCCACCAGCACCACCCGGCCGCGGAAGCTGGAAAGACTGAAGCTCGCGCCGCGGATGTCCGTCAGCGCCGCGTCCGGAAACAGGACGCCCGGCGCGCTCTGGGCGCGGACCAGCGCCTTTTCCATGATCGTCAACGGCAGGGAATCGCCGCCGGTCGCGCCGGGGCGCGCCAGCACCAGCGGGTCGCCGGGACCGGTCCCGCCCGACCACGCGTAGGGTTTCGGATCGTAGTACTGGCTGCCTTTGTAGGCCGCGATCACGTCCTGTACCGCCGCCGCGTTGCCGGCCTCGGCCTGCACCTCGGCCTCCTTCACGTAGAGCGGCGAGGCGTCCACGTCCTTCATCTTGGCGACCTTCTGGCGGGCGGCGGCCAGTTCCTGGACGGCCTCCGCGTGGCGCCGGCGCATGTCGCTCAAAACCATCGCCTTGATCACGGACGCCCGGACGATGGCGTGGCCGTCGTCGCGCTGCGCCGCGTCATTGATCAAATCCTGAATGCCCTGGTCGATTTCGGCCCACTCCTTCTCGGAGTAATAGCCGTGGCCCATACTCTGCAGTTTGCTCAGGACCGCGTTGTACTTCGCGTCGAACGCCGTCGCATCCTGCCCGGACGCCCCGGCCGCCGCCGCCAGCACCGCCGCGCACACCCAACCCGCCAGAATTTTCTTCATGCTCCCGCTCCTTGTGAAATCGTCTGGCATTGTGCCCGCTTGCGCGCAAAAAACAAACCTTTTTCAATCCCCGCCCGCCGACCCCGGAATGATCGAAAACCCGGAACCGTTCTCGCTAAGTGCGCCAAGTCCGCCCAGTTTTGAAAGGCAGGGCGGCCTGGCTCAGGCCGCCGGGCTGTTTTCACGGCCGCAACGGTTTGCCCTGTAGGCTGGGTGACCCCGCCCGGTCGATCAGCTCCTTGAAGCGGGCGAAGGCGGGCCCGGCGTCGTGGGGCCCCGGGGCGGCTTCGGGATGATACTGCAGGGAGAAGGCCGGGAACTTTTTCGCTTCGAGCCCCTCGACGGTGCCGTCATTGAGGCTGACGTGCGTGATCTCCGCCGCCGCCGGGGCGAGGCTGTCCGCGGCGACCATGTAGTTGTGGTTCTGGGAGGTGATTTCCACCGCGCCCGAGCGCAAGTCCTTCACCGGGTGGTTGCAGCCGTGGTGGCCGAACTTGAGCCGGCAGGTTTTCCCGCCCAGCGCGAGGCCGAGCAGCTGGTGGCCGAGGCAGATGCCCATGAGCGGCACCTTGCCCAGCAGGCCGCGGATCATTTCGATCGCGTAGGGCAGCGCCGCCGGATCGGCCGGGCCGTTGGAGAGCAGGACGCCAGCGGGTTGCAGCGCCAACACGTCCGCCGCCGTGCTTTTGGCCGGCAGCACCCGCGCGCGGAAGCCCTGCCAGGAGAGCAGGCGCAGGGTGTTGCGCTTGACGCCGTAGTCCAGCACCGCGACCAGGGGCGCGCCGGGCGGCAGGTCCGCCGGCCAGTCGTAGGCGTCCGGCACGGACACCTTCGAGGCGTAGTCCTGGCCGTCGAGCCCCTCCCACGCGCGGGCCTTCTCTACGGCCTCCTCCGGCGAAATCGAACCCGTGGCGCACAGATAGGCCTTCTGGGTACCGCCGTCGCGCAGTTTCAGCGTCAGCGCCCGCGTGTCCACCCCGGCCAGCGCGGGAATTTGCCAGCGCGCCAGCGCCTCCGCCAGCGTTTCCTCGGACCGCCAGTTCGAGGGCGGATTCATCTCGCGGACGATCAGGCCCGCCGCATGGATGGCGGCGGACTCCCGGTCCTCGCGGTTGAAACCCGTGTTGCCGATCTCCGGCAGGGTCAGGGTGAGAAACTGCCCGGCGTAGGACGGATCGGTCAGGATCTCCTCGTAGCCGGTCATGCCGGTGTTGAAGACCACCTCGCCGACACGGTCGGCGGCGGCCCCGCATGACCAGCCGCGGATGACGGTGCCGTCCGCCAGCGCGAGGAACGCGGCCTTTTGACGCCGGACCGCCCAGTTGGCCATCCACCCGTTCATGCCTTCCGCCC
>CAZEVX010000253.1:0-4479 GCA_964515705.1 uncultured Verrucomicrobiota bacterium | reverse complement strand
GAGCCAACCGACCCGGGTCGGTTGCGCAGGCGGGCGGAATCATGCCTCCGCTCCGAGACTCCGGCTTGGCATGCCAGCTTTCAAGTACGTCTATGTCCTCGTCAGTGCGCGGGATCCCAGGCGCCATTACACGGGCGTGACCGACGACCTGCAGGACCGTTTGCGGCACCACAACTCGGGTGCGGTGCCCCACACGGCGAAATACCGGCCGTGGCACGTGGAGACCTGCGTGGCCTTTCGCGACGCACCCAAGGCCCTGGCCTTCGAGCGCTACCTGAAAACCGGCTCCGGGCGCGAGTTTGCGCGACGCCATTTCTGAGCTCCCGCCGGAGCCAACCGACCCGGGTCGGTTGCGCAGGCGGGCGGAATCATGCCTCCGCTCCGCGCGGCGAGAACCAGCGGGAATGGCCGGCGACCGCGCACCGGACCCCGCACCCGGTGCGCGGCGCGACGCAACTCCCGCGGAGACGGGTTCCGTCATCGCGCTTGACTTGCCGTCCATAAAGACCTAAAGCATGGCCAGCGAGCGCCTTCCCGGCCACGATCTTCCGCGAGGCTCCATGAGACTGTCACTCGTTCAGCGACGCGGGTTGCCGCTGCTGGCTTCCGGCCTGATGGCCGCCGCGGCCGGCCGGGCGTCCGCCCAGACCCCGCTCCCCGCCATGCCCCCCTCCAACGCTCCCTCGATGGCGTCCGCCGCGGCGGATGCCCTGCGCGTGCGCCGGGACGGCGACCGCGTGCAAATCCGCAGCGCCTTTTCCGCCGAGCGCGACCTGGTCGTCTCGGTCGGCAAGGGATCCAATGGCCAGATCAACTTCCAGCAGGCGTGGCTGGTGCCGCGCGACACGCCGTTCGAGACGGCCGCGCCGGCCGCCGGGATATTGATCCATGGCTGCGGCGACGACGCCACTCCCTGGAACATCAACGGCACCTATATCGGCGGCAATCACGGCTGCTCCGACGCCCGCGAACTCGCCAGCCCCGGTCACGGCCTGACCGACGCCGATCTCGGCAGCGAATGGACCGACGCCGCCGGCACGCTCTTCTACCTGATCCGGGTCGCCAGCCCTGCGCGGCTGTGGGTCCTCTCGCAGAACAAGGGCGCGGACGACCTCTGGAAGTTTACGACAACGGTCGAGGGCCGCTGCCTCGCCGGGCGTACCCGTGCGATCTCGATCGGGTTCACCAACGTGGCCATGACCCAGTGGACTCCCGCCATCCGCATCGCCCGGCAGGATTACCTGGCCGACGGCCGCACCCCGCTGGCCAATGCCACGGGAACAACCTGCCGGGCCTTCGAGATCGTCGAAGAGTACGACATCCTCAACCCCGCCGGCGTCCTGGAACGGCTGATCCGCCAGCGCGGGCGGGCGCCGGACCTCGGCGACCCGACGCTCCCGGCCGTGATCCGCAACCGCATCGTCTACCGGTTTTTCCCGGGCGGGGCCACGGTAGTGGACCACCGCGCCACGGCGCTGCAGGCGTTCCACCTGGGGTACATGGGGTTCATCCAGTCGGCCAAACTCGCCACGGGCAAGTTCGACGCCCACGACTATTTCATTCCCAAGACTCGGCCGTTCACCCTCGACGGCACGGCCTACGACTTCACCGTCCCGCGGGATTATCGCGCCAAGCCGCCCGTGCCGCTGCGCTTCGGGCCGGCGCAAAGCAATCTGGCCGATTCCGCCGATCTCCCGGACCGTTTCATTCAACTGCTGGGACGCCGCGACGGCGCGGCCGTCCGCTACGAGGTCGGCTACGCGCTGGGCTACGCCCTGACCGAAGGCCTGACGCGCCCCGCCGAGCGGGCGGCCAAGGCCTCCTCGGCCGGCAGCTTGAATACCACCGGCAAGTCCTACCCCGTCGCCATCGACGCCAAGATGGGCAACCCGATCCCGGCCGGAACGACGTTCCATGGCATCGCCTACCGCCAGTATTTCGACCCGGCCGCCCACCCGCTCGCCACGGCCGTCTACGCGCACCCGCAGGGCTCGAACTTGGCGATCTACGCCCATGCCGTCCGGCCGCTGGCGTCGGACCGCATCGCCCTCCCCGCCGATCTGGTCGGCCAGCCGGTGCGACTGGTTGAGCGGTCCGGGTCCGCCGCCCTGCTCTCGGGCGATGCGGTGGGCACGAACGGCATTGCCTGGGAGGCCCCCGGCCCGGCGGGTGGATGGCTGGTCTTACAGGTCCCGCTGGCCCGTTGAGCATCGGCATCCGCCGGACGGAGGTCCAACCCAGTATTCCCCATGACCCTCCCGACCCTGCTGCTGATGGCGGTCTATACGCTCCTGATGGGACTCCTCTCGCTGTACGCCGGGCATGCGTTCCTGATGCTCTACCTGCACTGGCGCCATGCCGCCGCGCACGATGCCCGCCCCGGCCCGCCGCCGGCCGCCTGGCCGTCGATCACGGTCCAGTTGCCGGTGTTCAACGAACGCTTTGTCGTGGAACGGTTGATCCACGCCGTCGCCGCCCTGGACTACCCGCGGGCGGCCCTCGAAATCCAGGTGCTCGACGATTCCACCGACGAGACCCGCGGGATGATTGACACCCTGGTCGCCGCCTACCAGGCCCGCGGCGTGGACATCCGCTGCCTGCGCCGCGCCGACCGCCGCGGCTTCAAAGCCGGCGCCCTGAGGACGGGCTTGAGCGCGGCGCGCGGCGAGTTCGTGGCGGTGTTCGACGCCGACTTCGTGCCGCCGCCCGACTTTCTCAAGCGCCTGGTCCCCTACTTCACCGCGCCGGACATCGCCCTCGTCCAGGCGCGCTGGGGACATCTCAATGCCGACGGCTCGCCCCTGACCCGCAGCCAGGCCATCGGGCTTGACGCCCATTTTGTCCTCGAACAGGGCGGGCGCCACGCCGCCGGCCTGTTCATCAACTTCAACGGGACCGCCGGCGTCTGGCGCGCCGCGGCCATCCGCGCCGCCGGCAACTGGCAGGACGACACCCTCACCGAGGACCTCGACCTTTCCTACCGCGCCCAGCTCGCCGGCTGGCGCTGTGTCTATGTCAACGCCGTCGTCTGCCCGGCGGAGGTGCCCGCCGAGATTCACGGGCTCAAGAGCCAGCAGTACCGCTGGGCCAAGGGCGCCATCCAGACGGCGCGCAAACTGCTGCCGGCCGTCTGGCGCTCGCGGACCCTGCCCGCGCTCGTCAAGTGGGAAGCCACCATCCACCTCACCAATCACCTGGTCTTCCCGGCGCTATTGTTGACCGCCCTGCTGATCCCGCCCCTGCTCCGTCTGCGGGCGGAACACCCGGAGTGCGGCTGGTTCTTCCGAGGAGCCGCCCTGTTCTCGATCAGCGCGCTCAGTTACCCGCTCTTCTACCTCGTCGCCCAGCGGGCGCTCTATCCGGACTGGAAACGCCGCGTGCTCTTCCTGCCCGTTCTGCTGGCCGGGGCCCTGGGCATGTCGGTGGTCAATACGCGCGCCGTGTGCAGCGCGCTGCTGGGGCGCCGCAGCCCGTTCACCCGCACCCCAAAATTCAACCTGCGGGGTCCGGCCCGCCGATCCGGGTGCCTGGCCGCCTACCGCCCGCGGTTCCTGGGCACGGTCTGGCTGGAACTGGGGATGGGCTTGTACCTGACAGGGGCGCTGGCCGTCGCGGCCGGCCACGCGCAACTGCTGGCCTTGCCGTTCATCGGGCTTTATTGGGCCGGGTTCGTCTATGTGGCCGTGCTCTCGATGCTGCACGCGGCACGCTCATAAGCCCGGCGCCGCACCGCCGCCCAGCAGGTGCGCCCAGAGGACCTTGATGCCGATCCCGATCAGGATCAGGCCGCCGAGCGCCTCGATCCGCGACTCGAAGACGTGCCCCCAGCGGTTGCCGATCCAGACGCCGGCCAGCGCCAGCCCGAAGGTCACCGCCCCGATCACCGCCGCCGGCGCCACGATCGCCACCCCCAGGAACGATAGGCTCAGCCCCACGGCCAACGCGTCCACGCTGGTGGCCAGCGCCAGCATCAGCAGCAGCGCCAGATGCATTTCGCCGCCGCAGGGCTCCGCCCGTCGCAGGCCGCGCGCCTCCCACAGCATCTTGAGCCCGATCGCCGCCAGGAGGCCAAAGGCGATCCAGTGGTCCACGGCCCCGATCCAGGCCCGCAGGGTCATGCCCGCCAGCCAGCCGGTGACCGGCATCACCGCCTGGAACAACCCGAACGCCGCCGCGATCCGCAGCGCGTAGCCGTGCCGCAGCGTGCGGATCGCGCACCCGCTGGCCATCGCCACGGCCAAGGCGTCCATCGCCAATCCCCACGCCAGCAATAAGAGTTGAAGCACCGACATGGTTCGCCCACCCCGCGGCGCCAACGGCCGCCCTCGCGGCCCGGCGCCGGCCTGTTTGTATATCAGGCCGACGGTATCCTGGCAATCCGCGCCTCCACGCCCAAAACTGCGGGAGTTGCGCCTGCCCGCGGTCACTCCCGGCGCGATCCGTGCACGGGAACGGCTCAGCGCAGCTTCGCCCTCCACG
>CAZEVX010000252.1:0-4505 GCA_964515705.1 uncultured Verrucomicrobiota bacterium | reverse complement strand
TGGGCGCCGACCTCCGGGCGGCGCCGAATGTAAAGAAGCGTTCGACGCACCACACTAACGACAGGCGGACCGGCCCGGTTCGGGCCGCCGCGGCGCGCGAGGCAGGACGATGATGCGGCGATGGGCGGACGGGTGGGGCGAACTCTCCGAGCGAGTCGTTATGACGGTGAAACTCTTGCCAAACACTCCCGCAACCGCCGGCCGCGACGCCGGGTGGCCCGCCGAACGGCACGCACCCCATGGAAGGATCGCGCCGGAGCGAGACGCTCCGTGGCGTCCGAGATCGTGTGGCGCGCGCCCCGCCGGGGACGGGAGCGCGGACCACGGACGGCTCCGCCGGAGGCGTCGCCCCGCCGCGGGATGCCTGCTGCTCGGCCTGGCGCTCGGCGCCGCGCCGCTGGCGGCCGGCACGCTTCGCTACGAGCCGGACGCGAACCGGATCGTGGTGTCCGGATTCGCCGAGGAACAGCCGGCGACGCTCGACGACCTCCTGGCCGCCGACCGCGCGCAGGGTTGGCGGCGGGTATCCCGCGATCCGGCCAGCGACACGGTCACCGTTGAGGCCGCCCTCTGGATCGGCGCGACCAACGACTGGGGCACGTTTTTCCAGATCGGCCGCTCGAACCATCCCCGCGAAACGCTGGTCCTGCGCGGCGACCTGGTGGTGACCGCGCCGCGGTCCAGCCGGCAGCGCCAGGACGGCCGGTTCGAAATCTCGAACCGCTTGACGCTCGGCGACCCGGACCGGCCGGACATCCGGCCGGCCGTCAAGATCGCCTGTTCCCGCTGGAAAGAGTTTGCCGTGCGCGTCCTGGCGGCGGCCGCGCCCGCCACCAACCGCCCGATGGGCGAATGGTTCATGTTCCACGGCACGCTGACGGCGGCCACCCCGGACGCGCAGCACGCCTATGCCGGGGGCATCGCGATGTCGCATTTGGGGGTCAACTACCGGATCGCCGACGCGACCTTTTCGTGGTGGGCCGGCGACCTGTTTGTCATCACCGTGGCGCCCTGCCCCGGGGCGCCGCCGGAGCCCGAGCGCGTGCTGCGCGGCGTGACCTTCGAGCACGGCGGGATCGTGCGCTGGCTGAACTTTGAGGATTGCGTCTTCCGCGATCTCGAGACCGCCCTGACCCAGGGGGG
This sequence comes from uncultured Verrucomicrobiota bacterium, assembly GCA_964515705.1. Taxonomy (GTDB): domain Bacteria; phylum Verrucomicrobiota; class Kiritimatiellia; order JAAZAB01; family JAAZAB01; genus CAZEVX01. The sequence goes on along the minus strand of CAZEVX010000252.1, from coordinate 3,362 downwards.
CGCCGTGCGGTGCGTCTTCGAGGCCAACCGGAACAATTGGGCGCTGCACGCCAACCATCAGGGCGCCCTGCTGCTCGATTGCACGCTCGGGTCGGCGGCGAATCCGCCGCGCCTGCCGCGCACGGCGAATACGGGCCTGCGCGGACAAGGCGCCTACCGGCATGCCCGCGACCCGCGCGTCGCGGCCAACCCGGGCGTGCTCGATCTCGTCAGCCTGCCGGTCCGGGTGCTGGACGCGCAGGGACGCCCCGTGCCCGACGCCCGGGTCTGGTTGAGTTGCCCCGCCGATCCGGACGGCCCGGCGGTCGTGCGGCGCCTGGCGGTCACGGGCCGCGACGGCCAGACGCCCGGCGCCGGCAGCGAGCGCGCCTTGCTGCGGGTGCGGCGGGAATGGCGGCCAACCGACAACCCCGCCGCGCCGGAGGAACGGACCTATGCGTACCGGCTGCGGGTCGAGGCGCCGGGTCTTGAGGAAGCCGTCGAGACAAGCTTCAGCGGCGCGGCGGAGCTGCCCGGGCCGTTGACCCTCCAACCGCGGCGCTGAGTTTGGGGACCACGGACGGCACGGAATCCCATGCGCTACGAGCACAACAATCCGTTTCGTCTGAACCACGTGGGGTTCCTGCCGTGGAGCGCCAAGCGGTTCGTGCTCGACGCGCCGGCCGCGCCCCGGTTCCGCCTGTACCGCGGGGTGGTCGAGACGCGCCGCTGGGAACTGGACACCGAAGGCGCCCTCGAGGAGCGGACGAGCGAACTGCCGGGCCGGTGGGTGGGCGATATCAGCCCGGTGATCCGGGAAGGCAACTATCAGCTTCATTGCGGCGAGCAGCGGAGCCGCCAGTTTGTCATTTCCCGCCGGATCTACGACGCGCCTTGCCGGATGCTGTTCGCGTTTTTCCAGTGGCAGCGCTGCGGACACCCGCGGGGCTGGAATGGGCCGTGCCACCTCGACGACGGCGTCATCCGGGAAACGGGCGAGCGCGTGGACCTCGCCGGGGGGCACCACCAGTCCTGCGACTTGCGCAAGTCGATTGACGGCGTCTCCATCGGGTTCATCGGGCTCCTCCGCCAGGCCATGCTCCGGGCGCCGGGCTGGGACGACGGCGCGATCGCCGCGGAAGTCCGGTGGAACTGCGATTACCTCCGCAAAGTCATGCATCCCGACGGCTACCTGCGCGACGGGCTGTTCCTCGAAGTAGGCCCTTACTGGGGACCGCGCTATTATTACAACACGCCGGCCGGCCCTTCGGAGCAGTGGCACGGCATCAGCCTGCTGGCCCTGGCGGCCCGCTATTTCAAGGACCGCGGCGACGACGCGGTGGCGGCCGACTGCGAACAGGCGGCCCGCCGGATCTGGTCCTACATGATCTCGGACCGGCGTAATCCCGCCCCGTACCGGTCGCCGGTCGAGCGGCCCTACGGCCTCGACGGCATTAATGAAAGCCGCTCCCAAATCTATCTCGGCTCCATGATGGATCTCGCCTCCCGGCTGGCGGCCGCGGCGGACCTGTTCCGGGCCACGGGCGACGCCGGGTTCCGCACCGAGCTGGCCGGGTGCGCCGACCGGCTCTGCGCCCTGCAGTTCAGCGGCGAGCCCGTGGCCGACAATCCGGCGGCGGCCTGCTTCCGCGAGGCGCCCGGCGTGAACGCCGTGGCCGGCCGCGGCACGGAGTACCCCTGGGTCACGGCCGGGCCGCTGAGCCTGTGCGAGGCCCTCGAGCAGGCGCCTGACCATCCCCACGCCGGCCGCTGGCGTGCGGCACTCCGCAAGGTTGCCGAGCAGTTCGCCCTGATCGCCGCCCGCAACGTCTGGGACCGCGTACCCGGATTCTGGGTGAGAGACGACCAACTGGAACGATGCCTCGCGCGCGCCGTCCGGCGCGAAGACTTCCGGCAGGCCGGCACGCTGCCCGGACCGGGCGGCCCGATGCCCTGCTGGTACCGGTATGGGAATGCCAATACGCTGGCGGCCAGTCACGGGTTGCTGTTGTCCCGCGCGGCCCGGCTGCTCGGGGAGCCGCGCTTTGCCGCGGTGGCCCAGCGCCAGCTCGACTGGATGCTCGGCGGCAATCCGTTCGACTCGAGCGCCGTCGAGGGCGTCGGCTACAACCAATTGCCGATCCCGATGTGGGAACTCCACCCGCCCATCCCCCAACTGCCCGGCGGCGCGCGGTTCGGATTCCCGCCCGATCACTCGGCCGAATACGATCTGCCCGTGGCCGGCTTGCTCCTGTGGCTGATGGCCGACCTGGCCGGCGGGCCGCCGGCGGACGGCGCCGCGGCCGGCGCCCCGTGCGCCGCGCGTCCGTCCGGCCTGGCCATGGCGGGCAACCAGTAGGCGCGTTTGGATATTGTCCTGGCAGGCGGACGGTTGTATGATGACCAGCAATCCATGCGAACATTGTGTCCCGGCATATCGGCGTGATGCTTCGCGCTCTTCGTGGCGCCGTCTGTTCCTCTTGGGATAATTCGTCCGGCAACGCACGACATCCTGTCCATCAAAAAACCATTCTGTTCGGAAATCGAACACCAGGGAGGAGATTCCATGCGATCCATCGGCCTGTGGTTGGTGGCGGCGCTGACGCTGTGGAGCGCCGGAGCGGGCGGGGCGGCGACGACACATTACGTGGTGCCGCCAGGCACGCCGAGCGGCACGGACGCCCCGCACGTCAACGCCTGGACGAACACGGCCACCAACATCCAGGCGGCGCTGAACGCGGCGGTGTCCGGCGACGTCGTCCTGGTCACCAACGCCTGGTATCCGCTCGGCGCGGAACTGATCGTCACGCAAGCCGTGACCCTGCGGAGCTGGAATGCCGGCGCGCTCGATCCGGCCGGCACGGCGCTCGACGGGCAGGCCGCGCGCCGCTGCGTGTACCTGAACCGGGCGCTGATGGCCGGGTTCACGATCTCGAACGGAACGGGCGTCGGAACGGCGAGCAGCAATATCGGCGGGGCGGTGTTGATGGCGGGGGGCACGCTCTCGAACTGCGTGGTGGCCGGCAGTTCCGCCAATACGGATGGCGGCGGCATCTACGTGAGCGCCGGCGTCGCGGTGGCGTGCCGCATCGAAGGCAATATCCAGACCAATCCGGCCAACACGGGCGTCAATGGCGGCGGGGGCGTCGAACTGGCCAGCGGCGCCACGCTGCGCCAGTGCACGGTGGCGTGGAATACCGCCGAGACCCGCACATCCTACCGCGGCGGCGGCGGGGTCTATGGATCGACCGCGCCCGACATCACGGACTGCCTGATCGTGAGCAATCGGGCCTATGTGGCCGGCGGCGGCATGACTATCTTTGCATACAACGGGAAGACGATCCGCGATTGCACCCTGGCGGCGAACTCGGTCACCGGCGCCA
>CAZEVX010000251.1:0-4521 GCA_964515705.1 uncultured Verrucomicrobiota bacterium | reverse complement strand
TGTAGGCCCGGTGCCCTCACCGGGCGCGCTCAGCCTGGATGCCTTTGTAGGCCCGGTGCCCTCACCGGGCGCGCTCATCGGTGTCGCTAGGAGCAGTCCCTGAAAACAGCGAAGACCCCCTTTGTTTTTTCCCGCGCTGTGCCGGCGCCTATAGGGCGGGCCATTCGATCGGCACCAGTCCGCCCTGTTTCGGGCGGAAAACGCGCCCGTCCCAGAGGTCGAGCCCGCGCAGAAAGGCCACGGCGCGGGTCACGTCGCCGACCGGGTCCGGGCCGCCCTCGCGCTCGATCGTCAGGTAGCCCCGGTAGCCGGCGGTCTTCAGGCTCCAGAGGTAATACCGGAAGGCCACGCTGCCCTCGCCCAGCGGCACTTCCAGGATGCGGCGCCGGGTGCGGTCGCCGCCGGCGGACGGCTCGCCGAGCAGGCGCACGCCGTCCTTGGCGTGGGTATGCACGATATAGTCCTTGAGCACGTGCACCCCGCCGATGTGGTCGTAGGGGCCGCCCATGACCAGGTTGGCCGGATCGTAGTTTACCCCGATGCCCTTGTTGCCGATTTTGTCGAGGAACCGCTTGAGCACGGCGGGCTCTTCCGGCCCGGTTTCCATCGCCACCACGCAGCCGCGTTCGGCGGCGTAGGCGCCCAGGTCGGCAAAGGCCTCGAGGCCCACCGCCCAGCAGGGATCGTGCTCGTCGTCCGGCAACCGTCCGATGTGCGAGGTGACGATGCGCACCCCGAGATCGACCGCCAGGTCCACGATGGTTTTCATCCGCGGCAGGACCAGGCGGTTGGTCTCGGCCTTGAGAAACCCCTTGCCCAGGTCGCCGCACAGGGCGCTGATCTCGAGACCCTGCTCCGCCACCCAGCGCTGGAACGCCGCGCGCTCGGCCGCGGGCATGCGGGCGGGATCGAGTTCGTTATCCACGCACCAGAGTTGGACGCCGTCGACCCCGAGTTGCCGGGCTTGGAGGATGCCGCCCTTGAGCCCCAGGCCGAGATTGCTTGCCAGAATACCGATCTTGAAATCTGTGTTCATCATGGGACTCCCTGGTACCGCCATCCGGGTCTGCCTGCCGGCATGCGTGTTGCGCGGCCTGGCGCGCGTTTCAGCGATCATCCGGGAACGCGCTACGGCGTTCGTCCTGATACAACACCACCGCGCGGCTGGGACGACCGCGGGTTCCCGCCCGGTTGCGCGCGACCAGCTCGAGCGTATTGAAGCCCGGGCGCAAACGCCAGTCGAAGACCGACGGGACGTCGCGCCAGTCGCCGTCATTCTCGCGGGCCTGGAACGTCTGGAAATCGGGGGTTTCGGTGTCGAGTTGCACGGACAGGCTGCCCGGCTCCTGGCCGTATTCCAGGCGGAACGCCGCCTGGTTGAGGGTCCAGTAGAAATCGCCCGGTTTGAGGGCATAGCGGCTGTATTGCGGCCGGCGAGGCACGGGGCCGGCGGCCCAGACGAGATACCCGTTCCAGGGCCAGTGCGAGGTCCCCTGGTTGAGCGGCATCGGCAGCGGATGCGAATAAAAGTCGTTGCGCGGGATCATCGCCTGGAAGAACATCCAGGCGGCATGCTTGTGCATAAACCCCGCGAGGTCGGCCGGCCCGGCTTCGGCCCGGTAGCTTTCGTTCATCGGGGACGGCTCGACGACATAGCGCAGGGGCACGTCGCCCTCCGGCACGACCTTGGCCGGCACCCGGAGGCCGGCGCCGACCTCGACCAGCTCGTTGGCGGCCTGGTGCCGGGCGAGCACTGCCGCGACCTCGGCGATGTTGAGCGGCACGCCCGTGGCCGGGTCGCAGACGTAGTAGTTATAGCCCGCGTCCACGAACATCCATTTGCCGAAATCGTCCGACCAGACCTCGTTGACCTCGTGGCCGCCGGAACACCAGGGATTGACCTGGACGTGCCGGCAGGGAATGCCGAACGCCTGGCAGACCTGCATGAAGAGCACGGCGAAAGACACGCAGGAGTACCCGTTCCTATTCAGGACGCAGTGCGCATCCCAGGGCGGATAGGTCCGGCGCCCGTCGTTCAGCAGGAACCACCCTTGCAGCCCTTCGCGCGCATATTGGTTGGCCGTCCAGCGTTTGAGCCGCAGGATTTTCTCGAACTCCGTGGCCGCCCCCGCGACTTCCAGGTCCAGGCGGTAGGCCTCCCGCAGTTCGACAAGACGGGGATGGTCGAACTTTTCATATGCATAGGGCTGCGAGGGTCGCACGATCTGCGCGTTCCGGGATTCGGTCACATACACCCGCCCGGCGTCGGGCGCCGGGAGCGCGCGCAGCGTGGCGCGCGGCGTCACGGCCTGGAGGACCGGAGACACCGACGGATCGTCGGTGGCCAGCCGGGCGCGCCACTGGCCGAAGCGGCCGCGCGGGTACTGCTTGACCTTGGCGGCCGGCAGCCAAACGGACCAGTGGTTGGGCGTGACGGACCAGGTATTGCCGGCGCGGTACTCGAGCGCCACCGTCGTGCCCGTGGGCTGCTCGGCCGCGACCGCGAGCGCCACCTCGCGCAGGATCGCGGGGCGCGCGATGCCCTGCCGGTCGGCGGTGTCCGCCCCGAGATCGAAGACCGGCGAGGTCACGCGCCCTTCGGCGCGGTGCTGGTCGAGGGTCAGGCGCACCATGTATTCGCCCTGCATCGCGCCGTCGAGGCCGAGGCTGTCGGCCGTCCAGGACGCGCCGCCGTTCTCGCTGCGGGCGCTGCGGCGCGGCAGGGGGGTGTTGGACGGCCAGCCGCCGGCCTCGAAATAGCGGTGTTCGGCAATCAGCAGCTTCCAGGCGGCGTCCTCGGACGCGGAGTCGGCGAAGAACACGATTTCGTTCGTGCCCGCCCGCAGGGCATCGGGGGGGACCTCCAGGTATTTCCAGTGCGGTCGCCCGTTCCGATAGGCGGGCGGCAGGCGCGCCGCGTCGGAGTCTTTGCGCAGCACCCGCCCGTTGACCCGCACCTGGAGCGGGACCGTCCCGGTGAGCCCTTCGCCCACCGGTTCGGCGCCGTAGAACGACAGCACGGCGCCGCGCGCCGCCATGGCCGGAAGGATCAGGATTTTTTTTGCCTGGCGCCGCCCGCCGATCAGGTCGTAATTCTTGCGCGGGGCGCCGTCCGGCTCCTGGCCGACGCCAGCCCCGGCGGCATCGTCCTCGATGACGACCCAGCGCTCGAGCACGGCGCCGCGCCGCCCGGCGTCCAGGACGACCCCCTCCAGTTGGCAGTCCGCGATCAGGTCCGGGAGGGCCTGCGGACGGGCCAGGGTTTGCCAGGCGTTGGACGCCGAGTCCGCGGCCGCCGGCGCCGCCAGGCTGGCGGCCAGCGCCAGGCTCCGGGCTTCATTCGACAATGAGCGAATCATGGGCGGGCTCCAGGGACTGGCGGGGCAGCGAATCCCGCATCAGACGGCCGCCCCGCCGGCCGCGGCGGGGGGCGCGTCGATGCGCTCTTCGCGCCCGGTTTCGGCCGAGCGGTAGGCGGCATCAATGATCCGGCTGACGGCCAGCACCACCCCTTCGTTCAGGGGCGGCGGCTGGCGGTCGCGCACGGCGGCAACGAACTGGCGCAACGGGCTCAACGGGGTGGGCGCCGCAGCGAGCAGCGCCTTGCCGTCGCGGGTCTCGGCGCCCGGCCCGAAGACGGTGAACCCCTGGGCGTTTTCGCGCGCGCCGCCGCGGGTCGCCAGCCACTCGAACTCCATGCCGTCGGTCGAGTAGCCGGCCCAGGACGCCTCGACCTGGAGGATGGCGCCGTCGGCGAATCGCACCGTGGCGGCGGCCAGGTCCTCGACGTCCACCGGGAAATCCCGGCGGTCGCCCATGGCCGTTGCCGGCGGCGGCCAGTCGCCTTCGAGGCCTTCCCGGATCAGGTGCCGGAACGTCGCGGCCGTCACGGCCACTGGCCGCGACGCCTTGGCCATCCAGCACATGCGGTCGAGGATATGCACCCCGAGGTCCATCATGACGCCGCCGCCGGCCTGGGCCTGGTGGGTGAACCAGCCGCCCTTGCCGGGAATCAGGTTGCGCCGCAGGTAGCGCGCGCGGTGATAGTACAGGGCGCCCCAGTCGCCCTGCTCCAGGCGCTCCTTGATCCAGATCGAACTCTGGCGGCAGCGCATGGGGAAATCCACCAGGAAGATTCGGCGGCTGCGCCGCGCGGCCTCGAGCACGGCGAGGGTGTCGGCGGCCGTGGTGGTCACCGGCTTCTCGAGCAGCACATCCTTGCCGGCCTCGAGCGCGGCGATCGCCTGCTCGCGGTGCCGGCAGTTCGGGGTGGCGATGTAGACCGCCTCGACGTCGGCGCGTTGCAACAACTCGCGGTGCTCCGCGAACGCGGCCGGGATGCCGCCGGCCTTCGCCGCCTCCAGCTTGCGCGCGTTGATGTCGGCGATCGCCGCCACGCGGACGCCGGGGACCTTGCCGTCGGCAATCGCCTTGGCCGTCGCCTGCCCCATGCCGCCGAACCCGATGATGCCCAAGCTCACGTCCCGATTCATCCGATGTCCTCGTTAGGTGTCTGCCGAC
>CAZEVX010000250.1:0-4557 GCA_964515705.1 uncultured Verrucomicrobiota bacterium | reverse complement strand
CCCGACAGCCAGAACGTCCACTCGTTGCCGGTCACCATGACCGGGTCCGCTTTCCCGTCCCCGTCAACGTCGGCGGCCGACGGCGTCGCCCCGGCCGTACCGAACGGGATCGGCCCGAGCGGCGCGTACCCCCCGCCCGACAGCCAGAACGTCCACTCGTTGCCGGTCACCATGACCGGGTCCGCTTTCCTGTCCCCGTCAACGTCGGCGCCGACGGCGCGCGGCGTGGCGGGCGGCGCCAGGGGCACGGTCACGGTCCAGCGGTTGGCATTGTTGGGCGCGATGTTCCAAGCGCCATCGAAGGGCGTGATCTCCAGTACGCAGGCGGCTTGGCCCGCCAGGCCGGTGACGCGGCAGCAGGCGGCGGTCACCGTGACCGGCGGCCGGCCGGTCACCGTCACGCGGTAATACAGGACGCCGACGTCGTCGGTGGCCGGCGTCCAGCAGATCATCGCGGCATCGGCGCCGGCGTTGGTCGCCCAGGCGCGGGCGCCGGCCGGCCAGCCGGGCGCCTGGAAATCAGCCTCCACGCGCACGGTGGCGCCGCTGACGGAGAGATGGCCGGGCACGGTATCCGCGCCGCGGTCGCGGACATACAGCGCCATGAAGTTCCGGACGGTGTTGGCATCGTTGGCCACCAGGTTGGAGGCCAGCGAGAGAAAGGCGACATAACGGCCGTCGGGGGTCATGGCGAGGCCGCTTTCCTCGGTTGGCCCGGTGTAGCCGTACCAGTAGGTCCAGCCGCCGCCGCTGTGGTTGTTGGCCGGCCGGCCGGCCGGCGTGGCGCTGATCAGTTCGTAGCCGAGGGTGTTGGTCCAGTTGTCGGGGTTGCCCGCGCGCACAAAGACGTCGTAGCAGCCGTTGTCGTCGGCCGTCACCAGGTTGGTCATGTCGGATTGGAACGCCAGGAAATGGCCGGCCTGGCCGAGCGACGGGTGGCCGGCGGCGCCGCTGGCGATGCCGGACGGCGGCACGCCGACAAGGATACCCTTGAAGGCCGCCCAGTCGAACATCCCGAGCTTGGTGCGGCCGCCGATCCACTCGCGGTAGACGGCGAAGCGGCCGTCGGGGCTCAGGTCGCTCCCGTAGCCGTAGCCGCCCTTGAAGGCGTACCAGGTGCGGACGTCGCCGGGCTCGTCGAATCGGCCGTCGCCGCCGACGTCGCGGTCGCGGACGTAGAAAGCGCCCGATGCGCCCAGGGCGGTAAAGGCCACATAGCGGCCATCGGCGCTGATATATGGCTGCGTGCAATCCACACCGAAGAGCGATTCGTCCGGCTGGCGGCTGACGAGCACGGTCGCGACCGCCCCCGGCGCGTTGGTTTCGTCGAAGATACCGTCGGCATCCGCGTCGCGGTCGCGCACGAAGATGTCCTGCTTGGCGTTGATGTCGTCGGCGGTCAGGTTCGAGGCACGCGACTCGAAGGCCACGAACCGGCCGGCGTGGCTGATGCGGGGACGCCCGCTGTAGAGGTTGCCGAACCGCCCGTCCAGGGCCGACCGGCTGATGCCGACCGGGCCGACGATGTCGTTGCCGTTGCTGCCGAACGCGACGCGCGCGACGTAGACGTCCCAGAACCCGTTGGTGTCGGCGCCCATCAACGGGTCGCCGTGCCGTTCGTAGGCCACCCAGCGGCCGTCCCCGCTGACCTGGGGATACCCCGCGTCGCAGGTGAACACCTGCACCTTGACCGCGCGGGTCGGCAGGTGGCAGACCACGACGTGATAGTAGTCATTGGTTTCCTCGTCCGCCGTCTTGCCGTGCCAGTTGGTGGCCTGCGAGAGGAAGGCCACGACCCGGCCGTCGGCGCTGAGCGAGGGGAACTGGCAGTGGTTGGAACAGGCGACCAGGGCGCGGCCGGGTCGGGGCGCCCACGCCAGGGCGCAAGACGCCAGGACCAGTGCCGGTCGGACGATGGACAGACGGACGGCGCGCATGGCTGACCTCCCGTGTTCCCGCGGGCTGCGGAGCGGTCCGGCATCCGGCGGCGCGACGCCGCCGGCGCCGCCAAGCTCACGCGGCATCCGCCGCGCGCCGGGCGGCTTCGACGGTGTTGAACAGCAGCATGGCGATGGTCATCGGCCCCACCCCGCCGGGAACGGGCGTGATCGAGCCCGCCACCTCGCGGACGGCGTCGAAGTCCACGTCGCCCACCAGCCGGAATCCCTTCGGGCGCGACGGGTCCGGTACGCGGTTGACCCCGACGTCAATTACCACCGCCCCGGGCCGCACCATGCCGGCGGTGATGGTGTTCGGGCGCCCGGCGGCGGCCACCAGAATGTCCGCCTGGCGGGTAAACCGCCCGAGGTCGGGCGTGCCCGTGTGGCAGACGGTGACGGTGGCATTGCCGCGCGGGTGTTTCTGGAGCAGGAGATTGGCCAGCGGCTTGCCGACGATGTTGCTGCGGCCGACGATCACCACATGGGCGCCGGCGGTGGCGATGCCATGCCGCGCCAGAAGCTCCACGATGCCGTGCGGGGTGCAGGGGCGGTAGGCCGGCTGGCCGAGCACCAGCCGGCCGACGTTCAGCGGGTGGAACCCGTCCACGTCCTTGGCGGCGTCCACGGCCAGCAGGACCTCGTCCTCGCGCATCGCCGCCGGAAGCGGCAGTTGCACGAGGATGCCGTGGATTTTGGGGTCGGCGTTCAGCACCCGGACCAGGGCCATCAGGTCGGATTGCGCGGCGTCGGCCGGCAGGCGGTGCTCTTCGGAGCGGATGCCGATCTCGGCGCAGGCGCGCTCCTTGGCGGTGACATAGGAGATCGAGGCCGGGTGCTCGCCCACCAGTACCACGCCCAGGCCGGGGACGACGCCGCGCGCGGCCAGGCGCCGGACGTCCTGCGCCAGGTCGCCGCGGATCGCGGCGGCGGTCTGTTTGCCGTCCAGCAGCGTCGCGGGCATGGCGTCACTCCTGGCGCAAGGCGGGCGCGGGGTCGCGCAGGAACTCGGAAAAGGCGTCGTAATGAATGGCCTGGGCGATGCCGCCGTGCGTGGCGTCCGGCCCGGGATGCAGGCGTTTGGGCCCGCCGTAGACGTTGTAGGCCGCGTACACCGTGGCCGGATGGCAACTGCGGTCGAGGAAGGCGACGGTGAAATAGGCCGCCGCCCGGCAGCGCGGAGCGAAGTTTGCCAGCGACACGTAGCGCACCGCCTCCCGCACGCGGGCGACCGTCGCGGGATCGTCATCGGGCTTGAGAAACCAGTTGTTGAGGGAATACGGCTGGGTCGTGTCGCAGAAGGCCGGCACGCCGGCGGCGATGCGCGTCACGCGCGCATCGAGCCCGGCGCAGGCCAGCGCCAGGGCGCCCCCCTGGCTGGCGCCCCGCACCATCAGGTCGCGCCCGTTCCACTCCGGCCGGGCGCAGAGGACATCCAGGGCGCGCCGGTGGCGCAGATACATGGTCGCCAGGTAGAGCGACTGCTGATCGAGCCGTCCGCGCTTGAAGGCGCTGCCGTCGGACGCCTGGAAGGCGTTGGCCTGCGCCTCGTAGTAGGATTTCGGTTGGCCGTTGAGCAGCCCATGGGCATTGATGTCCATGGCCAGGAACCCGTGCTGCGCCGCCGCGCACGTTTTGGCCAGGTCAGAATCGCCGATGCCGGCCCCGTGCGTGAAGAGAATGCCCGCCAGGCTGCCGGGGGCGGCACCCTTCGGCCAGGCCAGGTATCCGCGCGCGGGCAGGCACCCCTCGCCCATCGGCGCCACGACCTCAACAAGCGTGATCGCGCGGTGGGAGCGCGGACGGTTGCCGAATACCGGCCACTTGGCGTTCCACTCCTGGTAAGCGGCTTCGCCCGGCGGCGTCAGCGGCCGCAGCACGGGAGCAACCGGCACGGCCGCGAGAGCCGCAAGGCGCGCCTTCCAATACGCCTCGAAGTCCGCGGGCGGCGGCTGCGACGGCCGGATGGCATCCGGGTCGACCGCGGCCGCGGCCTCCGCCCGCCGGTCGCCGCGGCGGACTTGAAACCACAGGATGCCGGGCGGCCCGGCGGTCACCGCCGTTTCGCCGCCGAGCCGCAGGCGCCCCTGCGCCAGGCGCTCGCCGCCGTCCAGCACAATGTCATACTCCAGATCGGCGCCCGCCGGGATGGCGGTTCCCGTCACCCGAAACACGATCCGCTCGCCGCGGCGATAGCGGCCGTCCGGCCGGTCGGCGGCCGCCTGTAAAACGGCCGTCGCGGCGCCGGCGGTCACGGGAACAAGGGTTGGCGCGTCACCGGCCAGGGCCTGGGCGGAAAGAGCCGTCATCCAGATGATCCTCCATGGAACGTCGCGCCGCGGGGCGCCGGCCGCATATGCCTTGAGCATCCCCGAATCCTCCACCGCGGCGTTTATACCGCACGCGGGTGTCGCACGCAAGCCGCGACGCGCAACCCCGATTTGCGGGAGTTGCGCCTGCCCCTGTTGCCCAGTCAGGCGCCAGACCGTGCGCCTGCGGCTCGGCAAAGCCTCGCCCTCCACGTCCTCCCGTCGGTCAGCGCGCAGGCGTTCCTTGACAACTCCCCCTGGAGGGCGAAGCTGCGCTGAGCCGTTCCCTCCACGTGGAGGGCGAAGCTGCG
>CAZEVX010000249.1:0-4560 GCA_964515705.1 uncultured Verrucomicrobiota bacterium | reverse complement strand
GGGCCCGGCGTCTCGCCGGGCCGCCGAATGGGGCGGGGCAGTCTGGCGGATGGCCATGTTCCCGCATGGCCGGCCCGGGATCGGCGCGGACGCGCGGGAGCTTGCGCGCCGTGGCGCGCGCGTCCCTCCGAACAGGGCGATGCCGCATCATCCAGGAGTATCAACGATGCATGTCCTCTTCGAGACCCAGATGGCGATCCCGTCCGTCGAGGGCCGCCTGCACGCCTTCCAGGAACGCGCGCGGCTCGATCCCGAACCCCTGCTGCCGCCCGACCCCGAGACCGACGGCAGCCGCGTCCAGGTCGGCACGGTCCTGCGGGACGGCGGCGTCTTCCGTATGTGGTATCTCTGCGCCCCCCGCGCCTTCGCCGGCGCCAAGCGCGGCAAGTACCGCATCGCCTACGCCGAGTCGGACGACGGCCTGGCCTGGCGGCGCCCGGCCCTCGGCCTGGTCAAGCAGGGGCCGGCGAACAACAACTACATTGACCTGAACGTGGCGGCCGTGTTCGTGGACCCGGCGGCGCCGGCCGGCTGGCGCTACCGCGGCACGGTTTATTCGCCAAATCCAGTGGGAGAACACGACGACCCGCAGGGGCTGGTCTCGAGTTTTTATACCGCCCATTCGGCCGACGGCCTGCACTGGGAACTCGATTCCCGATCGCCGCGCTGGTTCTCGGGCGACACGATCACCTGCGCCTACCATCCCGGCCGCGGGCGCGGCCTGGCGGCCATGAAGTTCGTGCGGCTGGCCGGCGGCCTGCACCGCCGCGCGATCTGGACGGCGGAGCTCGCCGACGGCGCCTGGGGCGATCCCGTCTGCGCGCTGGTGCCGGACGATTGCGACGATGTCGCGGCCCGGGCGCGCGGGTTCCAGAGCACGGATTTTTACAAGATGGGCCTGCTGCCCTCCGGCGCCGGGTGGGTGGGGTTCCTCGAAAACTTCCGTCACTGGCTGCCGCTCTCGACCACGCCGCCGCAGCATTACGGCATCTTTGGGAACTCGGATATCACCCTGGTCTACCAGGAACGGCCGGGCGACCGCTGGCTGCACGCGCCCGGCCGTCCAGCGTTCCTCGGCCTCGAGCGCCCGGACTGGGCGCGCGGCTGGCTGGGCGTGGCCAGCGGGCCGGTCGCGGTTGGCGCCGAGCACTGGCTCTACGTGGCCGGCAGCGCCCGTCCGCATGCCTGGGAATTCAATCCCGACTGGACCGTGGACCCCCGCTGGGCGGCGGCGCGCGAAGCCGAGGGCGCCGTGGCGGAGGCCGGCCTGGCGCGCTGGCCGCGCTGGCGCCTGTTCGGGTTCCGCGCCGAACCTGAGGGCGTGCTCGAGCTGGACCTGGGCGCGCTCGAGCGGCCGTCGGAGCTGCTGCTGAACTACAAGGCCGGGCCCCGCGGCTGCCTGCGCGTGCAGCTCTTCGCGCGCGCCGGGCGCGGCGACAAGGCGGCCATTCCGGGGCGCAGCGAGCCGGAGTCCGCCGCGTCCCTGGCCGGCGACGCGCTCGACGGGGTCGCGGCCTGGACGAATGGCGCGCGGGTGGACCCCGTGCCCGGCAAGCGCATCCTGGCGCGGATCGAGATGGAGGACGCCGCGCTCTACGCCTGGGACTGGCGGCCGGCCGGCTGAACGACCAAGATTTCACCACGAAGGACACGAAGAGCACGAAGGGGGAAAAGAAAATATCCGCTGCGTGTGCTTCGTGGCGAACACCATACGATGACAACAGGCAAGGCAATGGAATGGTGCCGGGCGATGGGCGCGGCCATGGCGCTGGCCGGGCTTGGCGTCGCGGCGCCGGCGGCACGGAGGCCTAACATGACGGGCATCCAGACGGCGGCCGGCGCGGGGCCCGCCAACTTTGTCCTGTTCCGCGATGGCGTGCTGCGGGTCGGCGCCCGGCTGCAAGGCAACCCCAGCCGGGCGGTGGTCTTCACCTTCGCCCAGCAGCCGTTCAACCGGACCTGGCAACTGACGCAGATCCATCTCCAATCGAACGCCGGCCCGCTGGCGGCGGCGGTCCTCGACACGGCCGCCGCGCGCCCGTGCTTCAACTCCGACAGCGACAATTTCGGGCCGTACAGCGTGAAGCTGGCAGACCGGACTTCCGCCTGGACCGGCGGCGCGCACCTCACGACGCGCACGCCGCTGACCGCGACGATCGTGGCGAAGGACGAGGCCCGGCGCACCCTGACCGTGGACGACGCCGGCCGATTTCCCGAAGAGGCCGGCGGGGTGCTCGAGGTGCGCGAAGCGGCGGCGGGGCGCAAGACCCTGGTGCGGCTGAATTACCTGGGCCGTCGCAGCAATGCGTTGCGCTGCGACCCGGTCGCCGAGACGTCGCTCCGGGGTGTGGCGCCGGGACAGACCGTCCGGCTCGAACGCCTGACGAGCGATCCGTCGCGCGCGCGGTTCGAGGCCTGGGCCGACGGCGCCGTGCTGCGCGAGGGCGCCGGCCCGCTGGCCTGCGATGCCGTGCGCCTGCGCTTCGAGCACGTGCTGCTCGATCCCGAGACGATTGATTATACCACCGGCAAGGGAGAGGATCTGCTCCGGGAGACTTACGAGGTCGAGGTCGCCGGCAGCCAGATGGCGGTCCGCGCCCGGACAGAGGTCCTGGCGCCGGTGACGATCGGCGCCTATTACGGCCTGCAGTTGCTGGCCTTCAGCGCGCTGCCGGGCCATGTCGGCATGGACGCCATCTACTACGCGCACGGCGAGCGACGGGTCGTGCCCTACGCCGGCGCGTCCGAGTCCGGCGCGCTGGCGCGGTTCGGCGCCGTGGACCGGGCGATTCTCCACCAGCGCGACAAGGCGCTGTGTTTGGCCTTCTGGCTCGACCTGGAATCGGACCTGCCGACCCGCGGACTGGTTCCGCCGAACCTGTCGCGGATCATCAAGCCGAGCAAGCTGTATTTCAACCAGATCCGGACGCCCACGGCCTTCCGGCCGGGCGACACGTTTTCCTGGCACGGCGGCTACGCGCTGTTTGCCAATACCGCGGTCAATGCCGCATTTGTCTACCGGACCCGCGAGGGCGGCCAGACCCGCTTGCACGTCGAGTTCACGGAGCCGGGAACCGAGCCGCTTGACGTCCCCGCGTCCGCGGCGGACGTCGTGCGCAAGGACGAGACGGTCTCCGTGTCCGAAGAATCCGACGGCAAGATGCGGGTAACGGCCTCCGGTCCCGGCAGCCTGGTCCTGCGGTTGCCGGCGGCGGTGTCTCCGTGAGTCGTGGTGCGGGGCGGGCGCCCCGGCTCCAGTGGGCACAGCAGGTCGGCAATAGAGGCAGGGCCCGGCGTCCTGCCGCATTTTGGGGGGACAGAGAACACCGACGGTTGGGCGAAGGCGGTCGCCCGGCGGGGGCCGGGCTCCTACAATCCGCCGCCAAGCGGGTTGGGAATGTAGGAGCCCGCCCCCTGGCGGGCGATGACGGCGGGCGGCCTTGGGGGCGAGAACACGCGGCCAACGATACGGCCCCCGTGGCCACCCCAAAAATCTCGTCGGCGCGGCCGGCCAACCCGTCACCAAAGTCCAGAATACAGCACCACAATCTATATGCCAAAGAGCGGCGCCCGATGGTATCATCATGCATCTGTGGAACGGTTCTACCATGTCGCCATGGCCGGGGCTTCCGGCCGCGGCGAGGCGATGGGGGGGAGTGACAAGAGGGCGTCCTTCCCCGGGTCGGACGCATAGGAGGAGCGCGCGATGAAATCCCTCGTGGGCATGGGGCTGCTGCTGGCGTTGGCCGCGACCGGGCTGTCCGCGACCTGGTACGTGGCGCCGCCCCCCGACGGCGCGGACACCGGTCGCAACGGCACCGGCGGCTGGGACCAGGCCTTTGCCACGATCTCGAACGCCGTCTTCAAGGCGAACGCTGGCGACACCGTCTTGGTCACCAACGGCGACTTTGTGCTCACGGCGGACCTTGCCATTACCAAGACGATTGACCTGCGCAGCGTCAACGGCCCGTCGTTCACGGCGATTGACGGCAACGATCTCTACCGCTGCGTCGAGTTCAAAAACACGGCCGCAGGGTCCGCCGCCAACACCCGAATCCAGGGATTCGCAATCCGGCGCGGGTATGCGGTCTCCGGCGGCGCGGGCGTTTACATCAACGGCCGTGGCGCCACGATCCACAATTGCATGATTGTGTCGAACAGTATGACCGCGACGACCTATGCCGTCGCGACCGCCAGTGTGACCCACGAACAGACCCTGCTCAGCGACACCCTGATTGCCTACAACAAGCATGCCGTCTATCTGCGGTATGTGTCCAACGTCGGCCTCCGGAATTGTACGATCGCCTCGAATGTCGGGTACAGCATCCGCGTGCACGACATCGTGCCGACGAACCGGTGGTTCGAGAACTGTACGGTCGCGTACAACACCAACAACACGTACGGATCCGCGGCCCTCGACGGACCGACGGTCTTCACGAATTGCCGGTTCGCTTACAACACCACTACCCGCGGCGGCGGAATCTACGCGGCCGCGGGGACCAGCGCGTTCTGGAACTGCACGATTGCCTCCAACAGGACCACAGGCACCGGCGAAGGGGC
>CAZEVX010000248.1:0-4567 GCA_964515705.1 uncultured Verrucomicrobiota bacterium | reverse complement strand
ACGATCGACGAGAGAATGGCGAAGATGTTCAGGTATTTCCGCCGGCTGATGAGGCAGAGGGCGAAGATGCACGCGACGAACAGGGGCGGCAGCGGGCGGGGGGGGGCGGCAGGCAAATCGGAATGTGGCAGCGGGCGGGACGCCCGCGCTCCGGCGCTGGCCGACGCGCCGCCCGCCAATGGCGCTCCGGCGTCCGCCGCCGTAACTCCAGCCAATCGCGCTCCGGCGCCCGCCGCCGTAACGCCAGCCAATGGCGCTCCGGCGTCCGCAAAGAGGCGGGCGGCCGAGGCCAAGCCGGGCAGACGGAACTCGGTTCGGACGGCATGCGGCTTGATGTTGACGGCCAGCAGCAAATAGTCTCCGTCGGGATACCGGAAGACGGCGGCGTTGACCATCGGGAACAGGCGTTCGCGCGGCCGGAACTCGTCGGGGGTGTAGCGGACCGTCTGGGGAATATCGCCGTTGAGGAGCGCCGGGGCCAGGGCCTTGACCTGGGCGCAGACGGTCTTGAGGGCGTCCCAGCCCTGCTCGCCGACGACGGCGGCGAGCGAAAAATACATCAGGCCGCGCGCCCCGTAGATGATGGCGCTGTAGGCCTGGCAGAGGATATGCGCCCGGCCCAGGCCGATGGGCTGCTTGTTGGGCCCGATGCAGTTGGCGACGGGCAGAAACCACATGACCTTATGGTCCTGGCGGCAGCGCTCGCGCAGGTCGCAGGCATAGTAGGCCGTGCCAAGGCCGGGATCGTTGTAGACGTCGCCGCCGACGTGCGGGTTGGGATACACGTCGTAGCCGATGATGTCGGCCCAGCGCGTCCAGGGGTCGCCGCGCGGGATGTCGCGCGCGTAGACCATCCAGATCGGCCGGTAGGGATCGAGCGGCGTGACGGTGTTCCAGGTCCATTCCGCCGCCGCGATACGGTCGTCGGGATTGACCAGGTTCGGCTCGTCCACGTTGTAGTAGCCCAGGCAGTTGGGGTGCGCGCGCAAGGCCGCGATGTCCGCGGCCAGGCCGGGCTCGAGGTCCTCGAACAGCGTCCGCCGGATGCGCAGGCGGTCCGCGAGCGGCAACTGGTCGGCGGCGGTCAGCGCGCGCGTGCCCTTGCCGTCGAGCGCCGCGCGCAGCCGCTCCGGCAGCGCCGCCGCCGCGCGCGGGCTGGGCTTGAGCATGCTGAGCGGCGCCACCACGTCGGGGTAGACGTAGGGCAGCACGTCCAGGCCGTGACGCGCGGCCAGCCGCATGAACCCGTCGGCGAACGGCCGGGGGACGTCGCGCGCCACGAAGGTGAACCCGATCTCCTCGCCCAGCCAGCGGAACAGTTCGGCCTCGTCGTCCGCGGCGATCCCGGCCATCAGGCGGGTCTGCAGGGTGTGCGCGTAGATGCCGAGCGGGAAATGCGGCCGGCCGTCCTTCAGCAGGATGCCCTTGACCAGGTCCAGTTTGATCTCGTTGCCCGGGCGCGGCGCCAGCTTGCGGACCGTCACCGCGCGCGCCGCCATCTCGCGGTCGCCGTGCAGCACCCGCACGCGGACGGCATTGGCGCCCTCGCGTAGATTGGCCAGGGGCAGCGCGACCGTCATCTCCGGCGCGAGCGTCGGCGTCTCGAGCGCGGGCCGGCCGTCCACCTCGAGCGCCAGGGTCAGGCCGCGGAGCAGGTCGGCCGGGAGCCCGAACTCGAGCCGGATGGCGGCGGTGTCTTCCGAGGTGAAATAGCTGCGCGTGGCGAACGCCTGGCGCAGCACCCGCAGCGCGGACGGGTCCTCGAGGTCGCGCGCCGCCCGGACGTCGGCCGGATTGCCCGGCGCCGCCAGCCGCACCGTCACCCGCCGTTCCCGGTAGTCGGACGCCGGCACCGCCAGCGCCAGGTTGGTGGCGGCGCTCCCCGCCAACGCCACGCGCCCGGTCCAGACATCGGCCGCGCGGCCGCCGGTGTCCTCGGCCACGATCAGGTCCGCGTCGCCGGCCGCCGACGAGCCGGCCTCGATCGCCACCTCGAGCCGGTAGGCCAGCGCGCCGCCCGCGCGGTCGTATCCCGCGGCGCGAACGGCGGCGATGCGCGGCGCGAAGGGGACGCGCGCGGCGAATCCGCCCAGGCCGGCGGCCGGCAAAAAGTTCGCGAAGTCGTTCAGGCTGCCGCGGTTGTCCGGGCGCAGCACGCGGGGTTGCAGGCGCTCGCCGGTCGGCGCCCCCTGGGCGTCGAGTTCGATCTCGAGGCGGTTGCGGCAGAGATTGATCTGCATCCCGCCCAGGTCGTCGCCGGCAAAGAGATACAGCGGGATCGCCAGCTCCGCGCTCCAGCCGTCCGGCCGCCGGCGGGTCGCCGAGCGCCATGGGGCGCTCCAGGACTCGTCGCGGGCGCCCTCCATGGTGACGCGCTTGTCGGCCTGGACGTTGGCGAAGTTCAGCGCCAGATGATAGTAGCGCTGGCCCTTGGCCGGGTCCGGACGGAGAAAGAGCTCGATGGAGTCGTCGGTAAAGACCGGCCCGTCCCGCTGAAACACCCGCTGACGCACATGCCGCATCTGGGGATTGCGGCAGTCGAACCCGACAAACAGCCAGGCGTCGTCATGCCCCAGCCGCACGGTGGTGTCGTCCGCCGGCCGGTTAGTGTTGAAGTCATACAGGCGGTCAATGACGGTCGCCGCCGCCCAGCCGGGGTCGTCGAGCGCGCCGTCCACCGCCGGCGCGGCAATGGCAGGGACAGGCAGCGGCGCGGGGTCCGGCGCCGCCCAGCCCAGGCCAACGCACAACACGGCCGCGGTAATCGTCAGGCTAGCCTTGCGCATCCCGGTCTCCTCATGGGGGCGATGGACGAATTCCTGCCCGTAACCGTGTTCCTTGTGGACTCATCTTGTTCCCTGTTCCAACAGCCAATCGTATCGTCGGCACTGGGATCGCCCGCCAGGGGGCGGGCTCCTACAGCAAGACCCCGATATCTGTTTTCGTCCCGGAGCCAGACGGCCCGTCTATCCTTTTTCTAGACATCTTCAGGCTGAATCCATGGCGCTTGGTCGCTGTCTGCAAGGCAAGCAACGGGGCGGTCAGGGCAAACCAGCCTTGGTCAGAAGGTGTGAAATAATTAATCTGGACGCCGCGTGCGGCTTGCCCGCCTCAGGTGGGGCACGCGGCCTACAGTTTTCCTGGACGTTTCGCCCCTTGTTGTAGGCCCGGTGCCCACACCGGGCGATTATTTCACAGCTTCTCACGCCGTGCCTTACCTACAATACTATCCTCGGCCGGGCAAGGCTGCCCGGCCCTACCCTCTTCGCCCACGGGCCGGCGTGCGTCCCGTTGGTGCCGGGATATCCTCGCCCACGGCACCCCCATACCCGTCAGCGCGACCCCCTCCGGTCGCGACCATTGGGTGATTCACGTTCCTTGCTCTACCTCCCTTGCGCTACCCGCACAACCCCCGCAAATACGCGAGTTCCTTCTCCATAAAATCTTCCGGCGCCATGGCGGACTTGTCCATGCGGTTCTCGTTGCAGAGCCAACCCTGGAACCCGGTCTCCTTCAACGCCTGGACGAACTGCGGCCAGTTGACCAGCCCCTCGCCGGGATGGACCAGCGACCAGGCCCAGGCGCCCTGCGCATTGCGCGTATAGATCGAGTCCTTACAGTGCACGTAGGCCAGGTAGTCGCCCAGAATCTCGATCCCCATGCGCCAGGTCTCGCGGCCGGCGAGGACCATGTTCTGCGGGTCGTGAATCACGCCGATCAGGCGCGGGTCGTACTCCCGGCAGATGCGCCAGGCGCCGGAACAGCTCTCGTTCAAGGTGCCGTGATGCAGTTCGAGCAGGCTGCGCACGCCGTGGCGCGCGCCGTAGCCCAGCAGCGTCCGCAGCATGGCGTGCGTCTTGTCGAGCAGCGCCCGGTAGCCGGCCTTGCGGTCGTAGAGCGTCCCGAACACCCGCAGCGCCGGCGCGCCCAGCGCCGCCGCCAGCCGGTAATAGGGCTCGAACACCGGCGCCTCGAAATAACTCAGGCAGAAATAGGCCGGCACGAATCCAATCACCTCGAGGCCCGCCGCCCGCGCGGCATCCCCGCAGCGCCGGGCGCCCTCGAGCAGCGCCGGCAACTCGGACTCCGCCAGCGGCCGGGCGCGCTCCTCGCCGAAAAATCCGGCCAGCGAGAGCTCGATGCCCGTGTACCCGGCCTGGCGGACGCGCTGTAGGTTCTGGTCGAACGTCAGGCCCGGCGGTAATCCGTATTGGGCGGCGAAGTTCATGGCATGATCACTATTCTGCCGGCTCTTCGCGTATTCCAGCGGCCGCCCAGGCTGCGCGGCCCTACCCATCCCGGGACGGGACAGCCCGGCGCCCTTGTCCCGACCCTGAAGCCCGGCGGGCTTGGCCTTGGCAAAGCATGGGACGCCGGACCCTGCCGCTCGTTCCGACCCGGTAGGGTCCGGCCTCCGGCCGGACCGGATTGATACATTACTCTATCGCACATCATTCCCGGCCCGGAAGGACTTGTCCGCCGCAGGCCGCCGGAAGCGCGGACGCCGGGCACCTAGTGTGGTGCGTCATAAGTCCATTGACATAAGAGAGCGCTCATACCGCAATGA
>CAZEVX010000247.1:0-4567 GCA_964515705.1 uncultured Verrucomicrobiota bacterium | reverse complement strand
CGGCGGGCATCGCCCTGCACGACCGCGACCCGCGGCGCGCACCCGAGGCGCGCGAGGTTGGCGCGCAGGCGCGGCAGCCGATCGGCGCGCAGGTCCATGGCCACCAGACGGCCGCGCCCCGCCAGCCGGGCGCAGAGCAGCGCCGTCTTGCCGCCGGGCGCGGCGCAGGCGTCCAGGACGCGGTCGCCCGGCCGGGGATCCAGCAAGGCGACCGCGCGCGCCGCGGCCGGGTCCATGACGAAGAAATCCCCGGCGGCATAGCCCGGCAGGTTCTCGACCGCCAGCCCGCGGGCCACGACAAAACTATCCGGATCGGGGCCGGGCACGACCTGGGCGGCCAGCCCGGCGCGTTCGAGGGCGCGCCGGAACGCGGCGGCGTCGCCGCGCAGGGCGTTGATGCGGACGATCGTCTCGGCACGGCGGTTGTTCCAGGCGCAGAGCGCCTCCATGCCCGCGGCGCCGAACCGGCGCGTCCAGCGCTCGACGAGCAGGTCGGGATGGGACAGGCGGATGCCCGCCGGCTGGCGCGCCAGGCCGGCGAGCAGCCCGGCGCGTTCGCGGAGCGCGCGGCGCAGCAGGGCATTGACGAAGGCCGCCTGCCGCGGGCCGAGGGTTTCCCTGGCGGCGGCGACGGTCTCGTTCACCGCCGCGTAGGGCGCGACGTTGTCCATCCAGAGTCCCTGGTACAGCCCGACCAGCAGGAAGGCCTGCTGGGGAACCGGCGGTGCGCGGCGCACGGCCGTCGAGACGACCCAGTCGAGCGCCCGCTTCCAGCGCACGGCGCCGTAGACCAGTTCCATCACGAAGGCGCGGTGCGCGCGGACGCCGTCCAGCAGGCGGTTGGGGAACGCCCCGGTCTCCAGCCAGCGCCGCACGAGGCGCGCGGCCTGCAAACGGGTATTGGGCGGCGGCATGGCCGAGGACATGCTCCTTGCGGCCGGGGACCGGCGGGCGGCGGACGCACTCCCGATCACAGGCGTTCCGGCGTCTCGATACCCAGGAGCTGCAACCCCTGCGCCAGGACGCGCGCCGTGAGACCGCACAGCCGCACCCGGCTCTCGCGCACCCCGTCCGGCGCCTTGAGGAACGGTACGTTCTGATACCAGGCATTGTACAGCCCGGCCAGGGAATAAAGGTAATCGGCCAGCAGGCTCGGCCGCGCCAGCCGCGCCGCCGCCGGCACGGCCTCGGCGAAACGCGCCAGGTGCAGCCCGAGGGCGCGTTCGGCC
Organism: uncultured Verrucomicrobiota bacterium; assembly: GCA_964515705.1. Taxonomy (GTDB): domain Bacteria; phylum Verrucomicrobiota; class Kiritimatiellia; order JAAZAB01; family JAAZAB01; genus CAZEVX01. The sequence continues at coordinate 3,338 of CAZEVX010000247.1, read as the reverse complement.
GGCTCGCCGAGCACGATCGGGAAGGCGGCGGGGTCGCGACCGGGAAACTGGCCGCGGTACTTGTCCTCGACGCTGCGGATGCGGGCATAGGCATACTGAAGGTAAGGCGCCGAGTTGCCGTTGAGCGCCAGGGCCTTGTCCCAACTGAACGTCACCAGGCTCTGCGGATTCTGGCTGAGGTCGGCATACTTGACCGCCCCCAGCCCGACGGCGCGCGCCACCTCGCGCTGCCGGTCTTCCGGCATCTCCGGGCTGGTCTCGCGGACCACCGCCAAGGCGCGCGACTCGGCCTCGTCCAGCAGCTTCTCGAGCTTGATGACGTTGCCCTGCCGCGTCGAGAAGGTCCCTTCCGGCAGGCGCATCAGGCCGAACCAGACGTGCGCCAGCCGCGTCCGCACGCCCAGCCGCGCGGCGATCGCGAAGACCTGCGCGAAGTGCAGCTTCTGGCGCTCGTCGGTGACGTACAGGATCGTCTCCGGCTGGAACTCCTCGACCCGGCTTAGAATGGTGGCCATGTCGGTGGCGGCATAGTTGTAGGCGCCGTCGCTCTTGCGCACAATGCAGACAGGCAACTGCTCCGCCTCCAGAAACGCCACCAGGGCGCCCTCGCTCTCGCGGGCGATCCCCTCGCGCTCGAGCCGGCCGATGATCTCCGGCAGCCGGCCATGGTACCAACTCTCGCCGCGCGTCAGGTCGAAGCGCACGCCCAGCCGCCGGTACACGCGGTCGAACTCGGCGCGCGACAGCGCCACGAAGCGTTCCCAGAGGGCGCGGTTCTCCGGGTCGCCCGCCTGGAGCTTGACCAGTTCCTGCCGGCAGGCCGCCTCCCACGCCGGGTCGGCCTCGAGCCGTTCGTAGCTCCGCACGTAGACCCGTTCGAGTTCCTCGATCGGCGCGGCTTCCAGCCGCTGGGAATCGGCGAAATGCCGGTACCCCATGATCAGGATGCCGAACTGCGTGCCCCAGTCGCCCAGGTGGTTGTCGGCCACCACGCGGTACCCCAAGAAGCGGTGCAGGCGGTCGAGGGCGTTGCCAATGACGGTCGAGCGGATGTGGCCGATATGCATTGGCTTGGCCACGTTGGGGCTCGAGTAGTCCAGGACCACCGTGCGGCCCACCCCGGGCTCGGGCACGCCCAGCCGGGGATCGCCGGCCATGGCCTCGAGGCGCCGCGCCAGGTACGCGTCCTGCAGCCGGATATTGAGAAACCCGGGACCGGCCAGGTCCAGGCGCGCGACGCTCTCCGGCAGCGACGGCCGGTTGATCAGCGCCTGGGCGATGGCGCGCGGCGGCTGGCGCAAGACCTTGGCCAGGGCCATGGCCGCGTTGCACTGGTAGTCCCCGAAGGCCGGGTCGGTGGCCGGCAGCACGTCCACCGCGTCGGCATGCTCGGCCGCCTCCGGAAACGTCGCCCGGAACACGCCGCGCAGCCAGTCGGTCAGATGCTGGTCAAGTGATTCCATGGCGCAGGACGGAGGGTAGTAGAAGGTTGAGGGTGGAAGGACAAGAGGGTTCAGGGTTCAGGACAATGGATGGAGGGTGAATATCGCCGCCAACAGCCTCCAGCCTCGGTTCCTCGCTATTTCCAGTGGCGCACATGGCATCAGCGCGGCGCCCGCCCCGCGGGCCGGTACGGGTGGCCGTCACACGCCTCCGGCGGCGGGACAGTGGCGGCGGGACAAGGCTGTCCCGCCCTACCCGCGATGCCCGGCATGGGTAGGGCCGCACCGCCTGGGCGGCCGCTGGGATACGAGACCATCTTGAAGCCTTCCCGTTGGCCACTGAAAACAGCGCGGACCCCCAGCCTCTCGTCATTCCAGGCCGGCGGCGAGCCGGTATATCCAATTCAGCAGGCCGAGACAACCGAAAACAGCGCCGGCGGCCAGCCAGCCGGGCAGACGCCAGCGCAGCCACCGGCCGGCCCCGATCCGCACCCCGCAGAGCAGGGCGGCGCCGTTGACTGCCAGCGCCAGCGCCGCCAGGCCGTAGAGCAGGATGGCCATCGGGCAATCGAGCAGCGCGGCCTGCCAGCGGCCGTGCGCCAGGGCCACGAACGCGCGGGTCATTCCGCAACTCGGGCAGGGATACCCGGTCAGCCGCCGGAACGTGCACAAGGTGAACGGCAACCGGTCGAGCGGCAGGACCGCCGCCGCCAGCAGCGGCAACGCGGCCAGCACGGCCCATGGCAGATGCCGCCGCAGGACGGCACGATACCCCTCCGGCGGCGGCCGTTCGACCTGAAAGACACGGCCCACGGGTGCCGGGCGCGCCGTCACGGCCTCACACATGCGCAGACGGCGTTTGCGTTCCGAACACCTCGCGGTAGGCCACCGCCAGGATACAGGTCGTGATCGGCAGCGTCACGATCACGCCGATCCCGCAACCGATCAACCCGATCGCCCCGATCAGGCCCGCGACCACCGACAGTCCCAGGAAGGGGAAGAAGGCCGGCTTGATCTTTTCGAAACTGGCCAGCGAGGCCGGCCAGAACTCCAGCTTGCGGTCCACGATCAGGAACAGGGCGAACATCAGGGCCGCGTTCAGGGCCACCAAAAACAGAATCGCAAGGATCGGCCACATACAGCCGATGAAGCCGAGCAGCAGGGTGACCGCGATTCCCAAGCCCCAGACCAGCATGAAGAGGAAGGACTGCAGGAACACGTCGAACCCCCTCAAGACGTCGCCGATCTCGGGCTTGGCTTTCTTGCGGTCGAGTTGCGCCAGGGCCATCCCGGTTAGCCCGGCCCACATCGGCCCGCTGAGGATGCCCAGCGTCGCGGCGCTGATCACCACCGCCAGCAGCGAGGCCACGATCCAGACGACGAGATTGGCCTTGTAGAGATCGAAGCCGCTCCGGATCCACTCGACGAACTTCACGTCGCCCTGCGGGTCCGTCATGGCCGCATCCTCCTGGTTGACTGCCGAACTTCGGATTCCCGGATCATCGTACCGCCCGCGCCGGCCGCGGCAAGAAAAAAACGTGACGGCCGCGCCTGGACAACGCCCAGAACGATACCGGCCGGCGCGCGGGGAATGGGTGTCGAGTCCTGATTTCCGTTTGACATAGCGACCCCGATGCCATGGACAGACGGAGATCGCTGCATGGGGACCCGAGCAGTTACGATCCTGCTTTTGAAAACCACGCGACAGCGCAGCCCCCAAAAACTGCGGGAGTTGCGCATTCCCCTGTTGCCCAGTCAGGCGCCAGACCGTGCGCCTGCGGCTCGGCAAAGCCTCGCCCTCCACGTCCTCCCGTCGGTCAGCGGGCAGGCGTTCCATGACGACTCCACGTGGAGGGCGAAGCTGCGCTGAGCCGTTCCCTCCACGTGGAGGGCGAA
>CAZEVX010000246.1:0-4593 GCA_964515705.1 uncultured Verrucomicrobiota bacterium | reverse complement strand
ACGGTCTGGCGCCTGACTGGGCAACAGGGGCAGGCGCAACTCCCGCGGTTTTGGGGGCAGTCACAGCGATCCCGACCGTGGGTGGGGCGCGGGAAGAGCGCGGCAGGAGGCTGTGGAGACGGGTTCTGGCGGTTGTTGGCGAAAGGCAGGCAATTGCTCGGGTCCTCGCTGTTTTCAGTGGCCAACGGGCAAGGCTCAAGCTAGGCGCGTATTCCAGCGGCCGCCCAGGCGGTGCGGCCCTACCCGTTCCGAGCGGCGCGGGTAGGGCGGGACAGCCTTGTCGCCATTGTTTCAACCCTGGCGATGTGTGATGGTTGCCCGTAGCGACCTGCGTGGCAGGTAAGCAGGGCCACGGAGCGGTCGGGGATCATTGTCAACGCTTCCAGCGTCGACTTCGAGGGGCGGGGTCATGGGAGGGGCCGTACTTTGGCCGGGGGGCGCGTGCAGAACTCAGGCCGGCTGCGCCCAGGCCAGGCCGCGCTGTCGGGCGTCCCGGCCAAACGCGGCGATCTCGTCGAGGCTGAGCTGCTGCAGATTGGGATGGCCGCGATCCCAAGCGCGATACCAGGCCACCGTGCGGCGGACGGCCTCGTGCCAGTCCCAGGTTGGGAACCAGCCGAGGCGGTCGCGGGCCAGCCGGCTGTCGAGCGCCAGGAGTGCGGCCTCGGGCGGGGCGCAGGGGTCGCGCCGCGGCATCCAGGCGCCGGCGCCCCACCAGCGCACGGTTTCGGCGACCACGCGCCGCACGGGAACCGCGGGCCGGTGCGCGGGCCCGAAATTCCAGGCGCGGCAGCAGTCCCCCCCCTGCGGGGCGGCGAGCCGCGCGGCGAGCCAGAGGTAGCCGCCGAGCGGCTCGAGCACGTGCTGCCAGGGGCGCACAGCGTCGGGATGACGCACGCCGACCGGTCGCCCGGCGCGGAGGGCGCGGATGGCGTCGGGCAGCAGCCGGCCGGCCGCCCAGTCCCCGCCGCCGATGACGTTGCCCGAGCGCGCGCTGGCCAGTCGCACGCCGTGCCGGCGGGCTTTGGTGGGCGGGAAAAACGCGCATCGCCAGGCCTCGCAGGCCAGTTCCTGGGCGGCCTTGCTGGCGGCGTAGGGATCGGCGCCGCCCAGGGGATCGCCCTCGCGGCAGGCGCGCGCCGCGCCGGCCAACTCATAGCACTTGTCGCTGGTCACCACCACGACGCGGCACGGCCGGCCGCGGGCGCGGACGGCCTCGAGCAGGTGGACCAGGCCGAGAACATTGACCTCAAAGGTCTCGCGCGGGCGCCGGTAGCCGTCGCCGACCAGCGCCTGGGCGGCCAGGTGAAAAACCACTTCCGGTTCGGCTTGCGCCAGGGCGCGGCGCAGGCGAGCGCGGTCGCGCAGATCGGCCTCGATGTGCCGCGCCAGCCGGCCGCGCACGCGGGCGGCGATGAAGTGGCTGCGGGCGGCGGGCGGCAGGGCATAGCCCGTGACGCGCGCCCCGAGCGCCGCCAGCCAGAGCGCCAACCAGGAGCCCTTGAATCCCGTGTGGCCGGTGACCAGCACGGGTCGGCCACGAAACGCGCGGACCAGGCGCGGCGTCACGGCCAGACTTTCCAGGGGGCCGCCCCTTGCTGCCAGAGGTGGTCGAGGTAGCGCTTGTCGCGCAGGGTATCCATGCACTGCCAGAACCCGGCGTGCTTCCAGGCCATGAGCTGGCCGTCGCGCGCCAGGCGCTCGAGACCGTCCACCTCAAGGACGCTGGCGTCGCCGTCGAGGTAGTCGAGCACGCCCGGCTCCAGCACCATGAAGCCGCCGTTGATCCAGCCCTCGCCGACCTGAGGCTTTTCGCTGAACTCGGCCACGCGGTCGCCGTCGAAGACCAGGCCGCCGAAGCGCGACGGCGGCCGCACGGCCGTGATCGTGGCCAGCTTGCCGTGGGTGCGGTGGAAGCGTACCAGGCGTTCGAGGTTCACGTCGGCCACCCCGTCGCCGTAGGTAGCCAGGAATGGGCCGCCGCGCAGGCGGTCCGCCAGGCGGCGCAGGCGCCCGCCGGTCATGGTCTCGGCGCCGGTATCCGCGAGGTGCACGGTCCAGTCCTCGCCGCCGGCCGGCTGCCGCTCGATACGCCCGCTGCCGAGCCGCACGGTCAGATCGCCGCGCAGGGCCTGATAGTCCAGGAAATATCGCTTGATAGCCGCGCCCTTGTGGCCGAGGGCCACGAGGAACTCGGTGAACCCGAAATGGGCAAACCCCTTCATGATGTGCCAGAGGATCGGCCGTCCGCCGATCTCGACCATTGGCTTCGGACGCAGCTCGGTTTCCTCGGCCAGCCGCGTGCCCTGACCGCCCGCCAGAATGACTGTCTGCATCGGGATGCCTTTAGCTTGCCGCGGCGACACCCGGGATTCGCGGCATAGCGGCCGTTCGTCCGAATGGCCTGGGGTCTGGCAGGGGTGTGGTTCTCCCGCCACCGCCGGGCCGGGCGATGTCATGCGAGTCAACGGTATCCCAACAGGGGGAGGGGTGTCAAACCTCTAAACATCCGGGCCGGCGCCTTGCGGGAGCGGGCCCCGCTTGCTCGCCATGAACATGCGCGGGCGAAGCCCGGCAGGGACGCCTCGGCGGAATCGTCACGCCGGCCTTGACAAAGCGATCCGAATTGAGTATGAAATTGTACATAAACAGCAGGTCTTCCCGATCGGCGGCGTGGATGGCACAGCAAGGAGGATGGTCCATGAATGGCTTGCGATGGATGGCGGCGGGCGTCTTGATCGGCGCGATGATTCTGGCGCCGTGCGTCCTGGCCCAGCAGGTTCCGCCCGCCGAGGTGCAGCAGGCGGCCGAGCAGGGACTCGGCCCGTTGCTGTCGCAGGTCCCGGCGCCGGCGGCCGAGGACTACGGGTTCGCCCCCGGCGATGCGGCCACACCGGTGACCTTGGGCGCGCCGTTCCGCGTCCATACCGTCAGCCCGGCGGCCCTGGCGGCCTTCCAGAACGGCCAGGCGGTGGACGCGCTGCTGGCGCCGACCTCGCAGTGGTATTATCCCGTCCTCGCGGGCGACCAGGTGCGCGCCATGCTGGTGGTGGACCGCCTCGAGGGCCGCTGGCAGGCGGTCTCGCTGGGGTATGCCAAGCTGGCCGCCGAACTCGGGGCCGTCACCCGCCAGTGGAAGGCCGCCCAGGGGTTTCATCCCGTGCTGGCGATCTGCTACCAGGCGCGGCAGCACCTCTTCACCGTTCCCGAAAAAGGCGTGCGCAATCTGACGCGGATCGTCGTCCCGACTCCCACGCCGGACGGGTCCGCCGCCGCCGCGGCCGCCACCTATGCCGTGCTGACGTCAACGGACGATGCCGTACGCGACCTGAAAGCGGACCTCGGCAAGACGCTCCCGTAACCGCTGATCTCCCCAACAGAAAGAGAGACACGTCATGAAGATGCGTCATGCCTGGTCGAGGAAGGTTGCCGGCCTTGCGCTGGTCGCGGTGGCGATGGCCGTCTCCGGATGGGGCGCCGTGCTGAACGTGCCGCAGCGCAACCAGGAGCGGGACCAGTGGTGCTGGTGCGCCAGTTCCCAGATGATCCTGCTCTATTACGGCAAGTCCTACACGCAGACGGCCATCGCCAACTGGGCGGTCGGCGGGCTCAACGTGCCGAACTTCATCTACGGGTCGGATGCCACCCGCAAGGGCGTGGATTTGATTCTGCGCCAGTTCGGCAGTCTCTCCAGTTCCGGCCTGGCCTATGCCATGCCGCTGGCGACGCTGACGTCCGAGATGAATGCCGGGCGCCCGGCGGCGATCCGCTGGGGCTGGGACAACGGCGGCGGGCACATCCTGGTGGCGCACGGGACGTCGGGCAGCACGGTTTACCTGCGGGATCCCTGGCCGGCCAACGGGCCGACGGTCAACACCTATGCCTGGGTGGTCAGGGGCGGCGGCCACACCTGGACGCACTCGCTGAAGCTGAACAGCAGCACCAACCCGTATTATGCCAAGTACCTGGAGTACCTGAACGCGGCGAACTACTATGCCGCGCGCTACCGCCAGACGGGCGCCGTCGCGGACATCGCCAATTACAACTACTGCCTGGCGCATGCCGCCGGGTACTATTTTTTGAGTCTCGGCCAGACCGCCAAGGCCTATCAGTACTACTACTATTACCTGGGTTATGCCTACAAGGCCTATGGAGATTACTATTTTTACTATCACCGGGTCACGCGGCGCAATGTCTACGCGGGCTACGGGTACTACAACTACGCCTACTACCTCTACTATAACTATTTGTCTCAAGGCAAGACCAGCACGGCGAACTACTACTTCAACCTTTGCATGGCGTACGCCCGCTGGTACTGGAGCCACTGATCCCGCTCCGGCGTCGCTTCGGCAGGCTGTTCCCGCGCCGGTCGTGATCGGATCGTTCCGGGTGGGGCGAGAACTCCGGCCGAGCCGTCAAGGCGGTCGTTGGTACCCCGAGTTGCGGGAGTTGCGCTTGTCCGCGGTCACTCCAGGCGCGATCCGTGCAGGGGAACGGCTCAGCGTCATGCGCGCCGTAGCGGCGGCTTGACGCGCCGTGTAGGCGGGAGCTTCGCCCTCCACGGGGAGGGAACGGCTCAGCGCAGCTTCGCCC
>CAZEVX010000245.1:0-4594 GCA_964515705.1 uncultured Verrucomicrobiota bacterium | reverse complement strand
CCGCAGGCGCACGGTCTGGCGCCTGACTGGGCAAAAGGGGCAGGCGCAACTCCCGCAGTTTGGGGGCACTGGCGCCGAAAAAGCTTGCCATGACCGATGGTCACGGGTACGGTATGGGGCAGGTATGCGTTTCGCCTGCATGCCCACGAGGGCGCGGCGAGGCGCATGCCGGATAGTCGCGGGAGTAATTCAGTGGCAGAATGTCAGCTTCCCAAGCTGAACGTCGGGGGTTCGACTCCCCTCTCCCGCTCCAATTTATGACAATTTGAAACGCATTGCGCCCCTGAAAATAAAGGGCGGAATGCGTTTCTTGTTTTTGCCTATCCGCTGCTACAATTCGCAACCGTCTGGTTATTGACGGTTATTGACGACTTCATGCACCCACATTAGCACCCACAAAGCTGGTGGCAAGGCCGTCCCCATCGAAGTCCTTCAGCATCCCTAGCACCATCGGCCGAGCCGGATTCACCTTCACAGATCGCTGAACCGTCGCTGCCGCTTTCCAGTTGGCGTTCCCAGCCTGGTTCGTCGCCACGGTCACCGCGCCCGCGCCGGTGAACGAGAGGTTGTTCCCCCCGGTACGCTTCCCGCTGTCGCGCGCGTAGGCCGCCGGTCCGGACTGGATTTCTTACGCATGCACGCCGGCAAACGTCTGCACCCGCACCATCGATCCCGCCTGCGCCATGGCTGTCAGGATGCCCAACAACACCATTCCGCTCACCAGACCTGTCTTCATGGCCGCCCCCCGCTCCGATACTCGCGGACACGGCGCGGCCGCCTCCGTCATGCCGCGGCAATGGCACAATACTCGTTATCGGTGGAGCATACGTTGCCCGCCGGCATGCCACAGGCATAATTTCGGCCATCAACTACCAGGGGACGCCGGGCGATCGGACCCGGGAACGGGCGCGGCATCTCGCGCGGCGCGCTCGTCCCACCAGCGCGTCGCGCGCGCGGGCATCCGGACCGGATGCGCGGGAATCCTGTTGACGGCGTCCCCGCCCAGCGTCTTGACCTGGGTTCCGGTTGCGGATATAAATGATGGACTTTGGATTCGACGTCACCGCTTGTGATCGCGCCCGCCATGCATGCGCTTGCCGCCCTGACGCTGATCCTCGCGGTGTATGCCATTGGCGACGTCCTATCGCGGCTCACGCGCGGCATGGTTTCCATGCTGTTCACGAGTTCGGTGCTATTCCTGGCCGCTTTTTGGGGAGGCGTGCCCACGGAGCTCTTCGCGGCCTCCGCGCTGCAAGGCGCGGGAACCGTCCTGATTCCCCTGCTGCTGGTACACATGGGAACGCTGCTGAACGGCCGACAACTCCGGCAGCAGTGGAAAACCGTTCTAATCGCCGTCGCCGCCGTTGGTGGCATCGTGGTCTTCCTGCTGGTCCTGGGCGCCCCCCTGATGGGCCGGGCGGCGGCCATGGTCGCCGCCCCGCCGCTGGCCGGCGGGGTCATCGCCTCGATCCTCATGGCGGACGCCGCCAAGGCCGCCGGCCATCACGGTCACGCCATGCTGGCCACCCTGCTGCTGGTCGTGCAAGGGTTCGTAGGATACCCGCTCGCGTCCGTGTGCCTGAAGAGGGAAGCCCGGCGCATCCGCGATCGGATCCAGGCTGAATCAAACAGGACGGCGACGCCCGTGCCATCGGATGATCCCGATTCGCGCGCGCCCGGCCCGCCGCGTCGGGAAATGTGGGGCCGCGAAAACCTTTACCTGGCCAAAACAGCCGTCGTGGCGCTCGCCGCGGGCCTGATCTCCGCGGCGGCCCAGAGACTCACGGGCCACAACGTCCTGGACCGTAACATCCTGGCCCTGCTGCTGGGCATCCTCATGGCGCACACGGGCTGGCTGGAACGGGGTGTATTGAACCTGGCGGGCGCCTTCGGGTTCGGCATGGCGGCCCTGTTGTCGGTGATCTTCGCCAACCTCTCCACGGCCACGCCGCGGATGGTCCTGGACCTCCTGCCGACCCTGGCCCTGGCACTGGCCATCGGGTCCGCCGGGATCGTCGTGTTCAGCCTGGCCGCCGGGGCGCTGCTGAAGGTGTCCCCCTGGATGTCTCTAGCCATCGGAGCCTCGGCGCTCTTCGGATTCCCGGGAACCTACGTGGTTCCCATCGAAGTCGCCCGCGCCACGGGGACGACACCGGAGCAGGTTCAGGCGATTACCGACGCCCTGCTGCCCAACATGCTGGCCGCTGGGTTCGTCACCGTCTCCATCGCCTCGGTGATCCTGGCCGGCATTCTTGGGCCGATGCTGTAACCGACGGCCGCCGGGGGCACCCCAAAAAACAGACGCGCCACGGCCGGGCGTCGGCGTCGGTTTTACGACCGATCAGCAGGTTGCAGCAGGAGGGCATGTTCTGCGCGTCCGCGGAGCGGCCGGCCTGCAAACAGGCTGAGCAATCATTCTGGCGACATATTGGAATAGTGGCGGGGATACCCGTGCAGCGGCTGCAAAAATGGCGCCTGGCGGCACCGCATTCCGCCCGGCTTGAGCACGCGGAGAAGTTCCTGCGCCGCGCGCGCCGGGTCGCGCACATGCTCCAGCACGGCAAACGAAAACACGGCGTCAAACAGATTGTCGCGGAACGGCAGACGGCATGCTTCGGCCGCGGACGGGCATCAGAATTTCATAATGCTGCCCGCCGGTTCGGAACGCCAGGGTCGGCAGGGCGCGCGAACCCGGCGCGGCCATGGCGCAGGCGCCTTGCATACTCCCCGTGGCGAGATGATACCGCGCCGCGATGCCGGGGCGCGGTAGCAGCGGCCGGGCCTGCCGCCACGGCGGGATCGGGGAACCCAGGCGACTCGATTGAGTTGACGGGAACACGGCATTTGTTCTTGCCTGTGCTGCTCCCAATAGCTCGGACCCGCGTGCGCTACCAGTCCAGGTCGGCGAGCACGGCACGCAGGTAGCGCAGGTCCTCCTGGGCAAACCATTCGCGATCGCCGAGACGCGGGGTCTCGATGCAGAGCGGCCCGGTATAGCCGCGCGCTTTCAGGAGGCGCAACAGGGCGCGATAGTTGAACTCCCCGTCGCCCAGCCCGACGCGCAGCCGTTCGCCGCCGTCCAGGCGCACCAGGTTCCGCAAATGAACGTAGTAGATGCGTCCGCGCAGCAGGTCGGCGACCTCCGGCAGCGACGGCGGATCGGGCTGGCCGGAAATGCAGACGTAATCGAGGTTGGCGCCCACGGCGGGATGGCCGATCCGCCGCAGCAGTTTGAGCGTGCTGGCCGGCGTGTCATGCAGGTAGCCCCGCTGGGTTTCGAACGCCAGACGCATGCCGAGGCTTCCCGCCACCGCGCCGAGCTGCCGGAATCCCTCGGCCGCCCAAGCGTAGTGATCGTCGGCGGCAATGGCGGACCCATGCAGGGCGCTGTCGGTCTCGGGCACCCGCGCCGCCGGGTTGCGGAGCCGGCCGGCGAAGGTGTTGATTGTTTGGACGCCGAAGCGCCGCGCCGCCGCTCGCAGGAACGCGGCATAGCGCTCGGTCTCCCGCCGGCGGATCGCGGCGCACGGCTGCATCAGGTCGGGTCCCGGCCCGCCGAAACACACGACCTTCAGCCGATGGCGGTCGCGCGCCCGCGCGATCGCGTCGAAGTAGGCGCCGCGGGATTCCGCCGCGTCCGCGCGCCGGCCGCGGAACTCGATGCCGTCATAGCCCCAGCGCACGGCGAGAGCGCACATCGCGTCAATCGTCTGGCCTTGCTCGACACAGTTGGCGTGCAGGATGATCGAGGGCGTCATAGAGATTCCGGGTGGCGCGGACGGGAACAACGGATGGACTTAGGCCCGGATACATGCCCGGGCCAGCCGTTTGCCGAGGGCGTAGGCGCGGCCAAGGTGTCGGGGCGACGGCCGGCTGGCGGCGGGATCCATCATGCCGGTGATCGCCAGCGGGTACAGGCGCGCGCGGGTACAGCGGAAGATGGCCTTCATGGCGCGCATCGCCCCGGGAACGATGCCCATCAGGTGCGAAAACGGGAATGGCGCGCCGCACGAGGTCAGCAGGACGATCCGCGACGGCCGGGGATCCCGGCGCCGCGGTCCGAAGGTCGTGTCCTCGAACAACGCCAAGCTGCGGTCGAAGAACTTTTTGGCTTCCGAGGAGACATTGCTCCAGTAGGTCGGGGTGGCAAAGACCAGGACATCCGCACGGCCCACCTTGTCGAGCAACGCGGGGTGGTCGTCCTGGATCACGCAACGGCGGGTCTTGGCACAGGCATAGCAGCCCCGGCACGGCTGGATTGTCAGGGCATACAGGTCCACCTTTTCGACGTCCGCCCCGCCGTCGCTCAAGCCCTTCAGGACGGCGTCGAGGGCCACGTCGGTGGCATGTCCCTTACGCGGGCCGGCCAGGATACCCAAGGCGTTCATCGGTTGTTCCTCCGCGGTGACTGCCGCCCCCGGGACCGGCGCGCCACGCACGTCATGCAGGCGTATCGGGGCGGAAGTTGCCTGGAAGTTGCCTGTATATTGATCAAGAGTATCGCGCGATCCGGGCGGCGGATCAAGCCGAATATGACGGGCCATGATTGGCGCGTAAGCCACGGTTGGACCTGCGCTACGGTCGATATGACAAC
>CAZEVX010000244.1:0-4625 GCA_964515705.1 uncultured Verrucomicrobiota bacterium | reverse complement strand
AGGGCCGCACAGCCTGTGCGGCCGCTGGGATACGAGCGGGCGAGACTCCTCGCGAGCCGCGCCGGTCAAGGGGAACCTCCACAAGACCGCATGCCGCCGACGCCCCTTACGCGCGGATTTGGGCCGCGGCACAAAGGCATTGACACACCGCTGGGCCGGGGGCATCATGCAAGCCCGGAACGGTGTCGGGATCGCGGCCGCGGCAGCGGCCTCCCCGCAAGGAGCATGGCACTGATGAAGACGACGACTCTGACGACGCACGGGATGACCTGGCTGCTGGCGGCGGCCTTGGGCGGGGTGGCAACGGGCCTGCGGGCGGACGGGTATCGCAACCCGCCCGACGGGCCGCTGGCGCTCGGCCGGATCGGCGGCCGCGTGGTCGATATCGATGACGCCACCGCCGTGTCGCACAATCCCGCCAACCTCGTCAGCCTGCGCCAACTCACCATTCAGCCCGCCGTGACCCTCGGATACAGCGAGAAGAAGTTCACCGCGCCGGACGGCCGGCACACGCTGTCGGAGGACCCCTGGCGCCTGCTGCCGAGCGCCTACGCCGCCGTCCCGATCCGGCCCGGCGCCCTGGCCTTGGGCGTTGGGTTGAACGTCCCGTTCGGCCAGGCCACGCGCTGGGACGACCACAGCCTGTTCCGCTACACCGCCCCGTATTACGCCATGATGCGCGTCGTGGACCTGTCGCCGGCGGTCGCGCTGCGCGTCCACGACCGCCTGGCGGTTGGCCTGGGCATGGACCTCTATCGCGGCGACCTGAAGTTCGAACAGTATTTTCCCTGGTCGCTGGCGGCCGGCAACCCGGCCGCGCCCGACGGGGTGATGACCTTCGCGGGCGACGACTATGCCGTCGGCGGCCATGCCGGGGTGACCGTCAAGCTGACGGAGTCGCAGCGCCTGGCCGCGACCTACCAGCTGCCGTTCGACATGGATTACGCGGGTGATTTCGACCTGAGCCACATTCCGTCCGGCGCGCCGGCCGTGCCGTCCAGCGCGTTCAACACCACGATCAAGTATCCCCAGATCGCGGCCCTCGGCTACAGCCTCCGTGTCACGGAGCGCGTGCGCCTGGAGGCCAACGTCGAGTGGCTCAACCATGCCCGCAACGAGACCATGGGCCTGGACATCGGCGCCAACACCCCGATGCTGCAGCAGGCGCTGGGCACGACCGCGCTGCCCCAGGACTGGAAGAACACCTGGACCTTCGGCCTGGGCGGCGACTGGCAGTTCCTGCCCCGCTGGCAGTTGCGCGCCGGCTACCTCTATATGCCCACCCCCGTGCCGCAGCACAGCCTGATGCCCTCGGCTGCCGAACAGGATCAGTCCGTGGTCTCCCTCGGCCTCGGCTACCGGCGCGACCACCACGCCGTGGACCTGGCCTTGGCCCAGGGCCTGTTCCGCGGCCGCGAGGTGCGCGGCAACCAGAATCCGGCCTATAACGGCGACTACGATTTCCGCTCGACGCTCCTGGGGCTCAGCTACCAGTACGCCTTTTAGGCGCGCGAGACGACATCCGTTCCGGGAGGACCCCGGCATGCAAGCGGACAGGCCAACGGCGGCGCCGCCGGCGCGGGTGCTGGTGATTGACGACGAGCTCGGTCCGCGCGAGAGCCTGCGCATCCTGCTCAAGGTCGAGTGCGACGTCGCCTGCGCCGTCTCGGTGACCGAGGGCCTGCGCCTGTTCCGCGAGACGCCGCCCGACCTCGTGATCCTCGATATCCGCATGCCCGACCGCAACGGGATCGACGGCCTGCGGGAAATCCGCGCCCTGGATGCGCTTGTCTCGGTGATCATGTTGACCGGCTACGGCTCGCTCGAGACCGCCCAGGAAGCCCTGCGGCTCGGCGCCACCGATTACCTGCGGAAACCCTTCGACACCGCCGAGATGTTCCGGGTCGTGCGGTCGGCCATCCAGCGCACGCGCCTCGAACGCCAGCGCGCGCAGGCCGCTGCCGAGCTCGAGGCCATGAACCGCGAACTCAGCGCCCAGTTGGCGCAGCGCGAGCACCTGGCGCGGCTCGGCCAGAAATCGATGGAACTGGCCCATGACATCAGCAGCCCCCTGACGGCGATCCTCGGGTATGTTGAACTGCTCACGGAGCACCTGCAGAACTCCCGCGAGAAGCTCGGCCGGCAGTTTGCCGACAGCATGGAGTGCCTGGCGGTGATCGACAAGAGCGTGGCGCGCTGCCACGAACTGCTGTCGTTCTGGCGCGCCCAGAAGAGCGGCGCGCGCCGCGACCGCGCGCCGGTGCCGCTGCCGTCCCTGCTGGCCGACCTGGCCCAGGCCCTCAAGCCGCAGGCGGACGAGGCCAAGGCCCGCATCGAGGTCCGCACGGATGGCGCCGCCTGCCGGGTTCTGGCGGACGGGATCCAGGTGTTTCGCGCGCTGCAGAACATCGCCGTCAATGCCATCCAGGCCCTGCCGCCGTCCGGCGGACGGGTCGTGTTGGCGTGCGCCGGGGAACCCGGAACGGCCGTGGTGCGCATCACGGACACGGGCTGCGGGATCGCGCCGGAAGCCCTCGATCGGATTTTCGAGCCGTACTATTCGACGAAAATCGTCGGCGGCGGCCTGGGGCTCGGCATGTCCATTACCCGCAGCGTGATCGAGGATCACGGCGGCACGATTACGGTCGACAGCCGGCCGGGCGAGGGCACGACCATGACCGTGCGCCTGCCAACCTGCCCGTAGTCCCCGCCGCCTCCCCCTGGCGCCGCCCCCTTTAGGCCCGGCGTGGCCAGAAGGCGCCCGTGCGCGCGGCGTAGTCCTCGTAGGCGCGGCCGAACGTGGCCCGCAGCAGCCGTTCCTCGACGCGGATGCGGGCCAGTTCGAGCGGAAGGAACACCAGCAGGGCGAAGACCAGCGCCCCGGCGGCATGCAGGACCAGCGGGATGGCCAGCGCTTCCAGGAGGTAGGCCGCGTAGAGCGGATGGCGCAGCGCGCGGTAGGGTCCGCTGGTCACCAGGCAGCGGTCTGACCGGGGGCGGTCGAGATGCACGGCCCATTGCCGCCGCAGGTGCGCGAAGGCGGCGTACTGCAGGACGAGCGCCGCCAGGTAGAGTCCCAGGCCCAGTCCCGCCATCACGGGATGGAACGGGCCCCGCCTCCAGAAGCGCTCCGCCAGCGCGGCGAACGTCATCAAGACGTAGGCCGCGCCGACCGCCGGGGCGGTCCAATCCCGCCCGGCGGGCGCCCACGGCGCCGCGTCCCGCTGGCGGAGGCATTGGCTCCACAGTTTTTCCAGGCCGGCCAGCGCGAAGAACGCCGCCTGGAACGCCTTGCCCGGAAACGGGGGTGTCCACCAGCAGGCGGCCGCCAGGGCCGGGAACGATGCCATGCCGGCCGCCAGAACGGCGCGGAGCATCCAGGTCAGAGCGGGCCCCGCGTTCATTCCCAGATGTACTCGTCGTCCGCGAAGGGCGCGCCGGCCGGCATTTCCACGCCGTGGGGGCCGACCTGCTTGAAGATCGAGGGCGACGGCTTGTCGGCGCCGGTCCGGGCGCCGGGCTCCGGCCGGGGCTGGGTGGCGGCCAGGCGTTGCTGGACGACATCGCGCACGGAGGGCAGGGGCGGCGCATTCGAGGTCTGCGCGGCCGAGGCGGGCGTCTGGGCCGACGCCTGGCGAGCCTGCCGGCGGCGCGAGTTCAGGAAGGCCGCCAGCGCGAAGGTGAACGCCAAGACCGTGGCGATCAGGCCGATCATGCTCAGGGGGGAATCAAACTCCATGGGGCGCACCTCCCGTGGCGATCGGCTGCTTGACCATGGGCGAGAGCACTTCGCGCGACGCCTGCTCGATCAGGGACTTGCCGATCGTGCGGGACTGCGCCGCGCAGCCCAGCATCAGGGCCACGTCGCACAGGTTGTTGATCAGGCGCGGCAGGCCCTGGGACGCCGCGTAGATTGCCGGCAGCGCGTCCTCGGCGAACATCCAGATGTCGCCGCCGGCCGTCCGGATACGGTGCTGGAGGTATTCCTGGGTCTGGGCCTCCGTCAGCGGTTCGAGCGTCCACACCAGTTGCAGGCGTTGACAAAGAGACTCGAAGGGGGCGAGGTTGCGGGTCAGGTCCATGTGCCCCGAAAGGATCAGCGTGAAGGCCGGGTACTGGGGCGTCAGGTCGCGGCCCAGGACGCTGAGGTTCGTCAGCATGTGCAGGAACTCGTACGTGGTATGGTCCTTGATCAGGTGGGCCTCGTCGATCGCCAGCACGGTGTGCTGGAAGGCGGCCTTGGGATCGTGGCAGGTGGCGCGCACGATTTCGATCACGGCGGTCATGTCCGGAATCGGCTGGGCGCGCCCGAGGAAGGAGAGCAGTTGGCGGGCCAGCCCGAGGGTTTCGCCCGGCAGGATTTCAACGCACAGGTAGCGCGACTGCCCGTCGGTCCGGATGCGCTGTGCCAGGAGTTCCAGGACCATGGACTTGCCGACGCCGTAAGGCCCGGTGAGGACGCCGCCCAACTTGTGGCTCGTGACCAGATATATCAGGCGGGCCAGCCCCTCGTGGTGCTGGTCCGAGAGGTAGGCGAACCGCGGATCCGGCACGTTCTGGAAGGGTTTCTCGCGCAGGTTCCAATAACTGTTGTACATGCGGGTCAATCCGGTTGTTGGTGCGCG
>CAZEVX010000243.1:0-4634 GCA_964515705.1 uncultured Verrucomicrobiota bacterium | reverse complement strand
CGCATGACGCTGAGCCGTTCCCGTGCACGGATCGCGCCGGGAGCGACCGCGGACATGCGCAACTCCCGCAAATCGGGGAAGAACTAATAGATGTTGCATCCGTCCCATGTCGTCCCTAATATACCCCTTTGTTCCTATTCAGGTAGGTGCTGTTTCTCGGGGTCGGTATCGGAGTCGTTATCGGCAGTCTACCGCCCTTTCGACCCCGATAGCGACTCCGACCCCGATGCCATAGACAGACGGAGATTGCTGAATGGGGACCTGCGCAGTTCCGCGTTTTCATGTTTGGGAGTAGCATGACATCTTTACATGCCTTGTCGCGCGACGCATGCCACGGGGTCTGGTCGGCGGTTCCCACCCCGTTTACCCCCTCGTGGGACGTGGATCGCGTGGCCGTGCGCCGCATGGTGGCGCACCACCTGCGGCTCGGGGTCCGCGGCCTGTTCCTGGCCGGCACCAACGGCGAAGGCCCCTTTCTCACCGACCGCCAGCGCCGCGACCTGGTGACCGCCGTCGTGCGCGCCGCGCGCGGCCGCTTGCCGGTCGCCGTCCAGGTCACCGACAACTCCGCCCCGCGTGTCCTGGACCGGATCGCCGAGGCGCGCGCGCTGGGCGCCGACCTGGCGGTCATTGCCCAGCCCTATTTCTTTTCCAACGCGACCCCGTCCACGCTGCGGGACTTTTACCGGACCGTCATCCGCGCCAGCCCGCTGCCCATCGGCTTCTACGACCGCGGACGGCACAGCGCCGTGGCCGTTCCCGAGGCCCTCCTCCCGGAACTCTACGCCGAACCCAACCTGGCGATCGTCAAGGACAGTTCCAGCGATCCCGCGCGCATGCGCATCGCCCTCGCGGCCCGGCGGCGGCGCCCCGCGCTGCGGCTGTTCAACGGCGACGAGTTCCATGCCGTGCCCTACCTGCAGGCCGGCTATGACGGCCTGCTGCTCGGCGGCGGCGTGTTCAACGGGAAGATGGCCAACCAGATCATCGCGGCCGTTGCCCGCGGCGACCTGGCCGCCGCCGCCGCCTGGCAGCGCCGCATGAACCGCCTGATGTGGGCGGTCTACGGCGGCCGGCGGATCGCCTGCTGGCTGGCCGGCGAGAAGCATCTCCTGGTGCGCCTCGGGATTTTCCGCACTTGGCGCAACTATCCGCGGTACCCCCTGACCCCCGCCTGCCGCCGGGCGATCGCGCGCGCGCTGCGCGCCGAACGCGCCGTCCTGCTGCCGTAACGCCGCGTCGCCGTCCCCAGGGTCCGCCGCCATGACGCTCGAAACCATGACCCGCCGCGCGGCCGACAATCCTTATCTGCACAAGGATTTCCATGGCGCCCTGAGCCACGCCATCGAGTTCCTGCACCGGCATTACGGCGCGCCGGCGGTGCGCGACTATCTGCGCCAGTTCGCCGCCGCCTACTACGCGCCGCTCAAGGCCGACCTGCAACGCCGCGGCCTGGCGGCGCTGCGCGACCATTACGACCGGGTGTTCCGGGCGGAAGGCGGCCGCGCGCGGATGACCCTGGCCGACGACGCCCTGACGATCGAGGTCGATCTCAATCCGGCCGTCGCCCACCTGCGGGCGCGCGGCATTCCCGTGGCCGCGCTGTTTCGCGAAACCGTCCGCACCGTGGGCGAGACGCTCTGCGAGGGAACCGCTTACACGGCCGATCTTCCTGCCTACGACGACGCCAGCGGACGATATACCCAGCGGTTTTATCGCAAGCTGGTCCCCCGATGATCTCCTGCACCGAATTCATCCCGGCCTACAGCGAACTGTTCCGCTTCCTCGAGGCGCGCGGCGGGCGCGCCGCCGTCGTCGAGTTCTGGCACGAACTCTCCGATCGCTACTTGACCGATCTGCGCGACCTGGTCGCCGCCCGCGGCCTGCGCGGCTGCTGGGACTACTGGTCGCACACCCTCAACGAGGAAGCCGCCGATTTCACCATGGACCTCGACGAGCAGGCCGGCGTCTTCCGCATTGCCATGCACCGCTGCCCCTCGAAAGGGCGCCTGCTCGCCGACCGCCACCTGACCCCCTACCCCGCCTACTGCGACCACTGCGACGCGCTCTACCGCCGGGTCCTCGAGCCGCTGGGCTACACCTACGACATCGATCTCTCGCACTGCGACGAGGCGCGTTGCGCGCTCGTCGTCAAACCCCGCACGCCGGCCGGCGCTCCGGCCGCCGACCCGCGTCCGGGAAGGACCGCCCCATGATCACCCGTAGCCGCATGCGGCCGAGCCGCGTCCTGGCGGCCCTGCGCGCCGGCCGCCCGGTCTTCTGTTTCAAGACCAACCTCGACTCCGCCCGCGCCGTCGAGATCGCCGCCATGAACGGGTTCGACTGCGTCTGGACCTGCCTGGAACATGTCCCTAACGACCTCGGCCTGGTGGAACGGCAGATCTATGCGGCCAAGGCCTGGGACGTCGACGTCGTCGTGCGGGTCGCCCGCGGCGCGTACAGCGATCTGATCCGGCCGCTCGAACTCGACGCCGCCGGGATCATGGTGCCGCACGTCATGAGCCTGGATGACGCCCGCGCCGTCGTGCGCGCCACGCGCTTCCATCCCCTCGGCCGCCGGCCCGTGGACGGCGGCAACGCCGACGGCCACTATTGCGCCGTGCCGTATACCGACTACCTCGCGCAGGCCAACCGCGAGCGCTTCCTCTGCCTCCAGATCGAGGACCCTGAACCCCTGCCCGACCTGGACGCCATTGCCGCCCTGGACGGCCTGGACATCCTGTTTTTCGGGCCGGGCGACTTCAGCCAGGGGATCGGCGCGCCCGGCGAGTGGGATCACCCCGACCTCGTTGCCGCCCGCCGGCGTGTCGTCGCGGCGGCCGCCGCCCACGGCAAGATCGCCGGAACGGTCGCCACGCCGGAGACCGTCGCCGAACTCCTGGCGCTCGGCTACCGTTTTCTCAATATCGGCGCCGACGTGCTGGCCCTCGATGCCTATTGCCAGGCATGCCTGAAGGCCGTCGCCCGGCACCGGACCGGCCCTTGAGAGGTCCGCTTTCGCCGCTTGACTTGCCTGCCGCGTTGTGCTTCATTGTAGGTATGCCAAAGCGATTCACCCATGGCGCATGACCATGGGCGACCGGCGCGGGATGGAACAAGCCAGTCTCGATCATGAATGCGACGACGCCCTCCGAGTCCGAACCCGTGCGCCTCCCGCGGGACCCGTTCGCTTATATCGGGTTCTGGCAGTTCATGACCTTTATCATGTTGATCCTGCTGATCTGGGTCAACGAACTGCGGGATATGCCGAACCTGATTTTCAACGTGGCGCCCGAGGAGATCAATTACTACCGGGGATTCCTTCTGACGGCCGGCGTGCTGGTGGCTGCCATCGTGGCCATCGGCAACACCTACCTGCAGCAGAAACGGGTGTTGAACTCCCTGATTTCAGTCTGCTCGAGCTGCAACAAAGTGCGGGTCAATCGCGACCAGTGGAAGAAAATGGAAGACTACATCAGCGACAATTCGCTGCTGACTTTTACCCACGGTCTCTGTCCGGAATGCATGGACAAGATCATGAAAACCATCACCCAGCGTCAGGAATCGCGGGAGCTGGCCGAGTCTTGACCGGCCCGTCCGCGACAATGCCGGTGGAAAACACCATGTCCGAGATTGGGGGCGACAGGTTTCGACGGGCTGGTTGAAGCCCCTGTGGCGCGCCGAGGACCCCGGTTGGCCTCGTAAAACACCCGGGACCAACACACAAGCCAAGACCGAATTGGCCCTCGCGGCTTAACTGACCGCGACGTCTTGCCGCTGATCCCCCGCTAGGCGGACAAGGCGACGACAATGGGGTAGCGCACGGGTCGGGCGCACGGGCCCGGGCGCGAAACCAACAGGGCGCTGGCTGCGGACGCACGCCTGCCGGCCGGCAGCGGACGCCGCGAGAATGCAACGGCCGGACACGCGCGTAGAAGCAGTGGTGACGCCTTCCCGGACGGGGGTTCGAATCCCCCCGCCTCCACGGTTTTCCTCCCGTCGTCGGGTGAGCACGACCGCGGGCCTCACGCCGGCGTTGCCAGCAACGCCGCGAGCGCGGCGCTCACGGCATCGAGGTCCGCCCTGGTGTCCCGGCAGGGACCGTGCGGCCGGCGGTTCGGCACCGCCAGCACCGGCTTGGGGAAGGCCGCGCGGATGCCGTCCCAGAGTTCCTGTTCGCAGGCCACCGCGACCACGGCCCGGACGTCGCGGCGGCGGACTTCCGCCAGCGCCAGCCGTCCGCCGGCGGCGATGCAACAGCGCACCCCCATGCCTTCGGCCAGCGCGATCAGCGCCGCCAGGTCGCAGCGTCCGCAGCGGGCACAGGCCGCGACGGACCCAACCACGTCCCGCCCACAGTCGCCCGCCTGCAGGCAATGCGGCAGCAGCAGCACCAGGTGCGCCGGCGCCACCCGGACGCTCCGCAGACGCGTCAGGCGATTATTCCATCGGATCAATAGCTTCAACACGGCAGCCCCCTGCCCGACCGATCTAGTGTGGTGCGTCTAACGCTTCTTTACATTCGGCGCCGCCCGGAGGTCGGCGCCCACCTTCGAAAACGGCGGTTGCGCGCTGTTTGCGGTGGCCAAGCCAGGGTGTCAAACACATCCGGTAACGCCGCGTGAGGCCTGCCC
>CAZEVX010000242.1:0-4668 GCA_964515705.1 uncultured Verrucomicrobiota bacterium | reverse complement strand
ATGAGGATCACGCTGCGCGTGATCGGGAGCACAGCATAACCGGTTGAACGTGAATGCGAACACGAAAAAGATGTGCTTACGCGCGAAATATGGGGAGCACCGGGGAAGGCCTCAGAAGGTGTGAAATAATTAATCTGGACGCCGCGTGCGGCTTGCCCGCCTCAGGTGGGGCACGCGGCCTACAGTTTTCCTGGACGTTTCGCCCCTTGTTGTAGGCCCGGTGCCCACACCGGGCGATTATTTCACAGTTTCTCAGTGACGCGGGGGTGGATACCAGGACAGCTCGCGGGGACCCAGCCTGGGAAGGGGCTGTCCCTGATTATGAAGGAGCGTCACGCGGAAGCCGGCGGCGCCAGGCGTTCCCGGAGCGTCGTGCGCCGGGCGACGGTCTGGTTGGCGCGGATGGCGATGGCCACGGCCTTGCGCGAGCCGATCAGGCAGACCAGCCGCCGGCCGCGGGTGATGGCGGTGTAGAGCAG
Organism: uncultured Verrucomicrobiota bacterium; assembly: GCA_964515705.1. Taxonomy (GTDB): domain Bacteria; phylum Verrucomicrobiota; class Kiritimatiellia; order JAAZAB01; family JAAZAB01; genus CAZEVX01. Next base: position 4,189 of record CAZEVX010000242.1, on the reverse strand, counting down.
GTTGCGCTGCAGCAGCTTGTAGTGCTGCGTGGCCATCAGGATCACCACCGCCGGGTGCTCGCTGCCCTGGGCCTTGTGGATCGAGCAGGCGTAGGCCAGGCTGAGTTCGTCCAACTCGTGCAACTCGTAGGTCACCGGCCGGCCGTCGAAGAGCACCTCGACGGTCTGGCCTTCCGGGTCGACGGAACGGATCAGGCCGATGTCGCCGTTGTAGACGTCCTTGTCGTAGTTGTTGCGCAGTTGCATGACGCGGTCGCCGGCGCGGTAGAGGCGCCCGAAACGCGAGACCGTCTCGCCGCGCGGGTTGAGCGTCTCCTGCAGCACGGCGTTGAGGGTTTCGGAGCCGAGCGCGTAGCGCCGCATCGGGGTCAGCAACTGGATGTCGGCGCGCGGGTCCAGCCCGAAACGCGCCGGGATGCGCCGCGCGATCAGTGCGACGGCCTGCCGCACGACGGCGTCGGGATCGTCGGCCTCCACGAAGTAGAAGTCCGCCGGCGTGTCCGCCGGCGGCAACTCGAGCGCCAGCCCCTGGTTGACCCGGTGGGCGTTGCGCACGATCCAGCTCCGTTCGCCCTGGCGGAAGATGACGTCGAGCCGGACCGACGGCAGCGCGCCGGAGGCTAGCAGGTCGCGCAGGACGTTGCCCGGGCCGACGCTCGGGAGCTGGTCGGCGTCGCCGACCAGTACCAGGCGGCAGGCCGGAGGCAGCGCCCGCAGGAACGCCAGCATCAGGGCGACGTCGACCATCGAGACCTCGTCGAGCACGAAGACGTCGCCGGCCAGCGGGTTGGCCGGGGAATGCGCAAAGGTGCCGGTGCCGGGCTCGAACTTGAGCAGCCGGTGCAGGGTCATGGCGGGATGGCCGGTGGCTTCTTCCATGCGTTTGGCGGCGCGCCCGGTGGGCGCCGCCAGGCAGACCTTCAAGCGCTTGGCGGCGAAGAGGTCTACCAGCGCCCGGATGATGGTGGTCTTGCCGACGCCGGGGCCGCCGGTCAGGATGCAGACGGTGTGGGTCAGGGCCAGGCGCAGGGCGTCGGCCTGGCCGGGCGAAAAATCGAGGCGCATGCGCCGGGCGGCCCAGGCAATGGCGGGGGCGGAGTCGGCGGGGACCCAGCGGGGCGGGTCGGCGAGCAGGCGGCGCAGGCGCTCGGCAATGCCGACCTCGGCCTGGTAGAGGGCCGCGACATAGAGCCGGCCCTGGTCGTTGACCAGGCTGCCGTTCTCGAGTTCGAGGGCCAGCGCTGTTTCGAGCACGGGGCGCGGGATGCCGAGCAGGGACTCGGCCGCCGCCAGCAACTCGTCGCGCGGGCAGAAGCAGTGGCCTTCGTCGGTCTGGCCGAAGAGGGTATGCACGAGTCCGGCCCGCGCGCGCAGCACCGAGTCGGGCGGGACGCCGACGCTCAGGGCGATCTTGTCGGCGGTCTTGAAGCCGACGCCCCAGATGTCGGCGGCCAGCCGGTAGGGATTGGCGCGCACGACGGCGATGGCCTCGTCGCCGTAGGCGCGGTGGATGCGCATGGCCTGGGCGGTGCCGACGCCGTGGCCGTGGAGAAACACCATGATGTCGCGGACGGCGCGCTGCTCGGTCCAGGCGGCCTTGATCTGCTCGCGCCGTTTGCGGCCGATGCCCTCGACCTGTTCGAGGCGCGCCGATTCGCGGTCGATGACCGCGAGGGTGGCCTCGCCGAAGCGCTGCACCAGGCGCTCGGCCAGGATCGGGCCGATGCCCTTGATCATGCCGCTGGCGAGGTAGCGGCGGATGCCCTCGGCGGAGTGGGGCGGGGCGCAGACCATCTGGCGGGCGACGAACTGGAGGCCGTGCGTCTTGTGCCGGACCCAGCGTCCCGTGGCCTCGAGGGTTTCGCCCGCCCAGGCGGCCGCGCAGGTGCCGACGACCGTCTGGGTCTCGCGCCGGCCGCGGATCGTGACGGCGCAGACCGTGTACCCCGACTCCTCGGAGCGGTAGACGATGTGATCAATGATCCCGGTGAGGGTATCGTCCGCGACGGGGGCGTCCGGTTGGGCGGGAGCCGTGGCCATGGGGAGTTCAGGGGGCGGGGATCGGCAGCCGCATCGGGACCGCGGGCGCGGGCAGAACCGTCAGGCTAGGCCGGGGCGCGGCCGGCGCCGGCGCGGGCGCCGGCGGGGAATTGCTCATGGCGGCCCGCTGGAGGACATCCAGGCGCGCGTGCAGCGCGCGCAGGTCGGCCTCGGCGCGCGCGGTGTCCTCGCGCGAGGGCGCGCGGCTCGCTTCCAGCATGTCCATCAGGAACCGGTTGCGGGCCTCGAGGTCGGCGATCGTCTTCCGGGCGTCGCCGTCCGCCGACGCCGGCGTCGCGGCCGGAAGCCCGGTCGCGGGGGCCCGGGCGGCGCTGACCGGCGGGGTTGCCGTGTCCGAAGAAGCCATCTCCGGCGGGGGTGTTGCTGCCGGCCGCGGGGCGGGAGCGGCCGGTTTGGGCGCGGCGTCCGCCGGCGGCGCCGGGGCTTGCGGCAGGCGCGCCAGCAGCGCCTCCATGGCCGCCTGCGTGCCGCGGCGTTCTTCCTGGACCTGGCGCATCATGCCGCGGACGATCCACAGGCCGCTGCCGAGCGCGGTCACGAGGAGCAGGAGCAGCAGCACGCTGATGCGGATCTGCTCGTTGCGCAGCCGCCGGCGCTCGTTGGCCAGCAGTTGGTCGAGCAACTGCTTGACCATCGCGGAGACGTCCGGGATTGGCGCGGCCGGCAGGCGTTCGGCGGGAGGGATGACGGCGGGATTGGGGTCGTGGGCCATGGATTCGCTCTTGATCTCGGCGACGGGACCGCTATAGTGGGTCGCGTTACGGCATCCACCGGCACGGGTGGCGGAATGGCAGACGCGTTAGTTTGAGGGGCTAATGTCAGAAATGACGTGCGGGTTCAACTCCCGCCCCGTGCACCATGCTCCGCCGTAACGATCGTCCCGGCGTCCGCTGTCCGGCTGCCGACTATCGTGCCCCCCGCCCCGGCGCCTGTCAATCCCATATCCGGCGGCGTGGCAAGACGCCTTACAGTGCCAGGGCCTCGTAACGGCCGGCACAGGGTGCGCCCGCGCAGAAGAGCACCCGGCGCTCGCGGGGCACGCCGATCATGGACCACTCGGTGAAGCCGTAGTCGCCGCGGTCGGCGCCATGCCGGCAGATATCGAACGGCCCATGATGGCGCAGCACGGCCTGCAGGTGGGCCAGGGACCCGTCGCCCTCGGACAGTGCGGCTTCGAGCCGGGCAGCACGTCCGCGCGCGTTGTCCTGGTGCGCGCGCCCGGACAGGTCCGCGAGCAACGGCAGTTGGTAGCAGTTGGTGCAGTGCAGGCCGTGCGCGCCGGGAATGGGGCGCCGGATTTGCACCAGCGGCGGCATGATTTCCGGGGCCAGCATGCCGCCCTCGCGGTCCACCACGACGCCCAGGTAGCCCTTGCCGCGCAGCGGCCGCTCGGCCAGGTGCCGCGCGTAGTCCTCGGCCGTGCGACAGGTGAACAGGCCGGCAGCCATCCACAGCCGGTCCGGCACGTCGTAGGGGTTTTGCAGGAAGCGGCTGCCCCCGGACGAGAACCCGGCGGCCAGCCCCTCGGCGTTGAGCATGTCGCCGGCCGCGATATAACCGGTATAGGTGCAGTTGATCACCGGGATGCCGCGGTCGGGATACAGGCGCAGGATGTAAAAATGGTCCAGTGCCTCGGCCGGCCCCGGGTGCCGGCCGTGAAAGGGGGCCGCCCAGTCGTCATCGTTGTTCTTGCCCCACAGCGGCCCCTGCGGGCCGTTCGCGAAGACGATATTACTGCAGGCGTCGGGGAACATCGAGGGCGGCCGGGGCCGGGCCCAGCCCGCCAGCAGGGCGTCGGCGGGCAGGTTGGCGCCGCGTTCCATGCCCCGCATGGCATCCATCAGGTCGCGGATGGCCGGCTCGACCGGCGCCAGGAACCGGGCGACCCGCGCGCGGGCGCGGGCGTCGGGCGGGGGGATGCCGCGCGCCTGCAGCGGCTCGCGCAGGGCTTCCCCGATCGTTTCGCCCATGGCGCGGAACGATCCCCGGCAGGTAATGACGTTGATGCCCTGGCAGGTGGTGGTCGCGGACATGGCGTCTCCGGGGTGTTTGACAGCGCGGCGGCCCGCTAGCGTGGTGCGTCTAACGCTTCTTTACATTCGGCGCCGCCCGGAGGTCGGCGCCCACC
>CAZEVX010000241.1:0-4693 GCA_964515705.1 uncultured Verrucomicrobiota bacterium | reverse complement strand
TCCACCTGGAGGGCGAAGCTGCGCGGAGCCGTTCCCGTGCACGGATCGCGCCGGGAGTGACCGCGGACAAGCGCAACTCCCGCACATCGGGGCGGACCGCCTTCGTGGCTTCGATCCGCCTGTTGCGCGCCCGTTGCTCCCGCTCCGCGCCGCCGCGGGAAACCGGTTTTCGAGAGAAGCAACCGGCAACCATGTCCCGGCTCCGGCCGGCGGCCTTCATGCGGAACGCTGCCCATTGTTGCCGCGGACCCTCAAAATACGATGCGCTCCGGTTGCCCTTCCTGCAAGGGAATGGATCCCGTCCGCGCATAGCCCGCCGAGGACAACCAGACGGTCCAATGCCGATTGGCCTCGATCGCCGGGTCGGCCTTGCGGTCGCCGTCAAAGTCCGCCGCCAGCGGGGTCGGGCTCGCGCCGGCCGCCGCAAAGCCGAACGGACCCGCCCGCCGATAGCCCGCCGAGGACAGCCAGACGTGCCAGGCGCCGCTGACCGCCATGGCCGGATCGGCCTTGCCGTCGCCGTCAAAGTCCGCCGCCAGCGGGTGCGCGCCGCCGCCCGCCGCAAAGGCGAACGGCCCAAGGCGCGCATAGCCCGACCCGGATGGCCAGACATACCAGGCGCCATCCGCCGCCACGGCCGGATCCGCCCGGCGGTCGCCGTCAAAGTCCGCCGCCAGCGGGTGCGCGGCCGGCGGCCCCGCAAAAATCAGCGGCCCCGCCTGCGTGTATCCCGCCGACGACAGCCACACCTGCCAGGCGTCGCCCGCCACCATGGCCGGATCCGCCAGCCGGTCGCCGTCAAAATCGCTGTCGCCCATCAGCGGGCTGGCCCCGGCCGCCGTGAAGTGCAGCGGCCCCAGCGGGCGGTAGCCGGCCGCGCTGCTCCAGATCGTCCAGGCGCCGTTGACGGCCACGACCGGATCGGCCTTGCGGTCGCCGTCATAATCCCCCGCGCCCGCGCGGGTCGTGCCCGGCGCCTGGCTCCGGAATGGATAGAGTCGCAATGTCACCGCCGGATCGGAGAACCCGATGCCGGGATCCGCCCCATAGACGTCGTCATACGACAGGGCATACACGTGTCCCGCTAGGCCGTTCCGATGCAGGATGCGCCCGTAATGGAATATCGGGAACGCGGCCGTGCCGGCGCCGTTCAGGCCCTGGTAATACTTGGCGGGGTTCTTCCAGTCCACGGCGCCGTTGTCCAGGTGCATCACGCCGCGGACGATCGATACCGGGATCGCCATCGCCACGGGATCGGTGATCCAGTGCGCGCCGGGGCCGGCCGGGTACCCGTCCTGCCCGTAGAGGATATACCCCCAGTCCAGGGCGTTCGGCGCGGTGCTCGCGGCCCCGGCATTGTGCCAGTAGCCGGGATGCGCGTTGAAATCGGGATTGCCCAAGGCGTTGCTGGGCCGCGGCAGCGTCGGGACCGCGTACGGGCGGGTCATGGCCGCGTCGGTGTACAGCGACAGCGTCAGCCCGTCCGCGCTCACCCGGCCGTAATACCTCGCCGGGTCGGAGGCGCGTTTGCTGGAAAACGAAAAGGTCCGGCCGGGCCTCCAGCAGTGCGTGTTGACATAGGCGTCCAGGAAATGCGAGAACTGTTGCGGCAACGCCTCGGGAACGCCGGCCTGCTGCAGGCCCATCACCTTCGGCGACAAGACCCGGACAATGTGGCCGGCAGCGTCGCGCACCAGGCACGCCTTGAAGATGTCCGGGTTCCCGTATGCCTGCGCGGGCGTTGCCGGCGGCGGGATCGCCTCAAACTCCCGGAAAATGATGTCCGAAGCGTTCGTGATCCCTACCGTCACCCGTTCGCCGGTGGTCCGGGTCGCGGTCAGGGTGTAGGCGATGCTGAAAAAATCCACCTCGGTCGAGTTGATAAACCCGCCGCGCGACAAGTCTACCTCGAACTTGGCATAGGGGACCGGGTTGGCATGGCCCATCTCCGGGCCCGACAACGGGAACCCCCCCATGCGATCGAAGTTCCGGCCCAGGCAGAAGTAGAGGCGAGAACTGCCCATCGCCGGACACGGAATCGTGCACGTGCCGTCGCCGCTGTATGCCCGAATCTGCATCAGCGACGCCGCCATGCGCGACACGTCGAGCGCGAACGACGGCGTCGCAACCAGGACATGCGTTCGGAAATCGAGATAGCCCGGCGGACTGGCGCACACCATCATGAAGAACACCTGGTCGTCGGCATACCCGCTCTGGTTGTCGATCGCCAGGCGCATGACCGGGACCGCCGCCGCCCGGAGCGCCCCCGCCATGGCTCCCGCCGCCAGGAGACAAACAGACAGCACCCGGGCTGCCGGCAAGACAATACACCGACTCGCCGGCCGCCGCGCCGCCGCGGAACGCTGTCTAGGCATCCTGGCAATCCCTTTCCGTCCTCCGGCCATGGCCCGGAAGGCCGACCGCACCGCTGGTTTGCCCGAGCCTTTCTGGCCCGGTGCTTCGCAGTCTAACGGCTGGCCGCCAGAATAGCCACCAAACAAACCATCGCACGGGCAATCGCCGGCGGAGAGTCCCCCTTTCGCCTGTTGCACATATGTACGGACTGACCCCTCTGACTGGAGGGCGAGGCTGTGCCGAGCCGCTGACGTTGTCGCCATGCTCTGCGCCTCCACGCCCCGGCGCCTCCGCGGGAGCCGATCGTTCGAGAAGGAGGACGGCGGGCAGGATGCCCGCGCTGGCGCGCTCATGGAAACACCCCACAAGGCGCCGGAAAAAAGTCGGAATCCCGTCTTTATAATGGATGATGAACGGCTATCCAGCCAGATTTCCCGGCATGACCATGGCCCGAATGGGCGATCTCGCGGCCGCGGCCCTCCTGGCGACGCCGGTTCCGCGACGGGCTGACCCGTCGCCGGATGGGATCATTCTGACCGACGAATACCGCGCCGTCCTCGGCCTGCTCGACCAACATTACCCGCTGATCCTGGTCAGCGGCAAGGCCGGCACCGGCAAGAGCACGCTGATCAAGGTCCTGCGCGCTCGGTTGAAAAAGAACCTGGTCGTGGTGGCCCCAACCGGCATCGCCGCCTTGAACATCGGCGGCGCCACGATCCATTCCTTTTTCCGGTTTCCGCCGCGCGTCGTCACGGAAGCCGATATCCAGCCGGTGAAGTCCGGCGACCTCTACGAATATGTGGACTTGCTGATCGTGGACGAGATATCCATGGTGCGCGCCGACGTCCTTGACGCCATGGACCAGTTTCTGCGGCTCAATGGCCGCTATCGCAACCGGCCATTCGGCGGCGTCCAGATGCTGTTCGTCGGCGATCTGTTCCAACTGCCGCCGGTGGTAACCCCCGGCGAACAGCGCTTGCTGGACGAGCGCGGATACACCAGCCCGTTTTTCTTCAGCGCCAAATGCCTCCCGAACTGCCGCGTCGCTCCAATCGAGCTGACGCGCGTGTTCCGGCAGACCGACGCCGAGTTTACCGCCGCGCTCAACAAAATACGCGTGGCCGAAGACCTGCCGCGCGTCATCCCGCCGCTCAACCGGCACTGTTTCCGCGAACCCTCCGACCAGCCGCCACTGCTGACGCTCAGTTGCACCAACACCGTCGTTTCCGAGGTCAACCACGCCCGGCTGGGCAGCCTGGCCGGCGAGCCCGTGGTTTATCCCGGATCGCTGACCGGCCGCACGCTTGCCTTCGAGGGCGGCAAGCTGCCGGCGCCGTCCCAGTTGGCTCTGAAGCCGGACGCCCAGGTGATGTTCACCCGCAACGACGAACACCGGCGCTGGGTCAACGGCACGCTCGGCCGCGTGACGGGACTGGACGCCGACGTCATTCAAGTCGAACTGATTACCGACCATCCCGGCACGACGATGGAAGTCGGCCGCGTCAAATGGGAGTTTTATCGGTACGCGATGGACAAGCAAACCAACACGATCGTCCCGGTCGTCGTCGGAAGCTACTGCCAGTTTCCGCTCACTCCGGCCTGGGCGATCACGATTCACAAGAGCCAGGGCAAGACCCTGGAACGCGTGCGAGTGGATTTAGGCCGCGGCGCCTTCGCGCCCGGCCAGGTCTACGTGGCACTGAGCCGCTGCCGGTCGCGTGACGACCTGACTCTCGCGCAGCCGATCCACGAAACGCATGTCATCTGCGACCCGCGCATTAAGCGATTCTACGCCGCAATCGCGGCCCAGTGCGCGCCGGCCGGCGAGCCGGCGCCGCTCGACGCCGATACCTGCCCCTACTGCGGGGCAGCGCTTGCGCTGCGCCACGGGCGCAACGGCGCGTTTTACGGGTGCCGCAATTATCCGACTTGTCGGTTCACCCGTAATTCATAGCCATGAGGGCTATGCCCATAAGCCTGTGATGCGGTTTCCTTCCCGGCAGTGTGATCGAATTCGGTTCGGGAAAAGGCCGCGGCGATCTTGGGCCGCCTGCGGGCTTGCCGGACTTGCGCATACACTTTTGGCTGCGCAGCCGTTCCCGGCCGCGACGGTCGCCGCTGGCACGATGCTGCTCGTGAGGTCTCAATTGCCTTTCGGCTGCGCAGCCGTTCCCGGCTTCTGGTGCACGTTGCTGGGGATTACCTGCTACGCGGCGTCTCAATTGCCTTTCGGCTGCGCAGCCGTTCCCGGCGCGGTATGGGCTGCAGGTTTTCTCCGGGGAACGCGACGGCACGTCTCAAGTGCCTTTCGGCTGCGCAGCCGTTCCCGGCTGTGATC
>CAZEVX010000240.1:0-4763 GCA_964515705.1 uncultured Verrucomicrobiota bacterium | reverse complement strand
CTGCGCGTGATCGGGAGCACAGCATAACCGGTTGAACGTGAATACGAACACGAAACAGGGATGTGCTTACGCGCGGTTTTGGGTCCCGCCTTTGCCGTTGACGCCCGTTCCGTGACAGGCTACGGTCTCCCCGCCGCCGTGCTCGGCTTCCAGCGCCCCGTAAACCGACGCGTCCACCGCCCGATGACCGGTCGCGCGCACCTGTCCGCCGTTCTCCGATGGCGACCGCCAGGAACATGCCCTCATGAACGAGGCGCGTATCGGCAACTGGATGCGACGCCGCGCCCCCGCGTCCTGGTCCGGGTTTTGCCTGGGCCTCGGCCTGCTGTTTCTCCTGCGGGGCTTGGTGTTCCTGTGCGTCTATCCGCCGCTGGAGGGATTCGACGAGCACCAGCACCTGGCCTACCTGGCCTTCCTGCAGGAACACCGCCAGGCGCCGCGCTACGGCGCGGCGACGATCCCGGAATCCCTCGTTCCCAACCTGATCGCCAACCCCCACTCCACCTACGGCTGGCAACAGCTCCGGGGCCTCGGGGCCCGGCGCTACGAGGACTTCTGGACCTCGCCCGCGACACCCGCGGAACGCCCCCAGCCCGTGCTGCTGGCCGCCGCTTTTCACCCACCGCTGTATTACCGGCTGGTTGCCCCGCTCTTCGCCGCCCTGACCAGCGCCTGGGGGTTCCGGCAGGCTGTGTATCTCCTGCGGATGCTCAGCCTGCTGTTCGCCGCCGGCGCCATCGTGCTGTATACGTTGCCTCTCCAAGCGCTGTTCGAGAGTCCCGCCCGGGCCCGCGCCGCGGCCCTGGTTGTCAGCCTGGCCCCGATGTTCCTGGTCTATGCGGCGCGGGTCTCTGGCGACGCCCTCGCCCTGCTGATCTCCGCCACCGCTTTCGCGGGGCTGGCCGCCGCCCCTCAACGCCGCCGCGCGCCGGCCATGGCCGCGGCGGCCCTGCTGGGCCTGCTGCTCGGCGCCGGCACGTGGGTGCGCGCCAGCGTCGCCGTCTGGGTGCCGGCAGCCGTGATCTGGTACCTTTGCCTGGCCCTGCTGGGTCGGGCGCCCTGGCGCACGGCCGCCCTGGCGGCGGCGACCCTGGCGGCGGCGGCCGCCGCGGTGGCGGCGCCGCTCGTGCTGCATAACCTGGCGCTCTACAGGCAGGCTTTCCCAGGCCAGGAAGGCACGCGCATGGCGCTGGCCGGCAAGGGAACGGCCGACCTCCTGGCGGCCGCGCGTTGGGCCGACCTATGGGACGTCGTCGTGGGCCGCCTGATCCGCGACAACCTCTGGACCAGCGGCTGGCTGTTCCTGCCGCCGCCGGCGGCCTTGCGCCGCCTCTACCACGTCTGCCTGCTGGCGGGCCTGGCCGGCCCGCTGGTCCGGGCTGTTGTCCGCCGCCCGCGGGCTCGTCGGCCGGCATCGGAAAATCCCAGGCCGGTCTTGATGCTGTGCGCGATCAGCGCCGCCCTGACGTTTCTGGGCGCCTACCTGCACGCCCTCTCCTCGCGCGTTGCCCACGGCGCCGTGGTCACGCCCGGCTACTATGTCATGCCGGCCTTCCTGCCGCTGCTGGCCCTGGTCCTCAAGGCCGGCGGCGCCTGGCCGGTCCGCCGCCTCTGGAGCGCGCTGGCCGCCGCCCTAGGGCTCGTCTTCGCGGCCGCGGAACTCTACGGCACGTTCGGTCTGGCGGCCCCGCAGTGGGCCCACGCCAACGACTGGCCGACCCTGTTCCGCCGCCTGGGGACCGTCCACCCGGCCTTTCCCAGCCCGGCCTGGCTGCCCGCCCTGGGACTGCTCGCGCTCCTGCTGGCCGGCCTGCTGCTGGCCGCTATCCGCGACGCCGAACCCGCTTCACGGCTTGTCCGCGAGCGGCATCGGGTTGCATAGGTGGCGGGCGGCCTTGGCGACGCGGCCGCAGTTGAAGCAGATGAATTTCGGCTTGGCGGCGAGCGCCTGGATGGCCTCGATACGGCCGGCGCTGGCCAGAACGCACAGGTGGCCCTTGTGCGTTCCCTTGCAGATCGGCTTGGATGCGGGCATGGCAAGTCCCTCCGGTCGCGGGTTGGTGCCCCGCACGGTAGCAGGCGGACGGGCGGCGTCAAGGCGATTCCGGCCGCCGAAAAGACCGCTTGAGTCCGAGAACACCGCGCGCTAGAGTGCCGATCGAGCGGCAAGCCGACAGGGCCGCGGGCGTTGCCGGAGTCGCGTTCCCGTCAGTCCGCCAGGAGGCCGGCATGAAAACAGTGCTCATTCCCACCAAGTTGGAACGCGTGGCGCGCGCGACGCTCGAGGCCAACGGCCATTACCTCGTGGTGCAGGACGACAAGACCGACCTGGCAACCCTGGCCCGGCAGTACCCCGACACCTATGCCCTGATCGTTCGCAGCGAAAAGATCACGCCGGCGCTGATCGACGCCCTGCCGGCGCTGAAGGTCATCGTGCGAGCCGGCTCGGGCTACAACACGATTGACGCCGCCTACGCCCGCAAGAAGGGCATCGACGTGATGAACACCCCCGGCGCCAACGCCAACGCCGTCGCCGAGGAAGTCCTGGCGATGATCCTGGCGGACGCCCGCCACATCGTCGCGGCCGACCCCACCACGCGCGCCGGGCGCTGGGAAAAGAAAGCCTACATGGGCCGCGAATTGGCCGGCAAGACCGTCGGCATCGTGGGGCTCGGCAACATTGGCCAGCTCGTCGCGCGGCGTCTGGCGGGCTTCGAGGTCACCCTGCTGGGCTGCGATCCGCTGGTGTCGCAGGAGCGTGCCGACGCCCTGAAGGTCGAGCTGGTGGAGTTGCCGGAGCTGTTCGGGCGCGCCGATTACATCACCCTGCATATCCCCGAAAACGACGAGACGCGCGGCCTGGTCGGCATCGGTCTGTTGAGCCGCATGAAAGACGGGGCGACGCTGATCAACTGCGCCCGGGCAGGCATCCTCGACGAGAGCGCCCTGCGGCAGGTCAAGGCCGCCAAGCACCTGCGCTTTCTCAACGACGTCTATCCCAAGGACGCCGAAGGCCCCAAGAGCGTGGCCGACTTGGCCGACCTGATGCTGCCGCATCTCGGGGCCAACACGGTCGAGGCCAATACCCAGGCCGCCCGGCGCGCCGCCGAGCAGTTGATCGAGCTCGACGAGCAGGGCATCACCAGTTACCTCGTCAACCGCGAGGTGCCCGAGGGCTTGGACGAGGCCTACGGGCGGCTGGCCTTCACCATCACGCGCCTCTGCCGGCACCTGCTGGATCCCGGCACCAAGCTGGCCTCGCTCGAAACCAGTTTCTACGGGTCCCTGGCGCCGTTCGGCGACTGGCTGGTGATCCCAGTGGTCACGGCGCTGGGCGCGCGCATCGACCAGCCCATGGACCTGAAGTCCGCCCGCGCCTTCCTGCGGGACATGGGCATCAGCGCGGTCAACCGCGAGACCGACGCCAGCAAGGGATTCGACAACTCGATGACCATCGACCTGGTCGGTACGCTGCCGACCGGCGACCTCCGCCGGGTCAGCGTGCGCGGCACGGTCGTCGAGGGCTCGCTGACGATCTCGCGCATCAACGAGTTCGACAAGCTCTTCTTCGTGCCCCGGGGCCCGACGGTCTTTTTCATCTACGAAGACCGCCCCGGCGTGCTGGGCCTGGTCGGGTCGGCCCTGGCGGCGGCGGACATCAATATCGAGGACGTGCGCAACCCGCACCACCTCAAGGTCAACCAGTCCCTGGTGATCATGCGGGTGAATAAGCCCGTGCCGGATACCCTGATGGCCGAGATCGCCGGCCGCATCCGGGCGCTGGCGGCGTATTACTACGACTTCGGACGCTGAGACCCGCGGCCGCCTTCCCGATCCGCCGCCGCGTCCGCGCCGCCGGTTCCGCGCCGGGTCTTGGCACCCCTCCCCCGTCGCGGACGGCCGCGCCGACGCATGGCTCAAAACGCCACGGAACGGGCGCGCCGGAGAGCCGCGCGCCGGCGCGGTCGAGGATGTCCGGCAGGCGCCTCAACGGTACGGGTCCGGGGCAATGCCCAGGCGCCGCATCTGGTAGTGCAGGATGCGCGGCGAGGCGCGCAAATGGCGCGCCGCCGCGGCCGCGTTGCCGCGGAACTTTTTCAGGGCATCCACGATCAACTCGCGCGCATAGGCGTTGACCATGGTCTTGAGGCTGGCCCCCTCGTCCGGTAGGATGGCGGTATGGGTGGCCTCGCTGGTCTGCAGCGACGGCGGCAGGGTGTAGCCGTGGATGACGTCGTCGGTCGTCGTCAGCACGGCGCGCTCGATGCAGTTCTCGAGCTCGCGGACGTTGCCCGGCCAATGGTAGACCATCATCATGTTGATCGCCGGGGTCGAGATGCGTTTCACGTGCCGGCGGTGGACGGCGTTGTATTTCTGCAAAAAATGGTCGGCCAGCAGGAGGATGTCCGATTTGCGCTCCCGCAACGGCGGGAGGTGGATCGGGAAGACGTTCAGGCGATAATAGAGGTCCTCGCGGAAGCGGCTGTCGCGGATGGCGGCCTCGAGGTCCTTGCTGGTGGCGGCGATCAGCCGGACATTGACGGACAGGGTCGCGTCGCCGCCGACGCGCTCGAACGCGCGCTCCTGGAGCACGCGCAGCAGCCGAACCTGCACGGCGGGGGCGATGTCGCCAATTTCATCGAGGAACAGCGTGCCGCCGTTGGCCAGTTCGAAGCGGCCGCGGCGCTGCTGGGCGGCGCCGGTGAACGACCCCTTCTCGTGGCCGAACAGTTCGCTCTCGATCAACTGCTCCGGCAGGGCGG
>CAZEVX010000239.1:0-4962 GCA_964515705.1 uncultured Verrucomicrobiota bacterium | reverse complement strand
TGGAGGGCGAGGCTCCCGCCTACGCGGCGCGTCAAGCCGCCGCTACGGCGCGCAGACTGCCGAGCCGCACCCCCACGTCACGGCGGCAGTACCACCGCGACACTTGCACATATGTACGGACTGACCCCTTTTCGTTTCTGGTTGACGACGGCGCGCCGCCGCGCTACCGTCCCGCGCACGGCCTCCGGGATGGGTCCCGGCCGTCTGTGCCGCTGGCCAAGGGTGTGGCGATGACCGTACTGGCGAACATCCCGTTCACGCTCGATGCCGACGCCCTGCGGGCGCAGGCCCGCGTCGACCCCGACTCCGACGACGCGGCCGACCTCCGGGCGTTGGCCGCGCGGGCGCAGCGGATCGGCCGCCCCAAGGCCGTCTACACGGAGGCGTTCGTCACCGGTCGGGATGGCCACCGGATTCAACTCGAACGCCGCTGGTTTCACAGCCGCACCCTGGCACACCACCTGCGAACGGTCGAGCGCGTGTTCCCGCTGCTGGCTACCTGCGGGTCGGAAATGGACGCCGCCGCCCCCGACCCGGGGGACATGCTGAAGGCCTACTGGTGGGACCTGATCAAGGCGCACCTGCTCGACGCCGCCAACCGCGCCCTGCTGGACCACCTGCGCCGCACGTTCCGGCTGGGCCAGACCGCCTCGATGCACCCCGGTTCCGGCGACGCCGACACCTGGCCGATCGATCAGCAGCGCCCGCTGTTCGACCTGCTCGGCGACGTCGAGTCCGCCGTCGGCGTGCGGCTGACCGAATCCTTTTTGATGGTGCCCAACAAGACGACCTCGGGGATCCTGTTTTCCACCGCCTCGGATTTCCGGAGCTGCCAGGTGTGCCACCGCACGGTCTGCCCCTCGCGCCGGGCGCCGTTCGACGCCGCGCTCTGGGACCGGATCCAGACGGAACACCCGGCGGAAAGGCCGTGATGTCCGGCCCTTGCCATCCGGCTAGCCAGGGATGGCGCCATCCTGCGGGCTGGCTGCTCCTGATCCTGCTCGGCGCGGCGCTGATCCAGGTGACGGGGTCGTTTCACGCCGGGTACCTTTCGGACGATCTGGACCTCCTGAACACGGCCCGCGCCGCCTGTCTCTGGCGTCCCGCGGGATTTCACCATCATTTCGCGCCGGCGATCACCGCCCTGTTCCAGGCGTCCGCGCGGCATGGGTTGACGGCGTCGTGGTGGCGGGCGCTGGCGCTGCTGGCGCACGCGCTCAACACGCTGCTGGTCTACGCGCTCGCGCGCGCGGGGCTGGGCATGCGCCCGGGCGCGGCCCTGGCGGTCGCGGCCATGTTCGCGGCGGCCGCCGCGGGGTACGAGGCGCTGGCCTGGTCGTGCGCCATCGCGTATGTCCTCGGGCTGCCGTGGCTGCTGCTGGCCGTGCTGGCGGTTCTGCGCGCGCCGCCGGACCGTCCCGTCCTGCTGGGCATGGCGCTGGCGGCGCTGCAAGCGGCGGCGGCGTTCGTCTGGGATTGGGGCGCGCTCCTGGCCCCGCTGGCGGGGATCGCCCTCCTGGCGGGGCGGTTCCCGCATCCGGACCTGCGCCTGCGCCGGGCGGTTCTGATCCTGCTGCCGTGCGCCGCGAGCTGGGTCCTGATGGCGGGATTGAAGTGGGCTCTCGGGTACCGGCCGGACACGCCGTTCACTCTCGCGACGGCCGGGCACGGCCTGCTGCTGGCGGCCGCGGCGCCGCTGACCCATTTGCTGCCCAACGCTCCCCTGCCCTTTTTCCGGTCGGCCTGGGGCGTCCTGGCGGCGCTCGCGCTCTGGACGGCGCTGGGCTGGGCGGCCATCCGGCAGCGCGGCGTCCGGACGGCGCTGGCGCTCTACCTCGTGGTCCTGCTGCCGGTGTTCCTGTTCGGCAGCCTGCAATCGCGTTACGCCTACGTGGCCGCGCCGTTCCTGGCGGCGGCGGTCGTGGGCGCAGCCCTGCGGATTCCACGGCGCCTGGGCGCCGTTGCCGTCGCGCTGCTGCTGGCTGTCCATGTCGTCTTCGCGGTCCAGCGCTCGCAACTCTGGCGCGGCGCGTCCCGCGCGGCCGACGGTCTGCGGCAGGCCGTGCGCGCCCTGCCGGGTCCGCCCGGCACCGCGCTGGTGCTGGTCAACCTGCCGGACAGTTACGGGCCGCCTTGGCTGGCCTGGCGCCCGTTCCTCTGGCGCAACGGCCTCTCGGCGTTCGGACGGGGAGTGACGCGCGTCAACACGCCGGGCAGCCCGTTGGCCTGGCCGGCGGCGCCCATTCCGGTGCTGCCGCGCGAGCGCGTCCGGGACGCCTATCCCGGCATGCCGATCTACGAGATCACGGCCCGGCCGCCGGGGGACTGGCGCGCGTTCCAGCTGAATCCCGACGGTGCTGGCGAGCGCGGCAAGCCCGGCAGCGGTCCTGATGCCCATCCTGACGGACGCGCCGGGTCGGGGGACCCGGCCTACAGCAACGCGCCGGGTCGGGGGACCCGGCCTACAGCAACGCGCCGGGTCGGCCGGACTGACGGATTTCCTAATCGCCGGATGCCCGTCGTCTCTCCCTGCTGTTCAGCGGTAGCAGGCCGTCCCCCACTCCAGCAGGCGCAGGCCGTCCTCGCGCGTGCCGCCGCCCCAGTTGAGGATCAGCCCGCCGCCCTCGGCCATGCGGTTGAAGAGGTCGCGGTCGGCCGGCACGACCGGCGCGTGGCCGACGTGGTCGCAGGTGGTCGGATGATGGGTCAGGGTCACGCGGGCGGCCCGGCAGCGGCGCTTGAGTTCCAGCAGGTCGTCGCGCGTGCGGGTTTGGCCGCGCAGGTAGGGCGAAATATCCATGGACAACAGGCCCGGATGGCCGAGCAAGGCCTCGAGATAGCCGGGAAACACCGGCCCGCAGGTATGCAGGTGCCCGGCGCCGTAGCGCCGGTAGAGGCGCATGTTGTACGGCTGGCAGAACTCGGCGTGCAGCGTTGGGCTCAAGACCGAGATATAGTCGTCGTGGAGGGTGATCCCCGTATAGAACATCTGGTTGTTGAGCAGGCAGAGGGACGGGTCGCCGATCCAGCGCCGGGCGGCCTCGATCAGGTCCTCGATCGCCCGGGTGACGCGCTCGAAGAGGCGGTGGACCAGGCGCGGCGTGTCGTACATGGCGAGCATCAGGTCTTCGTTGCTCATCAACTGGCAGGCGACGCCGTAGGGGCTCTGCCAGTCGAAGGGCATGATGGCCACCCGGCCGCCAGTGGCGGCGACCCAGGCCTGCAGCCGCCGGCGCAACCGCGCGGCCATGCCGGCGCCTTCCGTGTCCACGCGCTCGGGCAGCCGCTCGAGATCGGTCTCGAGGTTGCGGATTAGCGGCGCGGCGACATTCGCCAGGCGCAGCGGTTCCGTGACCGCGATGCGGGCGCCGAACAGGCTCGGCACGATCGCCTGGCTGAAGGCGTGGCCCGCCCAGACCCAGGGATAAAAGTCGCCTTCCGGGAACCGCTCAAGCTGCCGGGTGCGCAGGGCGATCCAGTACTCGAGTTCCTGCTCGTCGTCGAAGGGATCGCACTTGGGCCAGGGCGGGTCCTTGACCGGCGGCGTGACGCTATAAAACAGCAGCGGCACGCGGTCGGGGATGCCGCCCTCGGCAACCACCCGAATGCGGGCGATCGTCTCGGCAACGCGCGCAGGGTCGCAGGGAATGGCGAAACGTCGCATCATTGCCGGTGGCCGCCGATGTCCCCATCGGCGGCTGTTGCCGCGCCCGACTCCGCGTTCCCGGCCGGTTCTGCCGTCCCGGCGCGCGCACCTTACTTGCCGGCGCGGGGGATGCGGGCGACCTTGACCGGCTTGCCGGTGCGGGCCGAGACCAGGCAGGCCTCGCCGAAGGCGATCGTGCGCGTGCCCTCGACCTCGTCGGTCGGCGGCCGGCGGCCGGCCTTGAGGCACTCGATGAACTCGGCGACCTCGGCCGCCACGCCGGCATGCTCGCTGCCGCCCTGGCCGATGGCGATCGGGATCGTCCAGGGCTTGGCCCCCGTCATGGAGCGGTAGGTCGTGTCGTAGAGCGTCAGGCCGGAGCTGATATTGTCGCAGACGATCGAGCCCTTTGTGCCGTGGATCACCGTGCGCATGGAGTACCCGGCCTTGACGCCGATCGAGACGAAGACCTTGCCGATCACCCCGCCGGGGAACTTCATCACGGCCACGCCGGTGTCCTTGGTGGGCCAGTCGGCGAGGTACTTCTGGTTCATGTAGCAGAACACCTCGGCCGGGTCGCCGGCCACCCAGCGGATCAGGTCGAGGGCGTGGCAGCCGCCGCCAATGAACCCCTCGCGGCGAACCTTGGGATCGCGGCGCCAGTTGTTGATGCCGGACACCCGGGAATAGTCGTGGTAATACTCGCTCTCGATGAAGGCGATTTCGCCGATGCGCCCTTCCTGGATCAGGGTCTTGGCCATGCGGAAGCCCGGGACGTAGCGGCAGACCTGGCCGATCATGAACGACTTCTTGTAGCGCCGGACGGCGGCGTTGATCACCTGGCAGTCTTTGACCGTGGCGGCCATGGGCTTCTCGCAGATCACGTGCCGGCCGAGCGCCAGCGCGCGGACGGATTGCGGCACGTGCAGCGGGTCCGGCGTGGCGACGATCACGACGTCGAGGTCGGTCTTGAAGAACTCGTC
This sequence comes from uncultured Verrucomicrobiota bacterium, assembly GCA_964515705.1. Lineage (GTDB taxonomy): Bacteria > Verrucomicrobiota > Kiritimatiellia > JAAZAB01 > JAAZAB01 > CAZEVX01. The sequence continues at coordinate 333 of CAZEVX010000239.1, read as the reverse complement.
TTCCGTCGCGGCCACGTGGGCGTGCAGCGGGCCGGCGACCGTGCGGGCGTGCTCCTGGTCCGGATCGAAGACCACGGCCAGCCGCGCATCCTTGAGTTTCGAGACGCCGTCCGCCCAGCGGCTGCCCATGCGCAGGCCCAGAATTCCGACTTGATAGACCTTCATGCTGCTCAACTCCTCGTGTTGGGAATAAGGGACAAGCTTCGCCAGCGATGACTGGTTGTTAACCATACCGTTTGGCAAGCCGCCTGTCGAGCGTTTCCCGAGCCGCCCGATTGGCGGGAGTTGCGCTTGTCCGCGGTCACTCCCGGCGCGATCCGTGCACGGGAACGG
>CAZEVX010000238.1:0-4989 GCA_964515705.1 uncultured Verrucomicrobiota bacterium | reverse complement strand
TTCCCGTGCACGGATCGCGCCGGGAGTGACCGCGGACAAGCGCAACTCCCGCAAAACGGGTCCCCGTCTGACGGGATTGACATTCGACACCAACCGTGTATAGGTGCCCGGTCTACCCCGCAGGATGCCCGCTCCCATGAGCAGCCCGGATGCCATCTTCGTGGTTCATACCGCCGCCGAGTTTGGGCTAGTCGGATCCGGCGACGAAAGCGTCCGCTTCCAAGAAGCCCTTGACCGCCTGGCGGCCGCCGGCCCCGCCGTTCTGGCCCTGGCGCCGGACACCGTGTACCGCGCGTCCGGACTGACCGTCCGGTCGCGCGTCGTCCTGCGGGGCGATCGGACGACGCTGCACGCGCCGGGCACCTCCGGCGGGGTCCTCTTGACCGTGGCGGGGACCGGGGAGTTGACCCTCGATCGGCTCGCCCTGCGCGGCAGCGCCCTGTTGCGGGCGGAGGACTCGTCGGCAATTCGGTTGACCGCCTGCTCCCTGGAGCCCGTGGCCGGCGACACCGACGCCACGGCATTCGTCTTGTCCGACGCGGCGAGACTGGAGGCGCGCGATTCGCGGCTACTGAGCCTGGCGCCCAACGCCGCGGTCGTCGTCCGCGACCGCGCCATTCTGGACTGGCAGGGCGGCACCTGGTGCCTGGCGCGCTGCCTCGTGGCGGACGCGGCCGCCGCCTCGATCGCGGCCGAGGCTCCCGGTGGCGCGTGCGGCCGCGAGACGATGGACTGTCTGTTTCGGTTCGGCCGACCGAGCGGCGATCCTTCCGCCCCGCAGGCAAGCTGGCGAAGCGGCCCGCTGTGGACGGCCCTCTGCGGTACCCGCGACACCTTCCAGCACGTTCTGACCGACCCCGCCCATGCCAACGCCCTGCGCGCCTGGGACGCGCACAACGACACCCAATGCGGCCATGGCCGCATCGCGCTGCACAACCGGCCGGCCGAAGAAGCCGCCGTGCAGTACCACGTCGTAGCCGCCGGCCGGTTTCGCGTGGACATCGCGGCATCGGTGCTCCACCGGGTGCACGCCTTGGACCGCGCCGAAATTGCCATGCGCGGCGGGCGCCTGCGCCGCTGCGAGGCCTACGGATTGAGCCGCACGGCCTTCACGGACGTCGACCTGATCATGGCCGGCAGCGACGATCCCTGGCACCCGCGCACCGGCTATCTACAGGGCAACCACTGCATGGAGTTCAGCCAGGCCTTCAATGATCTACTGCCAACGGTGATATTTCAGGGCGGCCGCATGGATTTTGCCGGCGACGACTGTCTCAACGGCCTGCCGGAAGCCCGCGCCCTGCAGTTGATGGAAGTCGTTCATGCCCTGGCGAGTGTTTTCCCGGACGCCGTCGCCCTCGACGGGTTCGCGCCGGACACGCTGCCGGACGGCGCGCGCCTGCCGTTGCAGGGCCAGGCCGCGGCCCTCCACAACGACCATATCGCCCCGATGCTGCCGTTCGATTTCCGCGGAACCGCGTTCATTTGGCGCGGCCCGTACCAGGCCGGCACGGACTACCAGCCAGGCGATGTCTGCACCTGGAACGATACGCTTTTCGTCTGCAACCGGCCGCGGCCGGTCGTCGCGCCCTCCTCCGTGTTCGAGGGCTGGCAGGCTCTGACGGTGGCGTTCCGCAATGATCACGGCTATCTCCAGGCCGCCCGGCGCGTCCGGCGCGACGGGCGTTGGCAGTGGGAACGGCGCCAGGCGCTCGGCCCGTGGGCCGGGTACACCCTGCGCGAACGCGGTAACCCGATCGTCACCTACCAGGTGCACCTGATTCTACGGGACACCTGCGTCATTCGCCGCGCCAACACCTGGTCGTTCGCCAACAACCCGGTCGTGCCGGTTGGCAACTCGGCCTACAATTACCTGCTCAGTTCCCTGGTCTCGAACGTCAGCCGCAACACCAACTTCAACCGCATCGAGTGCACCAACGTGGAACTGCGCAACGTCGGCCTCGATGCCCCTCCGCCGATCCGCGGCCTGAGCCTGGGACCCAACCGCCATATTCCCGGCCACTGCGTATTCGAGAACGTTCGCATCGTCGGCCCGTCCATCGGGGCGCCGATCGTCTTCCGCATCGACACCGCGCCCGCGCGGCCGGACAACCGCGTCGTTTTCCGACAGGTCACGGCGGACTACGACCCGACGCTGCTGACCGCGGCCGATTTTGGAGAGCATCGCCATCCCCTGAACACCGGCGGCGGCCCCCGTCCGCCGCCGCCGCCCGCGCGCGCCGTGCCGGACGACGCCTTCGTGCACTTCGAGTTCCTCGACCAGCCGCCGCCCGACTGGCAGGGCATCCGCGCGTATCTCGGCCGCATGATCGAGTCGGACGGCTCGGCCGAGTTCCTCGCCGCCCATCCCGGCCTCGTGCCCTAGGGCGGCGGCCCGGCCAGGCACCCCGGTTCGCCGACCGGGCGCGACCGGAACGTGTCGCGCCCAACCCGCGCTCCGCGCACCCGCCTGGCAACCGCTGGCCTGGGCTGACCCGCCGAACCGCGCCGTTCAGCGCTCCGCCTTGGCGCGGTCGCGCCCCCATCATGGCGGTATGCTTTGCGATTGTATTGCCCGGGCACAGGAACTATCGTTCCGCACAGCGGGCCGCAGACGGGGCCGGAATGACCTCTGTGGCGATGGGGAAACGCCATGCTCTACGCTTCCGTATGCAACCAGGCCCGCGTCATCACGGCCCGCGCGCTGGCAGGTCCGCTGTCCCCGGCGGCCTGGCGCGCCAGCCTGGCCGACCGGCGCCGGCGCTGGCGCGCCATGCTGGGACTCGATCCGCTACCGCCGCGCACGCCGCTCCAGGCCACGGTTACCGCCCGGCTCGCCCGCGGGGATTACGTCGTCGAAATGCTCCATTTCCAGAGCCTGCCGGGCGTCTATGTCCCGGGCAACCTCTATCGTCCGGCGCACGCCACCGGGCGCCTGCCAGCGGTGCTGTATCTCTGCGGCCATTCGCGGGCCGGCAAAGCCGAGCCGCGCTACCAGGCAGAGGCGCGCTGGTTCGCGCGGCACGGCTACGTGGCGCTGGCGCTCGATACGATCGAAATCGGGGAATCAACCGGCAACCACCACGGCACCTGCAGCCTCGGGCGCTGGGACTGGATCAGCCGGGGCTACACCCCGGCGGGCATCGAGGTCTGGAACGCCATGCGGGCGCTGGACTACCTCGAAACGCGCCCGGAGGTGGACCCGGCCCGCCTCGGCGTGACCGGCTTGAGCGGCGGCGGAGCGATGTCGTGGTTTCTCGGCGCGGCCGACGAGCGCGTGCGCTGCGTGGCGCCGGTCTGCCAGACCGGCAGCATCGCGCAGGTGGTCGTGGACCGCAGCATCGACCTGCACTGCGATTGCGCCTTCTGGATCAACTATGAGCAATGGTGCACGCCGGACATCGGCGCGCTGATCGCCCCGCGCCCCCTGCTGGTGGCCGCGGGCAGCCAGGACACGCTCTGGCGCCCCTACGCCTATCGCCAGGCCCTGCGCCGCGTTCGGCGCCAGTACGCCGCGCTGGGCGCTCCGGACAAGGTCCGGCTGGTGGAAGAGGCGGCCCCGCACGGCTACACCCCGCGCTTGAGCCGCGCCATCTATGCCTGGTTCAACCGGCACCTCCGGGGCGATCCCGGCCCGGCCGAGGGCGAGGACACCGCCCCGGACGAATCGCCCAGCACCCTGCGAGCGTTCCCCGGCCGGAGGCCGGCGGATGACGCCACGCCCCGCGCGGACCTGCTCCTCCCTCGCCTGGCGCCGCGGCCGGACGGCGATCCCCGCACCTGGGACCGCACACGCCGCGGTCTGCTGGCAGCCCTGCGCGCCGGCCCCTTCCGCCATCTCCCCCCGGCGGGCGGTCTCGCGCGACGGCTCGAAATGCGCGACGACGGCACGGCGGCCGGACGGACGCGCCGCAGTTTCCTGTTCGGCGTGCGGGACGGCCTGCGGCTGCGCCTGCGGTCCTTCGCGCCAGCCGACCGGCCGTCACGCCCTATCGGCTTGGTGTATGCGCTCGACCCCGCCGCGCACAGCGGCGCCTCGTTTCCAGGCGCCCCGCGCCCGCCCCCCGGCCTGTGGACGGCCTGCGTCGAGGTTCGCAACACGGGGGAAAGTTCGGTTGGGCCGGGCTACCTCTGGACCCTGCGGCGCACCTACCCGCTGTTCGGGCAAAGCCTGCCGGAACGGCAGGTGGGCGACCTGCTGGCCGGCCTGTCGCTCCTGCGCCGCGAGACCGGAATCCGGCGCTGGGCGGTCTACGGCCGGGAGTACACGGCCGTGCTGGCAATCTACGCCGCGTTGCTCGATCCGGACGTCGTCGAACTGGTTCTCGAGGCCCCGCCCACCACGCATGCCGACCCCGCGACCCCGGAAATCCCCGGCATCCTCAGGCTCGGCGATCTGCCGGTCCTGCTCGGCGCCTTCTACCCCCGCCCGATCGCGTTCCTCGGTGGCGCGCCGCCGGCCTATCGCTGGACCCGGCGTCTCTACCAGCGCCTTGGCGCTGCCGACCGTGTCCGCATCGTGCCGGCCGGCATTCCCTGGACTCCCCGGAACACACCATCGGCGCGTAAACGCTCGCGCCCGCAACGTCCAACCCCATTCGCGATGGTTCCTTAAACTCTAAATACAGGGCTGACCCCACTGATGAATACGATCGTGATCATTGACGAGACCCGTTGCACGGGCTGCGGCGCGTGCGCCAAGCTCTGTCCCCAGAAGATTCTCGTTGTGGACAAGGCCGCCCGCGTCTGCCGGGTGACCGACGAAACCCGCTGCGACAAGCGCCGGGGCTGCGAACGGGTGTGTCCCGTTCACGCCATCAAGATTCATTGAAGCCAGCGCCCTCCGGCGGCCGCCGGCGATCAGCGGGACGTCGAGTTGGGCGCGGTGACGGGCGGCATCGAGCGGCGCCCATAAACTGCGGGAGTTGCGCCTGCCCCTGTTGCCCCGTCAGGCGCCAGACCGTGCGCCTGCGGCTCGGCAAAGCCTCG
>CAZEVX010000237.1:0-4991 GCA_964515705.1 uncultured Verrucomicrobiota bacterium | reverse complement strand
CGCTACGGCGCGCATGACGCTGAGCCGTTCCCGTGCACGGATCGCGCCGGGAGTGCCCGCGGACAAGCGCAACTCCCGCAAATTTGGGTGCCGCTCCGCGGCTTGCCGGATGCCCGGCCATCTGCTACAGTTCTCCGCAATTCGCGCCGGGCGGCGACGAGAGGCGGTCATGATCCAGACACTGGCGATTATCGGCGCCGGGAACGGCGGCAAGGCTGCCGCCGCCGACCTGGCGCTGCGAGGGAAGCGGGTGCGCCTGTTCGAGTTCCCGGACTATGCCGCCGCCCTGGCGTCGCTGCGGAACACCCGGCGCCTGACGGCGACTGGCGCCGTGCGCGGCTGCGCGGTCCTCGAGCGGGTCACCACGACCCTCGCCGCGGCGGTGCGGGGCGCCGACGCCATTCTGGTCTGCACGCAGGCGCTGGCGCACGAGCGCGCCGCCCGCGCCCTGGCCCCGCTGGTGGCGCCCGGGCAGATCGTGATTCTCAATCCCGGCTCGACGGGCGGGGCGCTGCAGTTCGCCCGGGTGTTTCGCGAGGCGGGCTTGGCGCGGATGCCGCTGCTGGTCGAGTTTTCGACGTTGACCTACGGCTGTCGTGCCGCCGGCGCGCGGGTCGAGATCGCGCTGCGGGTCCGGCGCGTGATCTACGGAACGCTGCCGGCGCAACCGCCGCCGGAGGCGGGCCCCGAGTTGGAGGCGCTGTTTCCGGGCCTGGTCCGCGGCCGTCACGTGCTGGAAGCGGGTCTGAACAACGCCAACCCGGTGATTCACCCCCCGATCGCGCTGCTCAACGGCGCGCGCTTCGAGAACGAGGGAGCGCGGGTGTTCTTTTATCGCGACGGCGTGTCCCCCGCCGTCGCGCGGCTGATCGAGCAGTTGGACGGCGAGCGCATGGCGCTGCTGAAGGCCCTCGGCTGTCCCGCGCAGCCGGATCCCGTGACGAGCGTGCAACAGGGATATGCCGCCAGCGCGGAGTACTTCGCCTGTTACGCCCGCGGTCCCGGATTCGTCAAGTTCCGAGCGCCGAACACCCTGAATCACCGCTACTTCCACGAGGACATCGGGCTGGGGCTTGTGCTGTACTGCTCGCTCGGCGCCCGTTTCGGCGTGCCGACCCCGACGGCGGAGGCCTTCGTGCGGATGGGCTCGGCGATCTCGAACGTGGACTACATGGCGCGCGGCGCGCGGACCTTGAACAGCCTCGGCCTCGGCGGCCTGTCGCGCGCCGCCATCGCGCGCTACCTGGACACCGGACGGTTTCCCGGCCGGCGCGCGTCCGCGCCGGGAGGCCGCTGACGATGGGGTCCGCCGGGTCCACGCCCAGCGTCGTCGCGCGCGTTATGCCGGGTAGCGCCGTCGTCGTCCGCCGTGCCGCAACGTCCGAGCGACAGAATAGTCTCGAGAGGAGGTCCGCATGAGCCAGCCGGAAGACACCATCATGACGCTGCTCCGCGATCGCCAAGTCACGCACGAGGTCATCGCGCACGCGCCCGTGACGAACAACGCCGCCATGGCCGCAGTCCTGGGCGTGGGGTTGGCCGAGACGGTCAAGAACATCATGCTCGAGACCACCGAGGGCGAAATCATCCAGGTGGTCGTGCCGGGCGACCAGCGGTTCGACTCCAAGCGCTTGGCGGCCAAGGCGGGTACGAAGCGCGTGACGTTCGCCAAGCCGGAGAAGGTGCTGGAATACGCCGGGTGCGAGGTCGGTTGCGTGCCGCCCTTCGGGCACGTCAAGCCCGTGCGCGTCTTCGTGGACCCCGCGCTGCTGGCGAAGGGTCCGGTGTATTTCAATCCCGGTGTGAACATGCGTGCGGTGAAACTCGACGCCGCGCGCCTGCCGGAGATGGGGACCATGATCCCGTTCTAGTATGGTGCGTCTAACGCGTCTTTCCATTCGGCGCCGCCCGGAGATCGGCGCCCACCTTCGAAAACGGCGGTTGCTCGCTGTTTTCGTGGCCAAGCCAGGGTGTCAAACACATCCGGTAACGCCGCGTGAGGCCTGGCGGCCACCGCTGGATGCCAACCCCGGAGCGCCCCACGGACGTTGTAGGCCCGGTGCCCTCACCGGGCGTGCTTATCGGTGTCGTTAGGAGTTTGCCGAGCGGGCAATTGCCGCGAAAGAACGCCAAGAACGCAGAGAGGCGGCATTGGCAAATCGGGCGATGATTACCGTGCGCAACACGAGCGCCTTGGCGGCGGGTGTTGCAGCGGACTTGTCATGCGGATAACCGCCGTGATAGGCTGTACGGCAACGGGTTGGCGCGGCGCCGGGCATGCCGGACTGCCGGCGCCGCTGGAACGAGGACCTCTCGATGCCCGCGCGACCTCCTCCCTTCGCCGCCCTGCGTGCCCGCCTGCTGGGGGGGCCGGATCGGCCGCCGGCCGCCCATCTCCTGGTGGTTGCCATCGGCGACAGCGTCACCCTGGGCCTGGCGACCAATCCCGCGCTGCTGCACGCGCGCACCTATCACGCGCGGCTGCGCGCCGCCCTCGAGCGGGACTACCCGCGGACGGCGTGGAGCATGGTCAATGCCGGCGTCAACGGGGATTCGTCCGCCGGCGGGCGCCGGCGGTTCCGGCGCGACGTGCTGGACCGGCGTCCTGACCTGGCGCTGATCGCCTTCGGCCTGAACGACAGCGGACGCGGCCGCGAGGGGGTGCCGGGCTTCGCGCGCGACCTGGGTGCGATGGTCCGCCGGGCGCAGGCCCGCGGGACGGCCGTGATTCTGCTGACGCCGAACGCCATGGCGACGCATGACAACGGGCACGTGGATCCCCGCTACCGGCATGCCCTGCGCCCGTTCATCGCGCGCCAGACGGGTGGGATGCTCGGGGACTACGCGGCCGCGATCCGGCGGGTCGGCGCCGCCTGCGGCGCGCCCGTGGCCGATGTGTACGCCGCGTGGGAGCGGCGCGCGCGGCGCGGGCGGGACATGACGGCTCACCTGGCCAACGGCCTCAACCATCCCGATGCCTACGGGCACCGCCTGGCCGCGGAGACGGTGCGCCGCGCGCTGCGTCGGGCGCTGGCGGAGGCCGGGACCGGCGCGGCGCCAGCGCGCCCCGGGCGCGGGACAACCGTTCCATGAACACGCCGGAGCGCGGAGAACGGCGGGCGGTGTTGGGCTGGGGCCTGCTGGCGGCGTTGGCCGCCCTGGCGGCGTGGGGCGCCGTCCGGTTGTTTCCGCTGGCGTTCCCGATCCTGACGCTCGACATCGGGATGGACCGCGCGGCGGCGCTGGCCAGCGCCCGCCGCATCGCCGACCGGTGGCATCTCCCGCCGGCGGACTACCGCCAGGCGGTCGCGTTCGATCGGGATGGCCAGGCCCAGTTGTATGTCGAACTCGAGGCCGGCGGCCGGGCAGCCTTCCAGGACATGATCCGTGCCGGGCGCTACCAGCCGTTCACGTGGACGGTGCGCCATTTCGCGCCGGGCGACATCCGCGAGACGACGCTGGCCTTTACCCCGCAGGGCCGGCCGTACGGGTTTGCGGTTCGCCTGCCCGAAGCCGAACCGGGCGCCGCCCTCGAGGCGGACGCGGCGCGCGCGATCGCCGAACGGGCGGCTGTGCGCGACTGGGACCTCCGCCTCGACGCCTACCGCCGCGCCGAGCAATCGCAGGTCGCGCGCCCGGGTGGCCGCGTGGACCACACCTTCGTTTACGAGCGCGCCGATGGACGCCTGGGAGAGGGCGAGTTCCGCCTGACCCTGTCGGTCAGCGGCGACCGGCTGACCGGGCTGACCCACAGCCTGAAAGTGCCGGAAGCGTTTGCGCGGCGGTACGATACGATGCGCGCGGCGAATCGCGCGATCGGGCAGATCGGGTTCGTCGGCGTCTTCGGGGTGCTGGCGCCGGCCTGCCTGCTGGGCCTGGTGCTGGGCTTGCGGCGGCGCCAGGTGATCTGGCGCGCGCCGCTCTATTGGGGCCTGGGCATAGCCGCCTTCGAGGTGTTGATCGCTTTGAACGCCTGGCCGTTCCTCTGGCTGACCTACGATACGGCCATGCCGGTGCGGGTGTTTGTGCTCCGCCGGCTGCTGACCATGGCGCTGATGTTGGGAGCGTCAACGGTCAGGTATGCCCTGGTGTTCATGGCGGCCGAGACGCTCACCCGCCAGGCGTTTCCAAACCAACTCCAGCAATGGCGCCTCTGGTCGCCGCCCGTGGCGGCGACGGCGGCGGTCCGCCGGCGCACCCTCGCGGGTTACCTGCTGTTGAGCGCCGATCTCCTCTTTGTCCTGGCCTTCTACCTCGTCATGGCCCGCTGGCGCCAGTGGTGGACCCCGGCCGATCTCCTGGCCGATCCGAACATCCTGGCAACCGTCTGCCCCTGGCTGGCCGCGCTCGAGGGCGGGGTCAGCGCCGGGTTCTTCGAGGAAAGCCTCTTCCGGGCCGTGCCACTGGCCGGGGCGGTGCTGCTGGGCCGCCGGTTTGGCGGGCGCGCGGCCTGGCTGGCGGCGGCGATCGTCTTCCAGGCCGTGGTGTTCGGGGCGGCGCATGCCGAATACCTGACGCAGCCGGCCTACGCCCGCCTGGTGGAACTGCTGGTGCCGTCGCTGCTGTTCGCCTGGCTCTACCTGCGCTGGGGACTGTTGCCGGGCGTGCTGCTGCATTTCGGGTTCAACACCGTCATGGGCGCGCTCCCGCTGTTTGCCTCGCAGGCGGCAGGCGTCGGGCTCGACCGCGCCCTGGTGGTGCTCCTGGCGCTCGGGCCCTTGTGGATTGTCCTGTGGGCGAGACGGCGGGCCGGGCGCCAACCCGTTCCCATGCCGGCGGACGCCTGGAACTGCGCCTGGAGACCGCCGCCGCCCGCCCCGGCGACGCGAAACGACGGCGGCGCCTGGCCGCCGCCGTTGCCCGCGAGAATCCGGCGCCTGGTGCCCTGGCTGACCCTGGCCGCCTGGCTGGCCGCGCTCGGGATGGCGCTCTGGCCGCTGCCGGACCTGCCGTCGCTGCCCCTGGCGCGCCGCCAAGCCGAGGCGCGCGCG
>CAZEVX010000236.1:0-5001 GCA_964515705.1 uncultured Verrucomicrobiota bacterium | reverse complement strand
GGGGATCAGACCGGCGGCCACGCTGACCACCTGCTTGGGCGAAGCATCCATGTACTGCACGCTGTCGCCCGGCTTTTCGAGAAACTCGCCGCGGTATCGCACCGACACCCGCTCCTCGCGGAAGCGGCCCTTCTCGTCCAGCGGCGCGTTGGCCTGGGCAATGACGAACTGCTCTTCCTTGTCGGCCGTGAGGTAGTCCACCTTGCTGGTAACGACGCCGTGTTCGACGCGCCGGTAGGGCGTTTCGATGAACCCGAACTCGTTGACGCGCGCATAGGTGCTCAACGAAGAGATCAGACCGATGTTCGGACCCTCGGGAGTCTCGATCGGGCAGATGCGCCCGTAGTGGCTGCTATGGACGTCGCGCACCTCGAACCCGGCCCGCTCGCGGCTCAACCCGCCGGGGCCAAGGGCGCTCAACCGGCGTTTATGGGTCAGCTCCGAGAGCGGGTTGGTCTGGTCCATGAACTGGCTCAACTGGCTGCGGCCGAAGAAATCCTGCACCGAGGCCGAGAGCGACTTGGGATTGATCAGGCGCTGGGGGGTGATCTTCTCGATGGTCGCATCCATGAAGACCATGCGCTCGCGCAAAGTGCGCTGGGTACGCGCCAGACCCACCCGGCACTGGTTCTCGACCAGCTCGCCAACCGTGCGCAGGCGCCGGCTGCCGAGATGGTCAATGTCGTCGATGGTCCCCTTGCCGCGCACCAGTTCGATCAGGTAGCGCAGCGCCCCGACGATGTCCTCGTTGTCGAGGGCCCGCAACTCCTTGTCCTTCTGGAATCCGAGTTTCTGGTTGATCTTGTAGCGCCCGACGCGCCCGAGATCAAACCGCCGCGGATCGAAGAAGAGGTTCTTGAGCATCTGGCGGGCGTTGGCGACTGTCGGCGGGTCGCCCGGACGCAGCTTCTTGAAGATGTCCTTGAGGGCTTCCTCCTCGGAACGGGTGGCGTCCTTCTGGACGTTCTTGAGGAAGAGCCCCTCGTCCCAGCCGACATCCACCACCTCGACGCGCGGGAACTTGGCGGCCGCCATCTGCTTGACCAACGCCCGCGTCAGCGGGTCGAAGCGCCGGCCGAGGATCGCCTGGGACTCCAGGTCGATCAGGTCGTCCTTCAGCACGCGGTGCGCCAGGCGCTCGTCCGGGATGTCGCGGGCCAGGTCCAGGGTTTCGATCGGGTAGTACAGCCCCAGCAGTTCCTCGTCGCTGCCATAACCGACGGCCCGCAGGAAGGTCACGGCCAGGAACTTGCGGCGGCGGTGCTGGCGGTCCAGGTAGATGTGGATGATCCCGCCGGCATCGAACTGGACCTCGACCCAGGACCCGTGGTCCGGGATCAGGCGGAACGAATAGATCGTCGAGCCGTTGGCGTGCTTGGTCTGCTCAAAACAAATGCCCGGCGAACGGTGCAGTTGGCTGACGACGACGCGCTCGGCGCCGTTGATGACAAAACTGCCGCTGTCGGTCATCAGCGGGATTTCGCCCATGTAGACGTCCTCTTCGCAAACCTCGTCGCCGTTTTTCAGGCGAAAGGTCACGTGCAGAGGCGCCGCATAGGTCTCCCCGTCCTTGAGGCACTGGACCGGCGTCTTCTTGAACGGCGCGAAGGTGTAACGGACGAAATCCAACACGAAGCGATCGTCATAACTCTCGATCGGAAAGACGTCCCGAAAAACCGCCTGCAGGCCGACCCGGCGGCGACGGTCGGCCGGCACGTCCATCTGGAGGAAATCCTTGTAGGACCGGGCCTGAATTTCGATCAGGTCAGGCGGATCAATGATGTCCTTGAGCTTGCCGAAATTGATGCGGTCCATAGTGGGAGCACCTTCGCCGTTGCCAGCCCGAATCCGGCCCGCGACCGGGCCCCGGCGCGCCCCGGCGCCGCGGCATCCGCCGCGGCGCGCACGGCGCCCGCTGCCCGGTCGGGCGTTACTTCACATCGACTTTGGCGCCCGCCTTTTCGAGTTGCTCCTTGAGTTTCTGGGCTTCGTCCTTGGACACGCCTTCCTTGACCGGCTTGGGCGCGCCCTCGACCAGGTCCTTGGACTCCTTCAGACCGAGCCCCGTGATGGCGCGGACTTCCTTGATCGTCTGGATCTTGTTGGCCCCGGCCGCCACCAGGATGACGCTGAACTCCGTCTGGGCTTCCGCCGGCGCGGCCGCTCCGCCGCCCGCGGCGGCGCCCGCGGGCATCGCCATCATCGGCGCCGCGGCGCTGACCCCGAGGCGCTGTTCGAGCAGCTTGACGAGCTGCGCGAGTTCCAGCACGCTGATGCCCTCGATCCAGCTCACGAACTCGGCCATCTTGCCTGCCGCCGGCCCGGCCGCCTGTGGCTCCGGCGCCGCCGCTTCCTGCGTCTTGACTGCATCCGTCATGATGTCTGCTCTCCTCTGCTGAGGCTCTCCTGCCCGTTACGCCAATTCCCGCTTGTCCCGCGCCGCCCGCAGCACTCGCACCAGGCCAGCCAGCGCCTGATGGAGGACTCCCGCCATCCGGGACAGCGGCGCCGCCAGGGTTCCCACCACCTGGGCCAGCAATACCGGCCGCGGCGGCAACTTTGCCAGGGCGTCCAGCTCGGCCGGGCCGAGCGCCAGACCCGGCATCAGCCCATGCTTGACAGCCAAGACGCGCAGTTCCTGCTGAAACCCGCTCACCAGCTTGGCCGCTTCGACCGGGTCGCCGCCCCCGTAAATCACGCCAGTCGGGCCCGCCAGACCATCCGGACAGCGCATCCAGGCATGGCCCTCGAGTGCCCGCCGCACATACGTGTTCTTGACCACGTAGAAGCGGGCGTTCAACCTCGCCAGGCGGCGCCGCAGCTCTTCCGCCTGGCGCGACCGCAGGCCGCGGAAATCCGCCAGGAAAAGATAGCCTGCCTGCCCCAGGGCCGCCCGCAGTTCGCTTACGATGGCTTGTTTTTCCACCCTCATGAACAGCATCCCCGTCAGGAGGCGGCCGTGGCCGCCTCGCGGACCTGCACGGGCAGCCCGACCCCCATGGTCGAACTCACCACGCACCGCTTGATGAACACGCCCTTGGCCGACGCCGGGCGCGCCGCCTGGACGGCGTCGATCACCGCCCGGGCGTTTTCCCGCAACTGGACGCTCGCGAACGCGCGCTTGCCGAACGGCACGGCCACGTTGCCGTGGCGGTCCATGCGAAACTCGACGCGGCCGGCTTGAAACTGCTTGACGGCCGTCGCCAGATCGTCCGTGACCGTGCCGGTCTTGGGATTCGGCATCAGGCCGCGCGGCCCCAGAAACTTGCCGAGCTTGCGGACCTCCTTCATGGCATCGGGCGTGGCGATGGCCACGTCGAAGTCCGTCCACCCGCCCTGAATCTTCTGAATCAGGTCCTCGAAGCCGACCGTCTCGGCGCCCGCCGCCCGGGCGGCTTCGGCCGCGGCCCCGGTCGCGAACACCAGCACCCGCACCCGCTTGCCGGTGCCGTGCGGCAGGCTCACCGTACCGCGGACGGTCTGCTCGGACTTCTTGAAATCCACGCCCAGCCGGAAGGCCAGTTCGAGGGTTTCGTCAAAGGCCGCGGCGGGATTGGCGCGCAGAAACTCGATGGCCTCGTCCAGCTCGTACATCCGGGGCTGAACCTTGGCCTTGATCGCCCGATAGCGTTTGCCTTGCTTGGCCATAGTCAATCCACCACTGTCACGCCCATGCTGCGCGCCGTGCCTTCGATCTGCCGCATGGCCTGGGCTTCGCCGGTCGTGTTCAGGTCCTTGGCTTTCAACTTCACAATCTCGCGGAGCTGGGCGCGGGTCACCTGGCCGACCTTCTCCCGGTTCGGCACCCCCGAGCCCTTGGCCAGCCCGGCCTTTTGCTTGAGCAGCACGGCCGCCGGCGGGCTCTTGACGATAAAGGTGAACGACTTGTCCTGGTAAACCGTGATCACCACTGGCAGGATCAGCCCGCTCTGACTCTGCGTGACCGCGTTGAACTCCTTGCAGAAGGCCATGATGTTGACCCCCTGCTGCCCGAGGGCCGGCCCCACCGGCGGCGCCGGGTTGGCCTGGCCCGCCGGGATCTGCAACTTGACGATCGCTGTGACTTTCTTGGCCATAGGCGTTCCCCGTCGCGCGCGCCGCTACACCCGCTCCACCTGCCAGTATTCCAGTTCCACCGGCGCCGTGCGCCCGAAAATCGACACGGATACCTTCAGTTTGCCGCGCTCGGGGTCGACTTCCTCGATAACCCCGTTGAAGTTCAGGAAGGGCCCGTCGTTGATCTTGACCGTCTCGCCGGGCTCGAACTGGACTTTGGGCTTGACCTTCTCTTTCTTGTCCTCGATCTGGTAGACGATCGAGGCCACCTCGGCCGGCCGCAGCGGCGAGGGCCGCGTGCCGCCAACGAACCCGATCACCCCGGGGGTGTCGTTGACAAAATACCAGGCGCGCTCGTTGAGCTTGCCGTCCTCCTGATACAGATCAATCTCGATCAGCACGTACCCGGGATAAAACATGCGGGTCGAGGTGCTCTTCTTGCCCTTCTTGACCTCCGATACTTTTTCGGAAGGGATCGACACCTCTCCGACCACGTCGCCCATTTCCTCGGTCTTGATCCGACGCAGCAGGCTGTCCCGGACCCGGATTTCCTTGCCCGTCAGCGTGTGAATCACGAACCACTGCTTTGCCATGAGGTGCCCCCGCGTCCGCAACGCGCGCTGCCCTACAGCAGAATCCGCAGCAGGCGCATCAGAATCAGATCGCTGAACCCCACGAAGACGCCCAGCGCGGCGACCGACACAATCACCACCACCGTGGACTCGATCAGCTCCGGCCGCGTCGGCCAGGCGGACTTCCGCAGTTCGTCGCCCACCTCGCCGAAAAACCCCGCCGCCCGGAACACCGTTGCATGCACCCGGCTCCACCCATCCTGGATTGCTGTCACGGCCTGCCACTCCCGCTGACGACCACCTGTCCCCGCTGCCGACGCCCGCCGGCGCCGCGCCTGGCAGGGGAGGGTGGACTCGAACCCTCAACACCCGG
>CAZEVX010000235.1:0-5026 GCA_964515705.1 uncultured Verrucomicrobiota bacterium | reverse complement strand
GCACGGATCGCGCCGGGAGTGACCGCGGACAAGCGCAACTCCCGCCAATCGGGCACGCCCGGTTCGGGCTTGCCAATCGGGGCATGTCTGATAGAGTCTGCGCCCAAGCCGCGCGGATGCCCGCACGCCAGCCGACATGCGAAAGGACCGCCCGATGAGTCACGCCGCGCAAGCGATCACCTTCTCGGAAGCCACCGGCGCCTGCGTGGCGCCGGACCGCCCGATCATTCCCTTCATCGAGGGGGACGGCACCGGCCCGGACATCTGGCGGGCGGCCGTGCGGGTGTTTGACGCCGCCGTGCAGCGGGCATATGGCGGCCGGCGCGAGGTGCATTGGCAGGAAGTGCTGGCCGGAGAAAAAGCCTTCCGTGAAACCGGCGCCTGGCTGCCCGACGAGACCGTCGAGGCCTTTCGCCGCTACCGGGTGGGGATCAAGGGCCCGCTGACGACGCCGGTGGGCGGCGGGCACCGCAGCCTGAACGTGGCGCTGCGGCAGATGTTGGACCTCTACGTCTGCCTGCGTCCCGTGCGCTGGTTCGAGGGCGTGCCCAGCCCGGTGCGCGAGCCGGGCAAGGTGGACATGGTGGTCTTCCGGGAAAACACCGAGGACGTCTATGCCGGGCTGGAGGTGCAGGCTGGCACGCCCCAGGCGGCGGCGCTGATGGCCTTTCTCAAGACCGAGTTCGGCTGGACGATCCGCCCGGATTCCGGCCTCGGGATCAAGCCCATCAGCGAGACCGCCAGCAAGCGGCTGATCCGCGCGGCGATCGAGTACGCCCTGCGCCACGGCCGCCGCAGCGTAACCCTCGTGCACAAGGGCAACATCCAGAAGTTCACCGAGGGCGCTTTCCGGGCCTGGGGCTACGAGCTGGCCCGCGAGTACGAGGGGCGCATGGTCGTCAAGGACGCCATCGCCGACATCTTCTTCCAGCAGGCCCTCACCCGCCCCGACGAGTTCGACGTGATCGCCACCATGAACCTCAACGGCGACTACCTCTCCGACGCCCTGGCGGCGCAGGTCGGCGGCATCGGCATCGCCCCGGGCGCCAACATCAACTTCCAGACCGGCCACGCGCTCTTCGAGGCCACCCACGGCACGGCGCCGAAGTACGCCGGGCAGGACAAGGTCAACCCCGGCTCGGTGATCCTGTCGGGCGACCTGATGTTCCGCCATCTCGGCTGGACGGAGGCGGCCGATCTGATCGTGCGCGGCCTGGGCGGCGCCATCCGGCGGCGCCAGGTGACCTACGATTTCCACCGCCTGATGGACGGCGCCACGCTGCTGAGCTGTTCGGCCTTCGGCGACGCCGTGATCGCGGCCATGGACTGACGCGGGAGACCCGGAATGCATGCCATCACCGAACTGACCTTCCTGGAACAACTGGCGCGCCGCGCGAAGCTGCCGGTGCCCGAGCATGCCGTGGCGCCGCTCGACCGCAAGGCGCTCAAGACGCTGCTCGACCAATGGGGCCGGGCGGTCATCAAGCCCGACGTCCTGGCCGGCAAGCGCGGCCAGGCCGGCCTGGTCAAAATCGCGGACGACCCCGCCCGGGCGCAGCAGGAGATTCTGCGGCTGCTCAATGCGACCGTCGGCGGCAAGATGCCGCGCGCCGTCTACCTGACGCGCTACATCCCGGCCGAGATGGAGATTTACACCGCCATCACCTACAACTCGCGCTATCTCGGGCCATCCCTGACGATTTCCCTGAAGGGCGGCATGGACATCGAGCGCGTGGCCGAGAAGGACAAGCGCACGATCGCGGTGGACGTCTACAAGGGGCTCGACGCCTACCAGGCCAGCCAGGCGCTCTCGGCCCTGCAGTGCCCCCGCAAGCTGATCGGCACGCTGTCGCGCTGCCTGGTGGACTTCTGGGATTTCTTCATCACCGGCGGCCTGCGGATGTGCGAGATCAATCCTTGGCGCGTGTCCCCGGACGGCCGGATGTTCGCCTGCGACTTCAAGGCCGTGCTGGACGAGTCCAACTTCAAGGCGCGCAACCTGCCGGTGGTGTTTCCGGAATACCCGGCCTCGGCCACGCCGTTCGAGGAGGAGATGAAGGAGCTGGCGGGCGCCTCGCACCAGGGCCAGGTACACGTCTCGGACCTGGGCGGCGACCTGATCCTGCCGCTGCTTTTCGGCGGCGGGGCCTCGACGATCATCACCGAGACACTCTGCACCTGCGGCGGGCGGCCGATCTTCCTCTCGGATTTCGGCGGCAACCCGCCCTACGAGCGGATGGTGCGGGCGGCCGCGATCTGCTTCAAGCATTACCTGCGCAAGGCGGCGCTGCTGCTGATCCTGGGCGGCAAGGCCAACAACACCCTGATCGACGTCACCTTCCAGGCCGTCGCCGACGCCCTGGCGCGCGCGGTCGAGGAGAGCGGGCCGGTCTCCCTGCCAGTCGTGATCGGCCGCGGCGGTCCGCGCCTGGTGCGCGGGTTTCAGATCATGAAGGAAACGCTCGAGTCGCTCCACCTGCCCTACGTGATCTTCGGGCATGACACGCCGGTGACGCTGGTGGCGGACTACGCCGCCCGCCTGGCCCAGGCCGTCGCCCGGAAACAAGCCTCATGAAAGCCACCCAACTTTCGGACCTGCTGCAGCAGGGGGACCGCGTGGCGGTCTCCAACATCACCGGGCGCGAGGCCAGCAAGGTCAGCGTCGTCTCGCAGCGCTACTGCGGCAACATCGTCGGCGGCTGGGCGCTCGGCAAGGGCGGCCAGGCGCTCGAGGTCGAGCCCGGCAAGACGATCCCGGTCTTTGCCACCTTTGACGAACTGCTGCAGAGTCTGCCCCGCAAGCAGCATCCCAACAAGGCGGTGGTCTACTCGCCGCCGGAGGCGGTCTACGGCGAGGTCAAGGAGATCCTGACCTTCGGCAAAGGCCGGATCGAGACGATTTTCATCATCACCGAGCACGTCTCGATCGAGGTCACCGCCAAGATCGCGTCCCTGGCGCACGACGCCGGCGTGGACGTCCTGGGCTGCAACACCCTGGGGATGATCAACACCCACGACGGCGTGCGGGTCGGGGCCGTGGGGGGCGACGCGCCGGCCGAGAGTTTCCACAGCGGCAGCGCCACGATCCTCTCCAACAGCGGCAACATGGTCACGACCATGGCCTCCTACCTGCTGTCGGCGGGCATCGGCACGGCCTACGGGATTTCGACCGGCAAGGACGTCCTGATCCTGACGCCGCTGGCCGACCTGCTGGCGCTGGCCGAGAAGGACCGCCGGACGCGGATGACCGTGCTCTACGTCGAGCCGGGCGGCCGCTATGAGGAGGACGCGTTGGAGGTTCTGCGGCGCCGGGGCGCCGGGGCCAAGCCGTTGGTGGTCTACGTGGCCGGCAAAATCCTGGAAACGCTGGACGTCTCCCTCGGCCATGCCGGGGCGGTGGTCGAGGGGCCCGCCACGACGGCCTCGGCCAAGATGGCGCTGTTCGACGCCTACTTCGGGATCGCGCCCTTTGATCCCGCGCGGCGCTACGACCTGACCCCCCGGCTGCGCCAGGCCTTGCGCCGCGGCATCCGCATCCAGACCCTGCACGACCTGCCGCGCGCCGCCGGCCTGGTGTTCCGGGCGGCCGACTGGGAGCGGGATTTCAGCCCGCAAGCGGCGCTGGCGCTCAACCCCTGGTTCCACAACCTGGGCGATCTCGGCAAACGGCTGCCGGCCGCCCTGATCCCGCCGCCCGGCACGATTCCCGAGCCCTACGCCGCGCAGTGCGCCCAGATCGAGTCCACCCGTCTCGGGCGGATCGTGACGCCGCGCACCATGCGCCACGCCAGCCACGCCTCGGCCAACGACGGCCGCGCCGCGACGATCTACGGCTATGCCGTGACCGACCTCATGCGGCACGCCGCGTTCGGCGTGGCCCTGATCGTGCAGTGGCTGGGCGAACGGCCGCGGTATCCCTTCGAGGCGCGGCTGGTCGAGCAGTGCCTGATCGCCTCGCTGACCAACGGGCCCGGCACGATCTCGGCCCAGGGCGCCAAGCTCTCGGCCTCGGCCGGCAACGCGCCGCACACCGGCATGATCGCCGCCCTGGCCACCGTCGGCCAGGTGCACGGCGGCAACGGCAGCGAGGCCGCGGCCTATCTGCTGAAGGTCTTCGGCAAGACCGGGCTGGCCGATCCCTACGACCCGACGCCGGCCGGGCTGGACCTGGCGGCGCTCGTGCGTCAGGAGGCCGAGGCCTTCAAGATGCGCAAAACCCTCGCCCAGGAATCCGGCACGCCCTACGACAAGATTCCCTGCCTGGGCCACCCGGTCTTCAAGGACCAGGACGTCAACTTCGACCCGCGCGAGGAGGTCCTGTACGCGTTCCTGCGGGAGCAGCAACGCTACAACCTGTTCCTCGAGTTCTACCGCGCCCTGGCGCGGACGCTCAAGGCGATCGACGCCACCTCGCGCGTGCTGGCGGTGAACGTCGACGCCGCCATCGCCTGCGTCTGGCTGGGCATCTGCTGGCCGCTGCTGCGCGAGAAACGCATCAGCGTCCGGCGCGCCGTCGACATCCCGCTGGCGGCGTTCGCCCTCGGCCGCGCCGCCGGCGCCGCCGGCGAGTTTTTGGACCACGCCGACTTCGGCCTCGACATGGACATGCGGGTGCCCGTCAGCGAGTGCGAAGCCCTCACCCGGCCGCGACCCTGGCCGGACGCCAAGAACAAAGGGCACAGGGGCAAGGGGGAAACGGCAGGCGGCAAGGGGCAAGCGGGAAGCGGAGCGGGTTGAGGGTTCAGGGGGCAGGATTCAGGGACGGGGAGCGTGAGCCGCTTCGGGTTGGCTGATGAGGGAAGCGGCGCGGTTATCCCGAACTCGCGCTCCACGCTCCGTCGCAATGATTCTAGTGTGGTGCGTCATAAGTCCATTGACATAAGAGAGCGCTCATACCGCAATGATAGCGGGCCTTGATGCGAACGTGACCGCATCGTTGCTGGCCGTATATGTAAGGAACCGTTGGCTGCGCCACACGAGCGACACCGATAAGCACGCCCGGTGAGGGCACCGGGCCTACAACGTC
>CAZEVX010000234.1:0-5057 GCA_964515705.1 uncultured Verrucomicrobiota bacterium | reverse complement strand
TTGTCATATCGACCGTAGCGCAGGTCCAACCGTGGCTTACGCGCCAATCATGGCGTGTCATCGCCGGTTGAAAGACAACGGCGAACCTGATAGGCTGTCCCTATGAACTCAGGCGACATCCCGGGGGACACGGCCGTGCGCGCCGTCCCCCGATGTGCCTACAGATGGCGGGCGCCCAGAACCGGAGTGAGAAAGGACCGTTGAGATGAGCCCGTCCGGCTTGAACACGATGGCCGTGCATGCCGGCCAGGCGCCCGATTCCGCCACAGGCGCCCGCGCGGCGCCGATTTACCAGACGAGCTCCTATGTCTTCCGCAGCACCGAGCATGCCGCCCGACTGTTCGCGCTCCGGGAATTCGGGAACATCTACACGCGCCTGTCGAACCCGACGACCGAGATGTTCGAGCAGCGCGTGGCGGCGCTCGAGGGCGGGGTCGGAGCGCTGGGGGTGGCCTCCGGCCAGGCGGCGATCGCCTATGCCCTGCTGGCGGTGACGCGGCTGGGCGACGAGATTGTGGCCGCCAACAATCTCTATGGCGGCGCCTACCAGCTTCTGCACCACACCTTTGCCAAGCTCGGGCGCGTGGCGCGCTTCGTGGATTCCCGCGACCCGGAGGCCTTTCGGCGGGCGATCACCCCGCGGACGCGGGCGCTCTATGCCGAGACCATCGGCAACCCAAAACTGGACGTGCCGGATTTCGAGGCCCTGGCGGCCATCGCCCGCGCCGCCGGCATTCCCTTCGTGGTGGACAACACCGTCGGGATCGGTCTCGTGCGCCCGCTGGAGTTGGGGGCCGATCTGTTGGCCAGTTCGGCCACCAAGTATATCGGCGGGCACGGCACCTCGATCGGCGGCGTGATCGTGGACGGCGGCCGTTTTTCCTGGAACAACGGGAAGTATCCCGAGTTTACCGAGCCGGACCCGAGTTATCACGGGCTGGTCTTCTGGGACGCGTTTGGCAACCTGCCCAACCAGGGCAACATCGCCTTCCTGGTCAAGACGCGCGTGACCCTGCTGCGCGATCTCGGGGCGGCGCTCAGCCCATTCAACGCCCACCAGTTCCTCCTGGGGCTCGAGACCCTGCCCCTGCGCCAGCAGCGGCACTCCGCCAACGCGTTGGCCATCGCCCGATGGCTGCGGACGCACCCGGCCGTGACGCGCGTGATCTATCCCGGTCTCGAGGACGATCCCGGCCACGCGGTGGCGGCGCGCTACCTCAAGCGCGGCTTCGGCGGCCTGGTCGGCTTCGGCATCCGCGGCGGGCGCCCCGCCGGCGCGCGTTTCATCGACGCCGTCAAGCTGCTCTCGCACGTGGCGAACATTGGCGACGCCAAGAGCCTGGTGATCCATCCGGCCTCGACGACCCACCAGCAGCTCAGTCCCGAGGAGCAGCACGCCACCGGAGTGACCGACGATTACATCCGCCTGTCCGTGGGCCTCGAGGACGTTGCGGACATCCAGGCCGACATTGACCAGGCATTGCGCCGGGCGGCCGGCTGACCAGCGCCGACGGCAGCGGAAGGGGTGGGCGCGGGAGCGACGGCGCCGGTCGTGGCCAAGAGACGGATTCCCGCGCCGTGTGTGGCAGCGGCCTGGCGGCGTCCACCCGGCATGACCCACAGGAGACTTCGTCATGAGCCGCATATTCATTGACAATCCGCAGTCCATCGGCCGGACGCCGCTGGTGCGGCTGAACCGCGTTACACAGGGCGCACAGGCGATCGTCCTGGCCAAGATCGAGGGCCGCAATCCGGCCTATTCCGTCAAGTGCCGGGTCGGTGCCGCGATGGTCTGGGATGCCGAGCGTCGCGGTCTGCTGGGGCCGGGTCGGGAGATTATCGAGCCGACGAGCGGCAACACCGGCATCGCCCTCGCCTATGTGGCGGCGGCCCGCGGGTATCCCCTGACGTTGACGATGCCCGAGACCATGAGCATCGAACGGCGCCGCATCCTGGCGGCCTTCGGGGCGACGCTCGTGCTGACGCCCGGCGCCGAGGGGATGAAGGGCGCGATTGCGCGCGCGGAAGCCATGGCCGCCTCGGACCCGCGCCGCTATTTTCTCCCGCAGCAGTTCCAGAACCCCGCCAACCCGGCGATCCACGAGCAGACCACCGGCCCCGAAATCTGGGAGGACACCGACGGTGCCGTGGATGCCCTGGTGGCCGGCGTGGGGACCGGCGGCACGATCACCGGCATTGCGCGGTATTGGAAGCGCGGCCGCGGCCGGCCGCTGCTGGCGGTGGCCGTCGAGCCGGCGGAAAGCCCGGTCCTGACCCAGACGCTGGCGGGCCAGCCCCTGACTCCGGCCCCGCACCCGATCCAGGGCATCGGCGCCGGGTTCGTGCCGGCGGTGCTGGACCTCTCACTGGTGGACCGCGTCGAGCGGGTGACCGGCGCCGAGGCCATCGAGATGGCGCGCCGCCTGGCGCGGGAAGAAGGCATTCTGGCCGGCATTTCCGGGGGGGCGGCCGCGGCGGCCGCCGTGCGCCTGGCGCGGGAACCGGCGCTCGCCGGTAAGACCGTCGTGACCGTGCTGCCGGATTCCGGCGAACGCTACTTGTCCACCGTGTTGTTTGACGGGGCGGGCGGCGGGTCGAAGTAGGCGCGCGGGGCGCGCCGGCCGAACAGCCAGGCGAACGCCACCGTCGGGAACCGCCGGGCGGCGGCCGCGTATTCGCGCACGGCCTCGGTGTGGCGGCGGCGCTCCATTTCCAGAGGAGGGTCGGTCTCGAGGCGCTCCTCCCGCAGTTTGACCAGGCGCGGGTCCTCCGCCAGGTCCGGCCGCAGATCGGCAGCCGCCAGCAGCCGCGCCACACGGCCCTCGAGTTCGGCCGCGGCCTGGAGGCGCGCGGCGGCGGTTCCCGCCTGCTGCCAGGCGTGAAAGCCCGCGGCGGCGTCCGCGCCCAAGGCGGCCGGGTCCCCGCCGCCGGCCGCCACCAGGTCCAGCACGGCTGGCAAGTGCGTGGCGCGCCGGTCAAGCAGGGCATCGAGCCTCGCCTGAACTGCGGCGGCATGCCGCCGCAGTCCCGCCAGGCGCGTCTGCGCCTGGACGCCGAAAAACACAACCAGCGCGGCGGCGACGATCAACAGGATGCGGTATTGCCTGTCCATGGATGTCCACGGTCCTGGCGCTTCAGGACTTGTCCAGTTCCTGGCGGACCGCCCGGCAGAGCTTTTCGAGGTTGACCGGCTTGCGCAGGTAGGCGCCCGCGCCCAGGTCCTGGGCGAGTTTGACCCGCGGCGACTCCGCGTAGCCGGAGACGATGATCGCCTTCTGGGCCGGGTGGATCGCCTTCATGTCCTGAAACGTCCGGGCCCCGTCCATACCCGATCCCATGACCATGTCGAGGATGACAAGGTCCGGGAAGCGTCCGTCCTGGCGCCGCGCCGCGAACCACGCCAGGGCCTCCTCGCCGCTGCGCGCCGTGTCCACGGTGTAGCCTGCCCGTCGCAGCAGCCGGCCCATGACCTCGATCTGCAGGGCATCGTCGTCCACGATCAGGATGCGTTCCGTGCCGCCCGTCTGCGGGGCGGGGAGCGCCGCGGGGGGGCACTCCTGGCTGGCCGGGAAGAAGAGGGTGAAGGTGGCGCCGTGCCCGACCGCGCTGGCGAGGTCGATGAAGCCATGGTGGTCCTTGACGATCCCGCGCACCACGCTCAAGCCCAACCCTGAACCGCGCTGCTTGTCGGCCTTCTTGGTCGTAAAAAACGGGTCGAAAATCTTATCCTGGATGTCGGGCGGGATCCCGTGGCCGGTGTCGGCGATGCTGACGGCGACGTAGTCGCCCACCGGCATCAGGTCGTCTTTCTTGACCGGGTCCGAAACGGCGGTATTGAAGGTTCGGATCGTGAGGACGCCGTCGGCGTCCATGGCCTCGACGGCGTTTTGGCAGAGATTCTGGATGACGCGCAGCAACTGCTGGGAAGAGCCCTGGATGAAGGCCAGGTCTGGCGCCAGGTCGAGGCGCAGGGCGACGGGCTTGGCGCGGTCGTTGCGGACCAGCCGCGCGGTCTCGGTTTCGATCAGGGTGTTCAGGTTTAGGAGGGTCTGCTCGTAGTAGGCCCGCCGCGAGAGGGCCAACAGTTGCTGGTTGATGTCGGCGATCTGCTGGGCGGTAGCGGCGATGACGTCCAGGTCCTCGCGCGCCGGCGAGCCGGTCGGCAGGGCATCCCGGATGAAGTCGGGATACGCCAGCAGCGGCGTCAGAAGATTGTTGAAATCGTGGGCGATATGGCCGGCGATCCGGCCGGCCATTTCCAGGCGCTCGGCGCGGGCCAACTGGTCGCGGGTCTGGGAGAGCAACAGCTCGTCCTGCTTGCGGCGGGTGATGTCGCGGATGAACAGGCAGAGATGCTGCTCGCGGCCGAGATGCAGCCGGTTGGTGGCGATCTCGGCGGCGAAGAGACTCTGGTCTTTGCGCTGGCAGTAGGCTTCCTCGATCAGGGTGAACTGGTTGCGGTCGAGGTTGGCGCGGATTTGCCGCAGGATCGCGTCGTCAAACCCGTAAATGACATCGGCCAGCGTCAGGGTCCGCAGGGCGTTGGCGTCGTGCCGCAGGAACTCCAAGGCGCGGGAGTTGCCGTCCACGATGCGGCCGTCCCAGTCGGCCACGAGCACGGCGTCGTAAATGCTCTGCATGAACTCCTGGTAGAGCGTGAACTCGGAGGGCGCCAGCCGGTTCTGGACGGGCTCGCGCGGCAGGGCGGTGACCTTGGGGATTTTGCGGGGGGCATCCGACGGGGTTGCCACCGGAGGCGGCGCGTCCGCCGGGGGAACGGAGGACGGCAGTTTGATCCGCAGGGTCTGCGACGACTGGACGCTTTGCCCCATGGCGACGGCTCGTTCCCCATGCCGCGGCATCGGGCGGGGCCCGGTGCCCGCGGTGATTCCGCCCACACATTTCTCTTCCACACGTCATCCTATAATAGGTCGCGATCGTGCGCTTCGGCAAGCAGTATTTCCGATGAATCTCGGCCATGCGGGCACGCCTCCCGGGGTCGCCCAAAACTGCGGGAGTTGCGCCTGCCCCTGTTGCCCAGTCAGGCGCCAGACCGT
>CAZEVX010000233.1:0-5072 GCA_964515705.1 uncultured Verrucomicrobiota bacterium | reverse complement strand
CTATCCCCACGGCGAGCGCAACGCGCACACGGTCGCCGCCGTGCGCCGCGCCGGCACGCCTCGAGGTCTGGGACAAGCACCGCCTGTTTTTACTGGCCGTGCTGCACCCGCCCGCATAGCGCGGCGCACGGGCGGCCTTGCCACCCGCACCCCCCCCTACCGGGCGGATGCGGGCGGCAAGGCCAGGGAGATCACAACCCAACTCCGGGTCGGCCGCAGGCCGGCGGCCAGGGCCACCGGGTCGCTGCGGCGCTGCACCGCCTGGATGGCATAGGAATAGGTTCGCCGCTCTGGCTGGTTGGCGGTCTCCGTCGCGCGCTCTTCCCACTCGTCGAGCAACAGCGCGCCGGGGTCGCCGGGACCGGGCGTGCGGCCGTCGGCGCCGGTCGCGGCCGACCGCCGGATGGCGGGGTTCTGTTCGCAGACTGCCTGGATCATGGCATCCCGGGCCGCCCGGCCGGCGGCGTCCTTGAGTTCCACCACCACGTGGCGGCTCGAGACGACGCGCAGGCGGTCGGCCGGCTCGTTCCGGCGGGCGGCGTAGCGGTTGCCCTTGAGCGGCGGCCCGACCTCGCAATCCACCAGGTAGATGCGCCCGCTGGAAAGCGCCCAGTTGACGTCATTGGACTCGAAGCGGCACGCGGTCAGCTCGGCATTCAAGGGATAGCGCTCCGAATCGAGGACCACCGTCTCGAGGTGCCGGAAGGTCAGGCCGCGCGCCGCCTGGCGGCCCCAGCCGAAGGCCGTCCGGCTCCGTTCCCAAACGCCGCCCGTGATGCGGGCGACGCGGTCGCTCAGCCCGTAGCCGATCGTTCCGCGCACGTCGGCGATCGTTCCGTTGCGCATCACGAACTCGTCCAGGTAGAGGAAGAGGTGATCGCGGATGGGCTGAGCCGGGTCGAAGGCCGCGATGCGGCCGTTATGGACATGCAGTTGGCCGCTGCTCAGAACGCCCGGCGCCATGCGGCTCCTGCGGAAGTAGGCGCCGGCCCGCAGGGTATGGCTTTGGCCGGGGGCCTGCCGGAACAA
Organism: uncultured Verrucomicrobiota bacterium; assembly: GCA_964515705.1. Classification (GTDB taxonomy): domain Bacteria; phylum Verrucomicrobiota; class Kiritimatiellia; order JAAZAB01; family JAAZAB01; genus CAZEVX01. Next base: position 4,043 of record CAZEVX010000233.1, on the reverse strand, counting down.
GAGCTGGGAGCGAACGGCGGCGTTGTCGGGACAGCCGATCGTCAGCCGGTGGGTTCGCGCGCCGTCGCCCGCCGGGCTTTCGCCCGGGATGCGCGTCGGGTAAATTACCAGGTCGCCGTTCAGCACCAGGGTCTCGGCCGGGTGATTCGAGGCGCCGAGTTGGAAGAAGGTGTCGGTACCGTTGTTGCGCCCGATCCACAGGCTGGCGTTGACGGTGTAGGTGTCGCTGGCGCGGTCGTACTGCACGCGGCCCCAACCGTTGACCTGGTCCGCGAACAGCAGCTGCCGCGGCCGGCAGGGCATGGCCTCGGCATAGTCGTAGACCTGGATGGCGTTGGCGTCCGGGAGGTAGAGGCAGACGGCGTCGGCGCGCAGCGCCAGCACGGCCAGCGCGGCGGCTGCCAGGAACCGGCGAGCACGGGCCGGACGCCGAGACACCTTGAGTGGGTTCATGATATACTTTTCCGTAACGTGCCGGACTTAACGACCCCGCGGGCGTCCCCGGCAGGGCGACGCCTCCGGCGGAGCCGTGCATCGACGATTTGTCGCGTCCTTGTACCGCGGCTCGCTCGGAGAGATCGCCCCACCCAGCGGTTTCCCCAGGCAGGGCGACGCTTCCGGCGGCGCCGCATGAATTTTTCGCTCCGCGAAAAATTCATCAGGGTTCGAACTCGGTCGGCTCGACCCCGCGTTCCAACTGCATGGCATCGACCCAGGCGCGGGCGCCCTCCGCGCCGCCGGTCAGCGACATCGCAAAGGACAGGTGGCGGTGGGCATGCGCCGGCATGGTGACGACCGCGTAATAGCGCTGCCATTCGGGGGTCAGTTCGAAGGTCGTCCGCCGTTGTTTCATGCCCGGTCCGGACCACACGATGCGGGCCCCTGCCCGGTCGGCGCGCATCCAGGCCGACCAGGCGTACTCCGTCGGCCGGTCGTGCTGCGGGGAGAGCTTGAAATAGCAGTAGGCCTGGCGGTTGGACGCCGCGGTCAGCCGGAAGGCCGCCCGGCCATGGAAGGGACGATCCCGGTCGAGGGTGTAGATCGGGCGTTCGCGGCCGGTGCGCTCCTCGGGGTAGCGCGGAAAGGTATGCGCCGCGAGCCACCAGTAGTCGGGATAATCGGGCAGCGCGGCGTCCTCGAAACTGGGGTTGGGCATCAGGTTGCGCTTGCCCGGCCGGCCCGCGCGCGGGACTTCCGTTTCCGGCACGTAGCCCTCCTTGTGGGCCTCGAACCGGACGGTCATCTCGATCGCGCCCGCCGGCGGCGCGGGAGCGGCGGGAACCCGGCCGAGCAAGTAGGCCCGCGTGGCGAACGGCTCGAGCCGCTCGGAGAACGACCCCGCCGCAAGCGGATACGTCTCCGGGCCGAACATCCGGCGCGCCGGCCCGGCCAGACCCGGGATCGCCAGCGCGTAGCGCGCCGTGACCGGCCAGGGCTGGGCGTTGGCCGCCAGCAGCACATAGCCGCCGGCGGGGTTCCTCCGCAGGGACACCTGCACGTCCGGCAGGATGTCCTGGTCGGGATCGAACCCGCCCGGCTCGTAGGCGATGCGCTGGTCCGGCACCGGCGCCGCCAGGATCGGGTTCAGGTCCCTGAACTCGCGGCCCAGTTGACGCATGGTGTCCCAGGTCGCCTGGTGGATCACCGGGTAGACGAAATAGAACAGGCCGCTCGCGCGGTGGATCATGGCGAGCCAGGTCTGGACGCGCTGCTCGGCCGGCAGCGTGGCGCGCTTGTAGTGGCCGCTGTACATTTCGAGCACCGGCGTCAGCCAGACGGGCTTGCGTTCCTTCTCTCCGCGGCGGTCGAGCTGGGCAGTGCGCTTGGCCACGTAGTTCGGGGCATCGCGCAGCGTGCCGACCGGCGGCGACCAGTAGGGATCGCAGGCCAGGAAGTCGGCCCAGTCGGTGTATTGCTCCCCCGCGGGCGGGAAGTTCCAGTTCACGCGCGTGGGATGGTAGCCGTCCGTCTCGTCAATCAGCCGGTAGAGCTCGCGCCCCTGGACATACTGGTCGAACCAGCTATCGTCCAGCGGCTCGTCGAACCCCTCGTAGGCCATCAGGGCCGGGTGCTCCTTGATCGTTGCGATGCCCTGGCGGATCAGCGGGACTGCCTGGCGGAAGACATCGGCATAGACCCGGTTGCGCTCCGGCTTGGTGGGCAGCTTCATGACGTAGCCCTTGATGTGCGAGGGATCGCTCGGCGGGATGCCGGGCGGCAGGTTGGTCGGCGCGAAGGCCGGCGGCTTGGCGAACGTGCAGACGGGGACCGACAGGTACAGGCCATGCCGCTGCATGGTGTCGAGCGCCTGGCGCGCCGCCTCGATCGAGCCGTCCGCCGCCCAGTACATGACGGCGTTGAACCCGGCCGCGGCCACTTCGCGGTAGTTGGCCTCGTTATAGGCGCCGCGGTCCCAGCCGCCCAGCAGCATCCCATACACGAACTGCGGTTGGCCGTCGTGCAGCAGGACGCGGTTGGCCCGGTCAATCTTCCATTCCAATCCCGGTTTCGGCGGACGTTTGACCAGGTCGAGCGTCTGCTCCGAGATCACGCCGCCGTCCGCCGCGCGGTGGGCGACCCGGAGCGCGTAGCGGCCCGGAGCGACGGCCGCCAGCGGCAGGACAATCGCCGTCCGCGGCGCCACCGCGCGAGTCTCGCCCCACGTCCGGCCATCCGGCCCGCTGACGGTCAGGGTGGTGCCCGGAAGCCCGTCCGCCGGCAGGCCGGTCTCGCAGATCGCCTGGGCCTCGGGTTCCGTCGTATAGTAGTTCCGGTCGAGGTAGGCGCGGAACAGATCGAGGACCGCCGGGTTCTCGATCAGCGCCCGGTTCCAGACCTCGCCGGTCTCCGGCGAGAGCAGATCGACCCGCACCGTGCGCCGGCGCGCCGAGGCGACCGGCACCGGCACCCGGAGCGTGAGCGCCGCGTTGCCCTCGAGCGCCAGGGGGATGTTGGTCACGGCGCCCCCGGCGCCGTCCGGCTCGTCGCTCACCCGCAGGGCGGCAACGCCCGCCCGGCCGCTGGCGTTGCGCGCGGCGACGGCCACGTCGTAGGCCATGCGCCCGCCGTCAAGGCGGTAGGCTCCGACCTCGGCCCGCTCGAGCACCGGCAGGAACGGCGCCTTGAAAGCGGCCCCCGCGAGCCCCTCGACGCGGCCGAAGCGTTCCGGAGTCCGCCACCAGTCCTTGCCCACCGGCGCCCAGCTCAGCACCGTGCGCTCCTGCCCGATCTCGACCATCGAGGGATCGAAGATCGGCTCGAAGACGTGCACGAGGAGATTGAGCCGCGCCTGTTCCGGCTCGCCCATCTCCATCACCACCGCGCACGGGATCGCCACCTCCGCCTGCCAGCCGGTATCCGTGATCCGCGTGGCCGAGCGCAGCGGGCAGTTCCAGCCCAACTCCCCGCTGCCGGCCACGCTGCGCTGGTCCGACCACACGTTGCCCGCGCTCAGCCGCAGGTGGTACCACAACTTGCCGCCTGTCCCGGGATCGAAGAGCACCTTGACGCAGTTTTCACCCTGCACCCGGCCGTCGCGCTGCGTCACCTTGGGCACGATCGCGGTCGGCTGCGGGTGCCGCACGTCGAACCCGATATAGAGCCACTCGGCGTCGCGCAGCAGCCATGCCGTGACGTTCGTGCTCCGCTGCCCTTCGGTCTTGCCGCTGAGGACGACGAAATCGCCCAGCACGGACGCTCCCTGCCACTCGGTCTCGCCAACCGTTCCGTCCAGCGCCGGCGGCCGCGCCGTTTCGGGGATACGGACCGCGGGCGGCGTGACGGATTCCGCCGCCGCGGCGAGCACGACGGCGGCCAGCAGCAGGGCAGACGCGGCGGGGCACAGGACAAAACGGCGAATGAGGCGCATGGGTATCCTTACGTGGAGGATTGTTATGATGCTGTGCGTTGTGAGCCGACGCCGACCGCGCGCCGCGATCAGCACGCCTTGGCCTGTGCTGTGATTGACATCGACTGGTAGGGCGCGGCATCCCTGCCGCGCCGGGACGCACCACAACCCCCATGCCGCGGCGCGCTCGGAGAGC
>CAZEVX010000232.1:0-5084 GCA_964515705.1 uncultured Verrucomicrobiota bacterium | reverse complement strand
ACGCCAGGGCCTCTTCGCTGCTCGTGAACACCAGCTTCGCCGCCGCACCCGCCGTGATATCGAAGGTCGTCGTGTCCGTCGTCAGCGCGCTGTCGTCCGCCAGGATCGTGATCGAGCCCGCCACCGCGCCCGTCACCGACAGCGTCGCAATGCCCGCCGCCGTGTCCGCGTTGCCCAGACCCGTCACCGTGCCATCGCCCGCGGTCTTGGTAAACTCCACCGTGCGGCCGCTGTCCGTGGCCACCTTGTTGCCCGCCGCGTCCTGCACCTCAACGGTCAGATCGCGCGCCGCGCCCGACGCCAGGGCCTCTTCGCTGCTCGTGAACACCAGCTTCGCCGCCGCACCCGCCGTCACCGTGATCGTGCCGGACTCCGTCGTCGTCAGGGAGCCATACGCCGCCTTGATCGTCGCCGTTCCGACCAGGGCGCCGGTGAACTTCGCCGAGCCGTCGCCGTTGTCGACGAGATCGCCGGAAGCCACGCCACCGCTGAGGACGTTTACCGACCAGCTGGCATTGGTCACGAGCGCCACGAACTGCGCGGCTGCGTTACGGGCGATGGCGTAATTGGTAATGGCCGAGCCCGAGGCCACCTCCTGCTCCGCGACCACGTCGCCCAAGCCGTCCGCCGCCGTCTCGACGCGGATCAAGGTAGCGGGCTCGATATCGAGCGGATTCGTCGCGATCGGCAATTCGGTGGCTTCGTCATCCCCGGTAAACCGATAGATCATGACGGCACTGATCTGCTGCGTGCCGGATTCGCCGGCCGGAATCTTGACTTCATAGGTGAAGACCACCGGATGATTGGTCGGCAGCGTGCCCGTGAATACGATCGAATTGTCGTTGGTATTGACTTCGTTCGTGCCGTGCCCGCTGGTGTTGGTCGTCAGGACCCATCCGGTGGGCAGGGAGTTGGTCAGCCCCAAATACACCAGGGTCTTGTTGGTCGGGTATTCAAAGGTATTGGTGATCCGGATGGTCTGACTGGACGCGGAACCAGGCAGGTAGCCCGCCGGGCCAGTATGGGCGGCGGTGACGGTCTCTTCCACCGGGCGAGCGTTCGTCACCATGACGTTGTCGAGGTAGGAGGTCGTCGCGCCGTTATAGACTTCGAACCCGGTGAAGGCGGTGAGTTGTTTGATAAAGCCGATGCTCTGCTGGACCAAGACATCGTTGACATACAAATCCCACGTCTTGGCATTGAAGTTCTCGTTGATCCCGATCGTGACCCACTGGCCGGCCGTGACGGACTGGGCGGTTTCCACCCAACTAGTGGTCGCCCCGCCGCTGCACACGACAAAATTAGATTTGGAATTGATGTAGAACAGCACCGCGGCGTTCGTGTCGACGGCCGGGGTATTGGTGCTATCGAAGATGCTGGGAACCATGTCGAATTGGATGTAGACGTTGGTGGCCGTAATCCCGGTGAACCGGTTGGACAGCGTGGCGTCGACCGGAATACGGGCGCCCTGCGAGGAACCCCGGCCGGCGCCCGCCACGACTTTGATATTCGTGGTCGAGCCGTACCAGCCGTTGAGTCCGTCGACCAGCGGCGTGCCGTCGGCATAGGACTCGAAATTATCCGTGAACGGCAACGCCGTGTTCGTGCCCGCCCAGGCGTTGGCCAAGGGCAACCAACACACCGCCGCGACCAGCAATCCGAATCCGATCCGCGTGAACCAGTTCGAGGTGTTCGTAGTGCTCATGGCACCCTTTCGGTTAGGCGACCTGCCTGTTGGTTGATCCTGGAATCGTTGAGAACCCGAAAAAAGAGAAGCGGCGCATCGATGACGCCGCTGCGGTAGGCCGAAAATGAGACGCCAGGCGGCTACCAGATGCAGCCGTCGCCTTGAAGGCGTCGAAAATGCGTGCGAACGTGTTCACGTTCGTCATGCCAAAACCACGTGCGAACCTCCGGTCCCAAGTCGCTTTTGGCGGCAATATGCCATGGGGGCAAGATAGTGTCAACAGGAAAAAAAATATTTTTACTCTGTCGGGCAAGGCACTTGCACAGCCCTTTGACGGCTCACCACAGGTTCGCCCTCCATCGAACAACCCGCCGTTGTTCCCGCATCTGGAGTGCGTGGCTCCCGCCTGCGCGGCGCGTCAAGCCGCCGCTACGGCGCGCATGGCGCCGAGCCGCTGGTTGACAAGGGGGTTTGCACGCGCCTCGGGAGGATCGCCCGCCAGGGGGCGGGCTCCTACAGAGGATCGCCCGCCAGGGGGCGGGCTCCTACAGAAAGACCCTCATGCAGCCTACTGCCAGCCGCCGGTCCGCGGTCGCCGACCCCCATGCGACGGCCTCCGGCCAAAAGCCGTCAGCCTGTCTCCTCTCCCCTACTCCCGGTTCGGGGACAGCATGGGGAACGGCATGCCGGCTCCGCCGGGGGCCATGGGACCGCCCGGCCGGGAATGGGGGAATACCGGCATGGTGGACCAGACGATATCGCGGCTGATCCGCAGGTCGGCGAGTTCGGGATCGGCGTCGAGGATGGCGTTGATCTTGCGTTGCAGGGCGACCATCTGCGCGCGGGCGGCCTTGATGTCCGGGTTGTTGGCAAAGAGCTGCGCCCGGCGGCCGGCAATGGCGCGCTTGGCGTCGTCGATTTTCGCACTGGTTTCCATGATCTGCTTGATGAAGTCCGCGCTGATTTCGGCCGAAAAGGGCGAGGCCTTGGCGGCGCCGTTGGTACCGGTGACCGGGGCAAACAGCATGGGGGCGCCTTCGGGGGCGGGGCCGGGTTGAGCGACCGGCGCAGGGTCCGCGGCCCAGGCGGCGGCACCGATCAAGGCCAGGGACAATCCACAAGCCAGCCAAACCGTGACATCACGCTTCATGGTCGAATCCTCCGGATGCGTTGCCGGGACATTGCGCTGACGCCGTTCTTATATAGCGGCCAGGAGGGCCAGGCAAGTTTTTTTGTGACGACTCACCACGAAGGCCATGGTCTTGGGGACAGAGAAACAGTGGTCCGCGGGTAGTAGCCGCGAAAGAACGCATAGAACACAAGGAGAGGGAGGGCTGAGAAGCTGTGAAATAATCGCCCAGTGCGGGCACCGGGCCTACAACAAGAGGCGAACCGTCTAGAAAACTGGAGGCCGCCTGCCCCACCTGAGGCGGGCAAGCCGCACGCGGCGTCCGGATTAATTATTTTACACCTTCTGATCAAGAGGGGCTCGTATCCCAGCGGCCGCACAGCCTGTGCGGCCCTACCCATACCAAGCATCGCAGGTAGGGCGGGACAGCCTTGGCCCGCCGCCCAGCGGCCGCACAGGCTGTGCGGCCCTACCCCTTCCAGGCATCGCGGGTACTTGGCCCGCCGCCATTGTCTCCTTAGCAGCCACTGAAAAGAGCGAGGAACCTCTATAGTCCAACCAGCCTCCAGCCCCAGCCCAAATCCTGATTTTTGGGATTGACGCCGGCGCCGGGCGCCGGGTACGGTCACTTGCCGCCATCCGGTCCACCGGCGGCATGGGAGTGTTTCATGAAGGCTGACCCACACGACGGCTGGTTGCTGACGCGCCCGCGGCGATTACCGCCGCTGGACCCCGAGTTTCGGCCGCCCGTCCTGGCCCACCGCCGGTTCCGGGAGGAAATCCATGCGTCCGGCCGAGGCGGCGTGCCGCTGGTGCTGGCCGTAGAGGCCGACGACGGGGCCATCTCGCGGTTCGAGACCGCGGTCTTTCCGGAAGGCAGCGCGCAGTTCTCGGCCAACTTGTTCTACGCCGAGCGCGTGGCCAAGTTCCTGCTGTGGCAGCGGGGCGGCTGGCGGCTGAGCGTCGGCGGGCCGAAAGCCATCGGCGAGCACCTGGCGCGCGTGTACGCGGCGTCCGGGGTGCGGGCGTTCGACGTGGACCTGATGACGACAGTCTACGACCGGCCGTTCACGGTCGAGGTCACGACGCCCGAGCGGGTCCCGGCGGCGGCCGCCGCGGCCCGGCCGCTGGGCCGGCACCTGGACGGCTGCCGGATCGGCTTCGACCTGGGGGCGAGCGACCGCAAGGTGGCGGCCGTGCGCGAGGGCGAGGTCGTGTTCAGCGAGGAAGTGGTCTGGGACCCCAAGGCGCATGCCGACCCGCAATACCATGTCGACGAAATCCACGCCGGGCTGAAGCGGGCGGCGGCGCACCTGCCGCGGGTGGACGCCATCGGCGGGTCGGCGGCCGGCATCTACGTGGGCAACAGCGTGCGGGTGGCCTCGCTTTTCCGCGGCGTGCCCAAGAATCTCTTCGAGAAGCGGGTGCGCGGCCTGTTTTGCGAGTTGCAGGCCGCCTGGAACAACATCCCGTTCGAGGTGATCAACGACGGGGAAGTCACCGCCCTGGCCGGCTCGATGTCGCTGGGCGTGAACCGCGTGCTGGGGATCGCCATGGGGTCCAGCCTGGCGGGCGGCTACGTGGACGCCGCGGGCAACCTGCCCGGCTGGCTCGACGAATTGGCCTTCGCGCCGGCGGACTACAACCCGGCCGCCCCAATTGACGAGTGGTCGGGCGACCGCGGCGTGGGCGCGCTGTATTTCTCGCAGGTCGCCGTCAACCGCCTGGCGGCCAAGGCGGGCATCCCGCTGCATGCCGACAGCACGCTGCCGGAGCGGCTGAAGGACGTCCAGGCCATGATGGCGGCCGGCGACCCGCGGGCGCGCGCCGTGTTCGAGACCATCGGCGTCTACCTCGGCTATACCGTCGCCCAGTACGCCGAGTTTTACGATCTCGGCCACGTGCTGATCCTGGGCCGCGTGACGTCCGGCCGAGGCGGCGACGTGATCCTCTCCGTCGCGAACGAGGTCCTGCGCCAGGAGTTTCCCGACGTGGCCGAGCGCGTGCGGCTGGCCGTACCGGACGAGGCCGGCCGGCGGGTCGGCCAGGCGATCGCGGCGGCCAGTTTGCCCGCGATTAGGCCGTAGGCTGTGGGTGGAAGGCAGGGGACCAGAAGCCAGACGCCAGACGCCGGAAGCCAGAGGCCGGACGCCAGAGGCCAGACGCCAGACGCCAGAGGCCAGAGGCCGGAAGACAGACGCCGGAAGCCAGAGGCCAGAGGCCAGACGCCAGACGCCAGAGGCCAGAGGCCGGAAGACAGACGCCAGA
>CAZEVX010000231.1:0-5150 GCA_964515705.1 uncultured Verrucomicrobiota bacterium | reverse complement strand
AAGGACGTCTTCAGCCTGCGGCTGGGCTCGCTGCCGATCGCCTGGCGCGCGCGCGCCCTGCGCGAGTGCAGCCGCCGGGCGCCGGCCGAGATGCTGCTCGACGGCATGACCTGCGTGGGGGCCGACTGGTTCACCCCGAAACCCGCCGACGCCTACCGCGCCGAGCTCTGGACCGCCCGCTGCGCCGGCGTGGCGGCCTGCGCCTCGTTCCTGCCGACGCTCGACGGGTCGGTCGCCGGCGTCGTGCGGCCGGTGCTGGACCAGATGGGAGCGCTATTCCGCGAGCAGGCCGCCTATGAGCCCTGGCTGCGCGGCCTCGAACCGATGGTCGCGACGGCGATCCTGCGCAGCCGCCAGACGATCGAGAACCCGCTGCCGGACTCCGGTGTCAAGGGGCTCGATCATGCCCACGAGTTTTATGGCTGGTGCGAGACGCTGGTCGCCAGCCACCAACTCTGGACCGTGATCCAGGACCATCACCTGACGGACGCCAGACTGGCCCGCTACCGGGTCCTGGTCCTGCCGCACGCCGCCTGCCTCGACGCGGCGCAAGGCGCGGCCATCGAGCGGTTTGTTCATCGCGGCGGGCGCCTGATCGCCACCGGCGCGGTCTCGATGTGCGACGGCGAGGGGCGCCCGCGCCGCGAGTTCGGGCTTGGGCCGCTGCTGGGCGCAACGTGGAAACAGCCCCGCCAGCCGGAGCTGGTCTACCTGCGCCTGGACGATCCGCGGCTGCTGCCGGCCGCGCCCGGGCGGCAGCCGGTCCTGCGCCTGGACGACGGCCTGGCGGTGGTCGCGGCGCGGCCCGGAACCCGTGCGCTCGGCACGGCCGTGCGCAGCGAGTTCCTCACCATGACCACGCTCCTGACCCCGCAGCCGCACCCGGGGCTGCTGACCCGGCGCCACGGCCGCGGCCAGGTCTGGTACTGCGCCGGCCTGCCGGGCGCGCAGTATTACCGGCGCGGCCAGTACACCGTGCGGCACCTGATGGCCGGCCTGCTCGAGCGCGCGCGCGGGCCGCGCCCGCCGCTGCGGCTCGAGGCCTGCGGGTCGGTGGACCTGCAGGCGCACACGCAGGCGGACGCGCCCGGCCGCTGGGTCGTGAGCCTGGTGCACCAGGTGTCCTCCGTCACGCGCACCCAGGGGCCGCTCCAGGACGGCCGCAAGCACGACATGGTCGATGCCATGCCGGTCCTGGCCGAGGCGCGGCTGTGGATCCGGCCCCCTCGCGGACAACGCATCCGGAAGGTATACCAGGTCCCCGACCGACGCCCGCTGCGGGTGCTGCCGGGCGGCGCCGTGCGGATCGAGCGCCTGGGCGTGCTCACGATGCTGGCGGTGGACTTCGGCAAGGCGCGAGCCGGCGGCGGCGGGGAGGGCTGCTGACGTGACGACGCGTGACCGGTGCGGGCGGCGGGAACAGCCGGCGCGGCGGCCGGCCGCCGCCTGGTTTCGGATCGCGGCCGGGCTGGCCCTGTGCGGCTGGCTGGCCGCGGCCGGGCCGCTCCGGGGCGACGACGCCGGCGCCGCGGCCGCCGCGCAGCGCGGCCGCAACGCGCTGCGGAACAGCCGGTCGGCCGACGCGCGCGCCGCGTTCGAGCAGGCGCTCGCGCTGACGGAGCGGCCGACATCCCGGTTCGAGGCGCTGCTGGGCATCGGCGCCGCCTGCGAGCGGGACCAGGACTACGCGGCGGCGCGCGGCGCCTACGCGCGCGCGGCCGAGTTGCTTCCGCGCTGTCCGCCGACCTACCGCGCCATGGCGACCCAGCGCGTCGCGCTCAGTTACCAGGCGGAAGGCCAATACGCGCAGGCGATCGAGGCCTTCCGGCGCGTGGCCGCCGACCCGAACGCCGCCGCCGACCTGCGCGCCGAGGCCTGGCTGCATATCGGACACGGCTACAAGACGCTTGGTCAATATGCCGAGGCGCTGGACGCCTACCAGGAAGCGCGCCAGGACAAGGACTGCAGCGCCTACCTGCGCTCGCGCGCGCTGCTCGAAATCGCGGATACCCGGGCGCGCATGGGCGACCCCAAGGCAGCGATCGCCCTGTACGAGCAGGTGCTTCCGCTGCGCGGCATCCCGCTCCGGCACCGCAGCCTGGCGCGGCACGAGATCCGGCGGCTCCAGGACGGCACGAACGCGCCGGCCGCCATCCGGCCGCCGTGGGCCCCGGGCCCGGCCGGCGGGTGCGAGCCGGAAACGAGCAGTGCCCCGTGACCATCGGAGCAGGGTATCCGTGATCCGTAATCGGTCATCGGTTGCGCGCCGCGCCGCGGCTGTTGGAACGATGGACGGCGGCGGCCGGATGCCGCGCGGCCGCGGGAGCCCGCGCGCCATGGCGGCGGCTCCGGCGCCCGGGGCCGTGGCGCTCGAGACCCGCGACCTGCCCAACGGCCTGTACGGCTTGATGGTCGCGGCCGAGGATACCCGCGGCATCCGCGCCCATCACCTGACGTTCTTCGAGATCGTCAACCCGCAACCGGAGCCCGGCGCGCGCTGAGCGCCGGCCGGCGCGGGCCCATCATGGAAAGGCAATCCAGCCGATGAACCGCATGATCGTGTCCCGTTGGTCCCGCGTGCCGGCGATGCCGCCGGGGAGTCGCGGATCCGTTTCCCCTGGCGCCTGGACGCTTTCGCTCCTGCTGGGCGTGGCGGTATGCGCGCCGGGCATGGCGCGGGCGGCGGACAGCAACCGGTGCGCGGCGCTGCTGAAGACAGGGGAGGACCACCTGGCGGCGTGGCGGGTGACGGAGGCGCGCGCGGCGTTCGCGGAGGCGGAGACCGCGGCGCGGACGGGGGCGGAACGGGCGGAAGCGCGTCTGCTCGGCGGCCACGCGCGCTATTACGCCGGACGTTACGCGGAGGCGCGGGACGCCTACGCGGGGGTGGACGGGATCGCGGGGCGCACGCCGGACCAGGCGTTTTACGCGCGGCAATACGCGGGGCATGCCTGGCTGCAGGAGGAGGACTTCGCGCGGGCGGTGGGCGCGTACCGGGACCTCGTGCGGGCGGGGGCGCGGCCGACGCTGCTGCGGAACGCGCGCAACGACCTGGCGTTCGCGTTCGTTGACTGGCTGAACCGGGCACAGGCGCGCTGCCGCCTGGGCGACCTGCCGGCGGCGCTGGCGGAGGCGCGGAAACTAGCGGCGGAACCCGACGCGCCGGACCGCGAACGCACGGGGGCCTGGCTGGTGGAGGGCGCCTGCCTGCTGCAACAGAAGGATGGTGACGGGGCGCGCGCGGCGTTCGGGCGCGTGCTGGACTTCCGGGCGGTGCCGCCGCAGACCTGGCAGGTGTCGTCGGCGCTGGCAGGGATCGCGCGGAGTTACGAGGCGGAAGGCCATCCCGGCGCGGCCTTGAAGGCCTGGCGCCGGCTGCTGGCGCAGCCGGGGGCGCAGCCGAACCGGCGGGCGGAAGCCTTGGAGCGGGCGCGCGCGCTGGGGGACGGGGAGCCGGCGCCGGACCACGAACTGGACCGGACCTACGGGGCCGAATGCAACCCGACCGGGCAGCCGATCGGCGGCGGCGCGGGGTACACCGAGACCGTGACGAACGGCGCCGTCGAGGTGGGGACGGCGGAGGACCTGCTGGACGCGCTGCGGGCACTGGGCGAGCAGGCGCCCGAGGCGCGGGCGGGCAAAGTGGTCTATGTGCGGCCGGGCGCGGAGCTCAACCTGGCGGGCCGCGCGGGAATCGTCGTGCCCTCGGGAGTGACCCTGGCGGGGAACCGCGGGGCGGGCGGCGCGCCGGGCCCGCTGCTGTTCACGGACAAGCCGCTGGCGGGGTTCACGTGGTTCGCGGTGGGGGACGGGGCGCGGGTGACGGGCCTGCGGCTGCGGGGGGACGCCGCGCCGTTCTCGGTGCTGTTCGGGATGTGGCCGTACAGTTACTGGGACGCGGAGAAGTTCCTGAAGACGGGCTGGACGATCACGACCGTGACCGCGATCACGACGGGCGACCGGGTGCGGGTGGACAACTGCGAGATCGGGCGGTTTGCGCGGGGCATCAGCGTCGGGGGCGATGCCAACCGCATCCAGCACAACACCCTCTACGACATCAGCCCGTACCCGATCGTCATGGGCGGCGTGCAGCCGCCGCTGATCGAGGGCAACCGCATTGACTGGGTCTGGCACGCCATCGCCACCAGCGACGACATGCTGGCCGGCTACGAGGCGCGCTACAACGAGTTCCGGGAATTTGCGCCAAACCTCTGGGGCCAGGGCATCTCCGGCCAGTTCGCCCTCGACCACCACGGGCTGGGCGAACGGTTCGTGGTCCATCACAACACCTTCCGCCACCTCAACCGGGAGGAAGGCGTCCCCAACCGCGCGGTCTGCCTGGCGCCGCCCTGGGACCTCGCCCAGGTCAACAACAACTGGTTCGCCGACACCATGACCGCCGACGAGGCCACCTACTGGCTCACGACCCTGGGGCCGGTCAAGACCCTGACCAACCTGATCGAGATCGTCACGAAACGCGACCTGTCGCCCTATGCCGAGGCCTACCTCAAGGCGCTGCCGAACGATGCCACCTTCGACCTGCGCCAGGTCGTCGCCATGACCCGCGGCGGAGTCGGCGGCGAGAACCTGTGGATTTACAACAACGCCTATGGGCCGGACCGCGGGGTGCTGCCGGTGACCCTGTTCGCGACGCCCCGCATCCGCTTCTTCCAGCCGGTGCACGGCCAGCCGCGCACCTCCCTCGGTCATGGGCGCGGCGGCGCCACCAATCCCGCCCTGCGCCATTGGCGCGGCCGGGTGCCGGTGCTCCTCGAGGTCGAGCTGCTGCCCGGCCTGGCGCTCAAGGAGGTGACCGTGGAGTTCGTCAGCCCCGATCCCGCCCGGCTGCTGGCCGGCGGCTATGCGCCGCGCGAGGCCGACCTGCGCCGCCTGTTCGCGGGCCCGGCGGCGCCCGAGCCGGGCGCCCTGGTGCTCGACACGCAAGCCATGCCGAACGGCATCTACGGCTTGCGGGCCGCCGCCGAGGACCAGCGCGGCATCCGCGCCCATCACCTGATCTATTTCGCGATCGTCAACCCGGCGCCGGAAACCGACCGCCGCTGACGCGCGTCGGACATGGGAAGGGAATTATCATGGACCCCCACAACCATCCCTCGAAATCCTTGCGCGCGCCGCCGCCGGGTCTCCGG
>CAZEVX010000230.1:0-5170 GCA_964515705.1 uncultured Verrucomicrobiota bacterium | reverse complement strand
TGCCCCTGCCCGCAGACGGGCTGGCCATGGCGCGCCGTAGCGGCGCGTTTCCGCGACGCGCAGGCTGGCAGCCCGGCCCTGCCACTAATCCATATCCATCATGTCGCGTGCGTCGGTATTCAACATCGCACGGGATGGCCACAAATATGTCCATTGATCGGGATTTGATATCAATCCTTTTCGAACCGGGTTATGCTTGATGTAATCGGCTTTCGCAACGTATTGCGCGTCATTTCGCAAACGATGATCGAAGAACCCGCGCTGCCAAATCACTTTCGCCCGTCTAGCCGCGGATTGTTTCCACGCCGCCACCACCAGGGCCATGCGGCAATCCATCGGAAACGAGATCAATCCATGTAGATGATCTGGCATGAGAAGGAGAAGATGTACATGCCAGTCGCCGCGTTGCTGTCGGAACTCTACCGTCTCGAAGATTCCCCGAGCCACATGATCATGACACAACGAATTATGACCGCGATCTCTGCATGATACGGTAATGAAATAGATGGCGCCCTCTTGAACCCAGGCAGGCCGTTCGTGAGGCAAGCGCTTTCGCTGCGGCAACATCTGTATTCACCCGTTTCGCGGCCGGGCAAGGCCATGGCGCGCCGTAGCGGCGCGTTTCCGCGCCGCGTAGGCTGGCCATGGCGCGCCGTAGCGGCGCGTTTCCGCGCCGCGTAGGCTGGCTGCCCGGCCCTACCGGAACGTCTTGCCGTCGTTTGGCCCCCACGCGCTGATTCGCGGCGCCATATCCCGTCTCTGCCGCGTCTCACGGCGTGACGCGCAGGATCGTCAGCGCGCCGTCGCGCCCGAACGCGGCCAGCGTCCGGTCCCCGGCCGCATCGCGCAGCTTGACGAGGCGCCCATAGGCACCCGCCGCAGTGCCGACGGGGTTGAGGGCGCCGTCGCACAGCAGAATCCCGTCGCCGGTATTCACCGCCAACAGCGCGGCCGGGCCGGCCCCGAAGGCGAGCACGTCCAGGACCGGCTTACCGAGGGCGACCCGGGCGCGCAGCGTCCCGTCCGCGCCGTGCAGCACGGTCAGGAACCCGTCCCGACCACCGACGACAAAATCCTTGCGGCCGGCGCCGTCGAGGTCCGCCAAGGCCCCGGCGGAGATCGGCCGCGTATAGATATGGCGCCAGAGTGGCAACGTATACAAGGCCATGCCCGTCAGCTTGGTGTCGGTCTGGAACAACCCGAATCCGCGCGGGCCGATCACCGCCAGGCGCGGGGGCGTGTCGACCGTCAGCTCGGCGGCGAACCGGCCGTCGGGAATGAGCATCGCGTAGCAGAACGTCCCCAGACTACCGTCGGGCTTGAGCCGCAGGATGTTGGCGTCGCCAGGCGTACTGCTGTTGATCCAATGCAGCAGGATGGCCTCGCGCACGCCGTCGCCGTCGAGGTCGGGCTGTTGTTCGAGGATTTTCCAGACATAGCGGCTGTTCTCGAAATGGCGGCTGCCGACGATCTCGCCGGTGGCGGGATCGAGCAGTGCCAGGTGGCAATAGCCCCCGACAATCATGCGCTTGAGGCCGGGTTTGGGTTCCCAGAGCCCGATCCCGGTCGGCGCCTCGCCATAGGGCCATTCGCGGCTGTTACTGGCCTGTTTCAATCCCCGCATCGTCCGTTTCCAGAGCACGGAGCCGTCGGCCGCCAGCACCCGGACGCTGTAATCGGCGGCCGTCGCCAGGACTTCCGCGCGCCCATCGCCATCCACGTCGGCGGCGACAGCCCGCGTGAAGGCGCCGTCGGCCCGCGCGGCCCAGCGCTCGCGGGCATCCTCCCCAAACACCTTGAGCACACCCCGGCCGCGCGCGTCCTGGAACGTCGCCAGGAGTTCCGGGCGCCCGTCGCCGTCGAGGTCGCCGGTCTCGACCGCGTCCAACGACGCACCGGTCTCCTCGGCGGACAGCACCTCGAATTCCTTCAGGTTGACATAGCCGCTGGCGCCGAACGGCAGCGTCAGGCGCACGGCCGACGCCGGCGCGCCGCCCAGGTCCAGCACCAGGCAACCCATCGCGCCGGCGTCGCCCTTGTTGCTGATCTTATAAATCGGGAAGCGTTCCTGGGCGGCGTCCACCGGTTGCGCCGGCCCGGCGGTTCCGTCCGTGCTCAGCATCACGCGGATGGGCGGCCGCGCCGCCGGCGCCACGAACCGCGGCCCGCCTTCCGGCCACCCATAAAAGGCGAGCAGCAGTTCCCGGATGCGTTCGGGGCGATTCCAGGCCACGGTCAGGTCCGGCCGCACGCCGTCCGGCCACGTCAGGACGCTCCGCAAGGTCGGCTCTTTCGTGCCGTCCACCGCCAGCGCCGGTTCGCCGATGGCCTTCGGGCTGGAAAGGCGCAATCCCCGGACTCTTCGGGGCACCCGCGTCGCCTGGTCGTTCCGCGCCGCCGGCACCAGGGCGACCCGGCCAGCCGCCAGGGACTCCGGCGCGCCGGCGCGCCGGGGGGCATACAGCAGCGGCCCCGCGACGCGCGCCAGGGCGCCGCGCAGCCAGCCGGCGGCGCCGGCCGGCGCCGCCCCCGGCACGGACGCTTCCCGTCCGGGCGCGGGCAACGACCAGGTGGCCGCCGCGGCGAAGAGCGCGGCGGCATCCAGCCCGGCGCGCCCCGTTCCCGCGTCAAGATTGATCGCCACCGTCGCCGGCGTTTCGGCCGCGAACACCACCGTTGTCCCAAACGCCACGCGCCGCGCCCGCGAGAGGAACAGCCGGTTCGAGATCGCCGCGTAGACGCATTCCGGGTTGGCGGCGATCCCCAGCGCATTCGGGTTTCCCGTTCCAATGCCGACCAGCGCCGCACCGCCCCCCGCCTCGCGCACCAGGACGGTCCACGGATCGATGCGGACCGGCTCGACCCGCCGCGGATCGCCCGGGTCGCCCGCGTACAGCAGGTTCTGGAAGTCCACCGTCTCGCCGGCTTGCAGCAGGCCGGCCTGCATCTGCCGCAGGAAACACGGGCAGGCGGAACTTTCCAGCGTCTCCCACTGTTCGACCGTCGCCGGGATCGGCGCGGCGCTTTTCAGGTAAAACTCGGCCAATCCCGCGCGGGCCGTAAGACAGCGGTCCTGCTCCCAGACCGCCGGGTGCAGCAGCCGCCAGGTGCAGGTGACGGCATAGGTTCCGGAGGTCAGCGGGACGGCATGGTCGAGCACCAGGAACCAGTTGCCGGGCCGCCAGACGACAGTCCGCGTCCAGTCCACGCCCATGACCCCGGCGATCGTCGAGCGGCTCAGCGCCAGATCGTCGAAGCGCGCCAGGTTGTCCGCGCGGCAGGCATACACGGTGGTCGTTCCGGCCTGGTTCAGGCCGTCGCTGACATACAGGCCGTTGCGGTAGAACGTGCCGCGTTCCTGCGTGTTGTGGAACAGCCAGACCTGGCCGCGGTCCACGAACCGCGGGATGGTGTTGGCGTCCTGAAACGTCTGCAGGCCCTGCAGCATGAGGTAGCTGTCGTTGGGACCGAAGCCCGACCGGAACCAGACCTTGTCGAGCGCGGCGTCTTTGTCCGGCAGCCGCACGCCTCTGGCGCGGCGCTCCTCCCACCGGCGCGCATCCACCGGCAGCGCCACCAGGCCCATCATACTGCCAGGCGCCTTGGCATCCGACCCCCACGTTGCCGGCGGCTCGAAATGGCACTCGTTGCGCTCGAGCTCTGACCCGGCGCGAAGGCCCCCAAAGATGTTCGGCCCGAAATAGGTGCGGCCGCGCCCGCAGACCGGCACGTTGCGCGCCAGCCAGGCGCAGCGCGGATCCTGACAGGCATATCCCAGCAGGTTCACCTGGTAGCGCACCCCGTGATCCTGGGAATAGACCGCTTCCGGGACAGCGTCGCCGTAGTCGGCCAGGCCGCAGGAATAGCCGAGCGGGTCGAAGTAACTCAGGAAAAACACCAGCGCCTGCCGCGCCATGCCGGAGTCGACATACTCCGGGCGCCCGGCCAGCAGGGACCAGCGCAGGAACATCTCGGCCGTGTCCTGGCTCGAGTAGCGGTCATCGTCGTCGCGGCCGGTCACGGCGTAGGCGAAGGTGGCGTCGGCCCACTGGCGCCATTGATCCGCCTGCTGGCGCACGGCGGGCGCGGCGTCCGGGAACGTGCGCCGCAGGTAATCCGAGCCGATGAAGGCGCTCATCCAGCCGGCCGTGGCGTGCCGGTCGCCGCCGGCGCGCACGGGGCCGCGCAACTGGCAGCCCGGCGCGCGGAAGGCGGTTTCGGCCATCCGCCGCGCGAGGCGCTGGACCTCCTCGTCGCTGAAGCCCCCCGATTCCTCGATGATATCCCAGGCGCGGAAAAAGCGCTCGAAGCGATAGTGGCTGACCGAGTAGTAGCCCAGGTCGTAATGGGCATCGATGTGCAGCAAAATCTTGCGGGCGATCTCCGCCCAGCGCCGGTCGCCCGTCCAGTGGTAGCGGAACGCCGGCCCGGCAAACGCATCCACCGGCTCGTGGAACAGGTTTTCCGGGTAGCGGATGACGTAGCCGTCGGCGCGCGCCACGATGGTCGAGACGATTCCGACCATGTCGCCGCCGGGCACGACCTCCAGCAGGCGGGGCAGTCGTATGGTCCGGCCGTTGGCGGCGGCGGGCAGGCGGTCCAGGAGGGCGGCGACCCCCCGGTCGGCGCCGGCGGGCGTCGAGGCCCCCAGCAGCACGCAGTTCTTTCCCGTGCCCCAGGGGTTAGACACCGTGCGCAGGACAAAGCCGGCGCCGCCGGGATAGGCGCCGTCGGCCCCGCACCAGAACCCGGCATAGAGCGGCAGGATCGCGCGGTTATTGTAGACGTTGCCCAGCAGGATCAGGTTGCGGTGTTGGAACGGTTCGGCCACCGGCGCCCGGTGCGCGGGACAGACCGCCTCGTCCGGCGCCAGCGGGAACGGCACCCCGTAGCGGGCGCGCAGGCCGTCCGCCAGGCGCGCCGCGGCTGCGGCCATGGCGGGGTCCCGCGCCGGGTGCACAATGACACAGGCAGCAGCGCCGGTTTCGACCAGGACAGTGTCCGGGTAAAGCACGGCGCGGCCGGTCGGCGGGACCTCCGCCAACGGCGGCGCGGCCCATCCGGACATGGCTGCCAGAATCGCCGCCGCGGCGGACAACCTTGGAACAATCCTTGCAGACATGTGTGGTGTTCCTCCTGGGCGCCTCGCCATGTCCGGTGGCCAAGCAAG
>CAZEVX010000229.1:0-5174 GCA_964515705.1 uncultured Verrucomicrobiota bacterium | reverse complement strand
CGGACGTCCGTGCCGGCGGATCGGCGCAGCGCCTATCGCGAGGCCATTGTAAAATTCAAGTACTGGCTTCGGGAGACCGGAAAATCGCCAACCGCCGAGACGTTCAGGGAGCATTTGGAGTGGAAGAAGTCCTACCTGGCTCCGGCCCGATTCGAAATACGGCGCGATGCGTTGCGATGGTATTACCAGGTGGGCCGGTTGCGGATGAATACGGCAGGGCATGCGGAGAGACCGCCCTTGCCGGCAGCAAGAACCCCGCCGGAACCGATTCCCCGACCCGGACAAATCGAGCCACTCCGGCCAGAGCCGACAACGGATCGCGGGACGCCCTGCTCGCCCCGGGAAGCCGCAGTCCCCATCACCTCCAGTAATCGGATGGCGGGAGCGTACCGGACCTATGAGATGAGCGATGTTCCGATTGCGGGGGCCCGCGATCTGAACGGCCTCTCATGGAGAAGGCGCTGGTCAGCCGTATCCGCGAAAAGAATCTGGCCTGGACAAGCGAGAAAACTTACCGGTCATGGTGCTGGCGTTTCATCGCCTTCTGCGGCGGTAAGCCGGTCGCCGACTTGTGGCACGGCGACGTGCGCCGATGGCTTTCCGAATTGGCCGTGAAAGGGCGGGAAAAGCCGCGGGACCATGATTCCGCAGAAGCTCGAGCCCGCACTGAGGGCGCACCGCGAGCGGCTGCGGGAGCTGCACGCCCGAGACCGCCAAGCCAATCTGCCGGGAGTGGAACTTCCCGAGGCGCTGGAGCGCAAGTGGTCGAAGGCGGGCGAAAAGTTTATCTGGTTCTGGCCATCGCGCAGCCTGATGCGCGACCAACGCACCGGCATCACGTGCTGGACGTGACGTTCCAAAAGGCGATTCGCGAGGCGGTGGAGAAGGCGGGGTTCGACAAGCGCGTATCGCCGCATACGCTGCGGCACAGCTTCGCGACGCACCTGCTGGCAAGCGGCACCGGCACCGCGATGTCCAGGACCTGCTTGGCCACGCGGACATTTCCACGACGGAAATCTACCTGCACACGGCCAAGCATACCGGCATCGGCGTGCGCAGCCCGTTTGACGCCTTGTAAGAGCCGACTTTACGCCGGCTCCGCCGCGCCCGGTCGATGCAAAGCCGGAACGGCTCGCTTCGGCCTGCTCCCGGCAAGCCGGCGTACAACCAGCTCTGCCTTACGGATGATCTCTCCTTGTAGTTTCGCTGCGCAACAGGCGGTCTGCCCGCGCGACGGAGCGCGCGGGCCACTTGTCTCTGTCGAGACAATGATCAGAGGTTCGTATCTGTCGAACCGGTGTTCGCGGCCACATGGTCTCTGTCCCAAAGGCTCTTTTGTAAGTGCTTGATTGTCAATGGCGCGCCCGGCAGGACTCGAACCTGCAACCCTCTGATCCGAAGTCAGATGCTCTGTCCAATTGAACTACGGGCGCGGGGAAAACGGGTGGAGGCGGTAGAAGGTTGAAGGTGGGGCGTTGCCGGGCGCGGCTACTCGAAGCGATCCGGCGCGTGGCGGCGCTCTTTCTTGGCCGCCTGGTGGTGTTTGTCGGCCAGGAGCCGTTGACGGGCGCGCCGCGACCGGCGGCGCTTCTGGCGGCGGATTTTCTCGGCGGCCTGCCGGCGGGCGTCGCTAAGCCCGCGGGCGCGCGCCGCGAGCCGGTCGCACAGCTCGCGCCGCGCCAGGAAGCGGTTCAGTTCGCGGGAGCGGGCGCGGTCGCACTTGACCTCGATGCCCGTGGGCTCGTGGCGCAGGCGTACGCAAGACGAGGTCTTATTGCGTTTCTGGCCGCCGCGGCCGGATCCCAGGATAAACTCCTCCGCCAGGTCTCCGGCGCGGACGCCGAGGGCGGCCAGGCGCGCCGTCAGGGCGTCCTTTTTGGTTTGACGGACAGGCGTTTCGCTCATATGGTGCAGGTCCGTGGGGGCTGCGCCAGTCCTTGTAGCAAGACCTGCCGTGCAATTCCAGCCCATAAGCACCGCCGCCAAGATTCGTTCCTTTCCCTGGTATTACGGCGCCCAGGCCAGCAACGTGGTGTTCATCCTGCTGACCTGGTTCGGCCCGGTGCTGCCGTTGTTTCTCAATGCCCTTGGGATGTCCAAGTCCCAGATCGGGTTGATCCTGGCGATCCCCTTTTTCTGTTCCCTGCTATCGCTGCTGGTCTCGGGGTGGGTTCTGCGCCGCGGGCTCAAGCGTGTGTTTCTCTGGGGCTACGGACTCCGGATGGCGATCACGGCGGGGCTGCTGGCGGCGCCGCTGATCCTCGGGAAGTATGGGGTGGGGGCGACGGTCCTCTGGGTGGCGGTCGTGTCCCTGGGGTTTTCGGTTTGCCGGGCGATCGGCGAGACGGGATTCATCGCCTGGTCGCGGGAGTTCATTCCCAACCCTCTGCGCGGCAAGACCGATGCGATGAACGCCATCGTCTGCGGGGTCGTCAGCCTGGCCACTTCCCTGCTGGCCTCCGTGGCGCTGGCGGCGATTACCGGAATTACGGGGTACCGGCTGCTGGTGCTCGTGAGCCTGCCGTTCGGGCTGGTCTCGGTCCTGGCCTTCGCCATGGTGCCGGGCGGCCAGCCGGCGGCCGTGGAACCGGAGCGGCCGGGGTATTGGGCATCGTTCCGGGCGGTGTTGCACGACCGCAATTTCTGGCGGTTCCAGGCGGGCCTGGCCTGCTACAACATGGGCATCCTGGGATTGTCCTTCATGCCCCTGTACATCCAGGACCAGATTGGGCTTGGGGCCGACCGCGTGCTGCTGCTGAGCGCCTGCTACTGGGTGGGCGTGCTGGCGTCGAGCTATCTCTGGGGCTGGAGTGGCGACCGCTTTGGCAGCAAGCCGGTACTGCTTACCGGCCTGCTGCTGGCGTGTCTCCTGCCACTGTTTTTTTTCCTGATGCCCCGCGGCGGGGCCTGGAGCCTGCGCTGGGCGATCGCCACCTACGTCTACTACGGCATTGCCAACCAGGGCGTGGGGGCCGGCGCCGGCCGCTACGTGTTTGTCGGCGCCATCCCGCCCCAGACCCGCAATCCCGCCTATGTTGCCATCCATTACGCCTGGGGCGGACTATTCTGCGGGCTCGGGCCGCTGTGGGCCGGCCGGGTGCTGGACGCCAGCCGCGGGTTGCGCTGGGAGTGGGGTGTCCTGCACGTGGATGAGTTCACCCCGCTCTTCGCGGTGGTGGTGCTCCTGCTGCTGGCGGTGTTTGTCGCTCTGCGCCGGCTCCGCAAGGACGGCGCCGTGCAGCCGCGCGAGTTCATGTCCATGTTTGTCCAGGGCAACCCGATCATGGCCTTCCATTCCATGATCCGGTACCGGTTTGCCGACAACGAGACCGAGCGCGTCTCGACCACCCGGCGATTAGGCGATGCGGAAAATCCTCTCAGCGCCGCCGAACTCCTGGAGGCCGTCACGGACCCCAGTTTCAATGTGCGTTACGAGGCGATCCTGGCCATGGCGCGCATGCCGGCGCAGCCGGGGCTGACCGAGGCCCTCGGCGCGATTCTCGACAGCAAGGAACCCGACCTCTGCGTTGCCGCCGGGTGGGCGCTCGGCCGCATTGGCGACCGGCGGGCAATCCCGGCCCTGCGCCGCGCGCTCCGGTCGGAGTACGCCCTGCTGCGGTCGCGCAGCGCGCGCTCCCTGGCCATTCTCGGCGATGCCGACGCCGTGCCCCTGCTGCTCGATCTATTGCACACCGAACCGCACGACGGCATTCGCGTGGCGTATGCCACGGCCCTCGGTCAGTTCCGCGCCGACCAGGCCATGGCCGACCTCCTGGCGCTGCTCGATCGCCTGCCGCCCGGCACCCTGCGCCGCGAGGTGTGCCTGGCCCTGGCGCGGCTGATCGGCGGGGAACGCCATTTTATCCGGCTCTGGCGGGCCACCCGGCAGGATTTCGGCACCGGCTGCGCCAACGCGGTCCTGGCGCTGGAGCGGCGCTATGAGCGGCTGCGGCCGCCGCTGCCGGACTGTACCGCGGCCCTCGCAGAGGCCGAGCGGGCGTTTGCCGAGCAGGACTCCAGCCGCGCGGCCGCCGTGCTTGCCGGGCTAGTCGGGCGCCTGTCGCCGGGCGCGCTCGAAGACGGCTTGCAGCGCCTGCTGGCCGGCGGCGCCGCCAGGCTGGCCGGCGCCGGATCGCCCGATCCGGACCTCGTGTTGCTGGTGCTCAGCGGCCTGCAGGCCGCCGCGGCGCGGCTCTGGCGGGAAGGCAAGCGGTAGGAGGCGGGCGTCCAGCAAGGTGCGCATTCCCGATTCCAGCGTCCGTTGGCTGCGCGGTCATGCCCACGATGGGGCGGCCATCTTGAGCGGCCTGATGCTGTTTGCCGCCTTTCCCCCGTTGGAATGGGCGGCGCTGGGCTGGGGGGCGCTCGTGCCGTTGCTGCTGGCCTGCGCGGGCGCCCCGCCGCGCCGGGCGTTCCGGCTGGGGCTGATCGCCGGGTTGGCCTTCTGGCTGCCGTCGATCGCCTGGCTGACCCGGGTGACCTGGATCGGCTGGGTCGTCTTGAGCCTGTATTGCGGAGCCTGGCTGGGGCTGTTTGCCGTCGGCGCCGCCTGGCTGCTGGCGCATCGCGGCGCGCGCGGCGCCGCCCTGTGGGGTCCGCTTGGCGTGGCGGCCGCCTGGGTCGGATTCGAGCATCTGCGCGCGACCCTGTTCTCGGGATTCCCGTGGAACCTGCTGGCGGTCAGCCAATTTGCCTGCGGCCCCGTGATTCAGATCGCCGAGGCGGGCGGCACGGCGGCCGTGTCGGGACTGCTGGCGCTGGTCAACGCCGGTCTGGCGTTGGCGATGGCGCGGTGGCGGGAGGGCCGCCGGCGGCGCGCCCGCGGGCACAGGCTCGCGCCGCTGGCGGCGCCGGTCGCCGCGCTACTCGCGGCCCTGGCGTATGGACGTTGGGCGGTGGCGCGGTTGCCGGCGCCCGCCGACACCCTGCGCGTGGCCGCCGTGCAGGTCAATGTGCCCCAGGTAGAGAAATGGACCGAGTCCTGGACCGCGGCGATCCAGGCGCGGCTGCGGCACGCCAGCCGGGAGGCCGTCGCGCGCGGGCGGCCCGACCTGGTGATCTGGCCGGAAACCGCCGTCTCGGATTTCGTGCGCCGGAGTTCCTCCAGCCGCGACGTGGTGTTGGAGGTGCTGGCGCTTGGGGCGCCGCTCCTGATGGGGTCGATGGACCTCGAC
>CAZEVX010000228.1:0-5184 GCA_964515705.1 uncultured Verrucomicrobiota bacterium | reverse complement strand
GACACAAAAATGCTTGCATTCCGGTCGCAGGCAATGGTAAAAAACCTTTCATCAGGACAGGTCATGCCGGGTAGCCGCCGGGAAGCGTGGCAAGCAACGGGGCCATCCTCCGGCCGGCATGATCGCTAGAGGTCCCGGCGGCGGCGGCGAGGCGTGGCCTTGGCGGCCGCGAGGACATCGGCCGCAACAACCGTCGGGAAAGGAGGGGTTCGTGAAGCGCGTCGTACTCGGAGCGGTGATGGCGTCGGTGGGCGCGGCCATGCTGGCGCAGGCGCAGACGGCCGAAAAGACCATGGGGAACGTCCAGTTCGGGTTGAAGGGCGATTACATCCGTTTCACCCACGAGGACCTCAAGGACACCAAGATCGACAAGGGCGGCTTGGGCGGCGCGTTTCTGTACCTGGGCGTGGCCGACGGGTTTTATCTCGGCGTCGAAGGCGCCGGGGCCTACGCCGAGCACAAGGAAGGCGACCTGAAACTCTCGCTGACCTACGTGCCGATCGAGGCGAATGCCAAATTGGTGGTCAAGCCGGCGCCCTGGCTGGCGTTGTGCGTCGGCGGCGGCGGGTGCTATGGGCACACCAAGATGGAAGCCGAACTGGCCGGCGAGAAGGACGACGAGAAGTGCTGGGTCTGGGGTGGCCAGGGGTTTGCCGAGGCCAACCTGCTGTTCGGCCCGTTCTTCATCGGCGCCAACGGCAAGTACCAGATGACCCAGAAGTTTGAAGACGCCGATTTCAACCTGAACAACTGGCAGGTCGGCGGCCAACTCGGCTTCGCGTTCTAAACCGGGCGCAGGCAAGCGCGATCACGGACCGGCCGGCCGCGGGCAGCGCGGCCGGCCGGTTTTTTTGCGGCCGGGCGCGCGGCGGTTAGGGCGTGGGGCCACGGGCACCGGGCGCCTCGCCGGCGGCATAGCAGTGATCGGCGGCCGGAAATCGTCCGGCCTCGACATCGGCCTTATAGGCGGCGACGGCCGCGCGCATGGCATCGCCGAGCGCCGCGTAACGTTTGACGAACCGCGGCACGCGCCCGCCGGTCAGGCCGAGCACGTCGTGGGAGACCAGGATCTGGCCGTCGCAGTGCGGCCCGGCGCCGATGCCGATGGTCGGGACCGGCACGGCCGCGGTGATCGCCTGGCCGAGTTTGGGCGGCAGGCATTCCAGGACCAGCGCGAACACCCCCGCCGCCGCCAGGGCGGCGGCGTCGTCCAGCAGCCGCCGGGCCTCGGCCGCCTGCTTGCCCTGGACCTTGTAGCCGCCCAGCGCGTGAATGCTCTGCGGCGTCAGGCCGATGTGGCCGAGGACGGGAATCCCGTTGTCCACGAGCGCGCGGATCGTCGGGGCCCGGAAGGCGCCGCCTTCGAGCTTGACCGCCCCCGCCCGGGCCTCCTTGAGGAAGCGCCCGGCATTCTCGAGGGCCTGGGCGGTCGAGACCTGGTAGGACAGGAAGGGCATGTCGGCCACGACCAGCGCCGCGTCGGCGCCGCGGGCGACGGCGGCGGTGTGGTGCAGCATGGCGTCCATCGTCACCGGCAGCGTGTCGGGGTATCCCAGCAAGACGGTGGCGAGGGAATCGCCGACCAGCAGCAGCGGGAACCCGCAGGCGTCCAGCAGGCGCGCGGTGGTGAAGTCGTAGGCGGTCAGGCAGGCGAACGGGCCGCGGCCCTTGAGCGCCCGGACATGGGCGGCTGTCCACCGGGCGGGAGCGGCCGTCACGGTCGGCGCGGGGGAGTCCGGGGGTGCGGCGGGCTTCACGAGGCATTGGCTTTCTGTGCGGCGCCGCGCGGGCGCGTGGGTGGCTACCATTTCCGGGCGAACAAGGTCACGGCATGGGGGTCGTCGAGGGCCGCCAGCAGTTCGGCCACGGTCTTCAACTGGCCGGGCAGCACCAGGTCCGGCCGGATATCGCAGAGCGGCTGGAGCGCGAACCGGCGGCGGGTCAGGAGGAGATGCGGGACCGTCAAGTGCGGTTCCTGAAGGTCGAGCTGGTCGGCGTAGAGAATGTCGAGATCGAGCGGCCGCGGACGGTAGGCGACCGGGTCGGGCACGCGGCCGACCTGCTGCTCGATGACCTGCAGCAGGCGCAGCAGTTGGGAGACCGGCACCGGCGTGCGGATCACGAGCACGGCGTTCAGGAACAGGCGATCGCGGAACTCCTCCGGCACGTCGACCGGCTCGGTCTCGTAGACCGGCGACTGGGCGGCCAGGAGCGTGCCGGCCTGGGCGCGGATCAGGTCGCGGGCCTTCCGCAGGGCGGCCAGCCGGTCGCCCATGTTGCTGCCCAAGCCGAGTCCGATTTCCATAGGTCAGCCTTTCAGGTCCAGGACATCCAGCATGCGGTAGAGGCCCGGGCGCCGACCGCGCAGCCAGGCGGCGGCGCGCAGGGCGCCGCGCGCAAAGCAGTCGCGCGTCGAGGCGCGGTGGGTCAGTTCGAGGCGCTCGCCGTCGGCGGCCAGCAGCACGGTATGGTCGCCGACGACGTCGCCGGCGCGCACGGCGTGGATGCCGATCTGGGCGGCCGGGCGGTCGCCGGCCAGGCCGCGGCGCCCGTGGACGGCGACGGCGTCGAGGTCCAGGCCGCGCGCCTCGGCGGCGGCCTCGGCCAGCCGCAGGGCCGTGCCGCTGGGGGCATCGTGCTTGTGGCGGTGATGGGTCTCGATGATTTCCAGGTCGTAGTCCGGCAGGACGGCGGCGGCGCGCGCCACGACGGCGAAGAGCAGGTTGACGCCCACGCTCATGTTGGGCGCCCAGACGATCGCCGTCCGGACGGCGGCCCGGCGGACGGCCGCGGCTTCCGCCTTGGAGAGGCCGGTGGTCCCGATGACCAGGGGCTTGCGGAGCGCGGCCGCCAGGGCGGCGTGCCGGGCAGTGGCCGACGGGAAACTGAACTCCACCAGCACCTCGGCCTGCCGGGCGGCCTGGCGGGCGTCGTCGGTCAGCGTCACGCCGATCTCGGCGATGCCGGCCACCTGCCCGGCGTCCTTGCCCAGCAGCGAACAGCGCGGGGCCTCGACGGCGGCGACCAGGCGCCAGGCCGGCGCGCGGGCGGCGGCGCGGATGACGGCCTGGCCCATCCGGCCGGCGGCGCCGAGGATGGCGAGTGTCGTCGGGGGACGCGGTGAGGCGCGGGTTGGCATGGCGCGGGTCCTTCCTTGGCCGGCGGGGGTTCGCGGGACGGGCGCGCCCCGGCGGCGTCTCACAGCAGCTTGACCTTGCGCAAGGTGTCGGCCAGGCGTTCCTTGAGCGCGGGGGCCAGCGGGCAGAGCGGCAGCCGGTAGACTTCCTCGATCCGGCCCATCATGGCCAGGGCGGCCTTGACCGGGATGGGGTTGGTATCGAGAAACATGTCGCTGAAGAGCTGGACATAGTCCTGGTGCAGGCGGCGCGCCTCGTCCCAGCGGCCGGCCAGGGCGGCCCGCACCATCTCGACCACCGGGCGCGGCGCGACGTTGGCGGCCACGCTGATCACGCCGCGGGCGCCGGCGGCCATCATCGGGAGCGTCAGGGGGTCGTCGCCCGACAGCACGCACAGCGGGCAGCGCGCCAGGATCTGGCCGACGCGCTGGACGTTGCCGGAGGCTTCCTTGACCGCCTTGATGTTCGGGTGCGCCGCCAGCCGCGCCACCGTCTCGACTGCGATCTCGACGCCGCAGCGGCCGGGAATGTTGTAGAGGATTACGGGCAGCCCCAGGTCCGCCACCTCGCTGAAGTGCCGGTAAAGCCCTTCCTGGTTCGGCTTGTTGTAGTAGGGCGTCACCTGCAGGGTGGCGTCGGCGCCGGCGCGCAGGGCATACCCGGTCAAGTCCACGGCTTCGCGGGTCGCGTTGGCGCCGGTCCCGGCGATCACCTTGACCCGGCCGCGGCAGACCTCGATGGCCGTCTCGATAACCTTGATGTGCTCGTCGTGGTCGAGGGTCGGGGACTCGCCGGTGGTGCCGACCGGCACGATGCCGTCCACGCCGGCCTCGACCTGGCGCTCGATCAGGTCCCGGAACACGCCGAAATCCACGCGGCCCTGGCGGTCGAAAGGCGTGACGATCGCGGTATGGGCGCCGGCAAACATGCGGGGGGGGTCCTCAGAACGCGGCCGTGAAGCCGACCGGCGGCAGGTCCACCATCGTCCGCAGCCCGGGCGCCGCGCGCACGATCGAGCGCACGGCGTTGAGGGTGATGGCGCAGGTGGCGACGTCGCCGTTGACGCCGCCCGGGATCACGGCCGTCACCGGCGGGTCGCCGGCGATCTCCACCTTGTCGAAGGATTCCGGCTCGCCGACGGCCGCCCGGAAATGGAGCGTGAGGACCTCGCGCCCCTGGCGGAAGGCGCGCCCGATCTGCTCGACGCCGGCGGCCTGGCCGCGGCGGATCGGGCGGTAGCCGGAGCGGATCGCGCGCGCCGCGAGGATCGGGTTCAGGGATTCCGCGGTGCGGTCGAGCGTCCAGCCGAGGTGGTGGGCGATCATGTGCATGGATTCCGTCAGCCCGACGTGCCGCAGGCTGCCGGCGCGCACCTTGGCCCGGAACTCCGCGGGAGTCAGCCCGGCGCCGATCTTCTGCTGGAACGGGACGCGGCGCGGGGCGGCGTCCTGGAATCGCGAAATGCGGATGCGTTCGACGCGCTGGCAGACGGCGGTCAGGATACAGGGCAGAAAATCCATCAGGAAGCCCGGGTTGACGCCCGTGCCGACGCAGGCCACGCCGTTCCGCTTGCAGGCGGCGTCCAGCCGCCGGGCCAGGGCCGGCTGCGTCGTCCAGGGAAACGACAGTTCCTCGCAGGTCGAGACGACGTGCAGGCCGGCGGCGGCCAGCTCGCGCACCTGGGGTTCGAGACGCCGGACGCTCGAGACGGTCGTCAGCAGGGCGACGGCCGGTTTCCGGCCGCGCACGGCTTGCGCCAGGGTCGGGCGCACGGTCAGGCCGAGACGCTTCAGCCCGCAGAGGTCGCCGAGGTCGCGCCCGGCCTTGTCCGGGGCCGGATCGACCGCGCCGACGATCCGGATCGTTCCGCGTTCGAGCGCGTAGCGCACGACTTTCTGGCCCAGCGGGCCGAGTCCCACCTGCACGACGTTGATCATGAGCGTATCCTTTGCTGGCCGGATGGACCCTTGCCGGCCGTCGTCCCTGTCCTTGGGGATTGCGGGGAGCACCCTAAAAGAACACCGCCTCAAGTCAAGCGAAAACTGGG
>CAZEVX010000227.1:0-5194 GCA_964515705.1 uncultured Verrucomicrobiota bacterium | reverse complement strand
CAGGACAACCGGCACTATGCCCGGGCGGCCGGCCTCCCGATGTTCGAGCCGGCCGATTCCCAGGACGCCTATGACTTCCTCCTGGAAGCGGTCAGCCTGTCCGAGCGTTGGGCGATCCCGGTTCTGCTGCGCATGACCACCCGCGTGTGCCATTCCAAGACCATCGTGCGGCGCGGACCGTCCCGTCCGCCGCCGCCGCCCCCGGCGTTCCGGCGCGACATCCCGGCCCGGGTGATGATTCCCGCCTACGCGCGCCCGGCGCACCGGCGGCTGCTCGATAAGCTCGCGGCGATCGCGGCCTGGAACGATACCGCGCCGGTCCACCGCCTGCATGCCGGGTCGCCGGAACTCGGTATCATCACCGCCGGCGTGGCGGCCATGTATGCGCGCGAAGCGGCCCCGCACGCCGCCTGCCTCAAGCTGGGCCTGACCTGGCCGCCGCCGCTGGCCGCCGTCCGGCAGTTCACGGCCGGCCGGCGGCGCTGCCTGGTGGTGGAAGAGGGCGACCCCTTTCTGGCCGATGCCTTGCGGGCCGAAGGCTTGGCGGTCGAGCGCATGCCGCCGGACGCGCGTCTCGGAGAACTGGATGTCGAGCGGGTCCGCCGCGCCCTGAAAGGCGCGGCGCCGATCGAGCGCGCGGCGGCGCCCGGCCGTCCGCCGCGGCTCTGCCCGGGTTGTCCGCATCGCGCCGTGTTCGAGGTGCTGCGCGACCAGCAGTGCATCGTGGCCGGAGATATCGGGTGTTACACGCTGGGTGTCCTGCCGCCGTACGAGGCCATGGACACCTGCGTCTGCATGGGCGCCAGCATCGGGGTCGGCCTCGGCTTGCGGCATGTCTTGCCCGAAGCCCAGGCGCGGCGCGTCGTCAGCGTCATCGGCGACAGCACCTTCGCCCATAGCGGCCTTGCCGGACTGGTCGAGATGG
The DNA here is from genome assembly GCA_964515705.1 of uncultured Verrucomicrobiota bacterium. Lineage (GTDB taxonomy): Bacteria > Verrucomicrobiota > Kiritimatiellia > JAAZAB01 > JAAZAB01 > CAZEVX01. The sequence goes on along the minus strand of CAZEVX010000227.1, from coordinate 4,269 downwards.
TCTATAATCCCCCGTCGACCGGCCACGTGGTCGTGATCCTCGACAATGGCACCACCGCGATGACGGGCCTGCAGGAGCACCCCGGCACCGGACGGACGCTCGACCACCGGCCGACCGGCCGTCTGGTGCCGGAAACGGTGGCCCGCGCCCTCGGGATTCGGTCGGTGCACGTTGCGGATCCGACGGCCGATCCGGCCGCCTTCACGGCGCTGCTGGCGGACGCCCTGCGGCGCAACGAGCCGACGGTGCTGATCGCGCGGCGGCCCTGCCTGCTGGCGGCCCCGCGTCTGCGGACGCTGGCCGCCCGGGACGATCCGGCGGTGCCGGGCCATGAGGGCTGAGCCATGTCTACCGTGACCAACGTGATTTTCGCCGGCATCGGCGGCCAGGGCGTCCTGAAGGCGTCGGATATCCTGGCCGAGACCGTGTTCCGCGCCGGGTTCGATGTCAAGAAAAGCGAAGTGCACGGCATGAGCCAACGGGGCGGCTCGGTATCCAGCGATGTCCGCTTTGGCGAGGCGATCTGGAGCCCGATGGTCCCGTTCGGCGAAGCCGATTACCTCGTGGTCCTGGAGCCTGATCAGCAGGCCCGGATGCAGCCATGGCTGCGCGCGGGCGGCGTGCTGATCGGCGCGGAACGGGTGCCCGCCGGCGCGCTGCTCAGCCGGCGCTCGCTGAACGTGGCGCTCCTGGGGGTGCTCAGCCGGTACCTGAGCGCGCTGCCGGAACTGCTGTGGGCCGAGGCCCTCGACGCCTGTTTGCCGGCGCGCGCGCGCGAGGCCAACCGGGCGGCCTTCGATTTGGGGCGGCGGATCGCGGCCGGATCCCCGGCCGGCCCGCCCGGCCATGTTGACAGGGGAACTCTCGCGCAAGGAGGCGTGTCATGAATGCTGCAGCGTCTCGGCCCGCGTTTCACCCCGCCAGCATCCCGGATTACCTGCCGCTGGCGCAACTGCGCGACCTGCAACTGACCCGCTTGCAGACCATGCTTGCCCGGGCTTACCAGGCGGTCGCCCATGTCCGGGCGCGGATGGACGGGGCCGGTCGGAATCCCGCGCAGGTCCGATCGCTCGACGACCTGGCCGCCCTGCCCTTTACCGTCAAGGCCGACCTGCGCGATACCTATCCCTTCGGTCTTTTTGCCAGCCCGATGCGCGACATCGTGCGGCTGCACGCCTCCAGCGGGACGACCGGCAAGCCGATCGTGGTGGCCTACACGCGCGCGGATCTCCAGGTCTGGACCCAGGTCGTCGTCCGCAGCCTGGCGGCCTGCGGCCTGCGCGAAGGCGATATCATCCAGAACGCCTACGGGTACGGCCTGTTCACGGGCGGTCTGGGTCTGCATTACGGCGCGGAGGCGCTCGGCGCCACGGTGATCCCGATCTCGGGCGGCAATACCGACCGCCAGATCATGGTGCTCAAGGATTTCGGGGTCACGGCGATCTGCTGCACGCCCAGTTATTTTGTCCACCTCATGGAACGCGCCGGGGAATTGGGGGTCGACCTCCGGCGCCTGTCCTTGCGCGCCGGGGTCTTCGGCGCCGAACCCTGGACCGAGGCCATGCGCCGCCGGATCGAGGCCGATAGCGGCATCCGGGCCTACGACATTTACGGCCTGTCCGAAATCGTCGGCCCGGGGGTCGGCATCGAGTGCGAGGCCCAGGACGGCTTGCACCTGTTCGAGGATTATTTTTACCCGGAAATCATCAATCCGGACACCGGGGCGCGCGTGCCCGACGGCGCGGAGGGCGAACTCGTGCTGACGACGCTCGGCAAGGCCGCCATGCCCCTGATCCGCTACCGGACCCGCGACATCACGGCCTTCATTCCCGGACCCTGCGCCTGCGGGCGCACGCTGCGGCGCATCCGCCGCATCTCGCGACGCAGCGACGACATGTTCATCCTGCGCGGCGTGAACGTCTACCCCTCCCAGGTCGAGACTGCCCTGCTGGCCGTGGAAGGCGTGCTGCCCCACTACCAGATCGTGCTGACCCGGGCGAAGGGATTGGACCAGATGGAAGTCCAGGTCGAGGTCACGGCCGATACGTTCAGCGACAAGGTCGGCGCCATGGAAGCCCTGCGGGCCCGCTTGAACCACAGCCTGGAACAGATTCTCAACGTGCGCGCCGACGTCCGCCTGGTCGAGCCGCATACCATCCAGCGCAGCGAAGGCAAGGCCAAGCGCGTCGTGGACCGGCGCGCCGCGGGAAGCGCCGCCGCGGCGCCGGCCGGCACCAGCAACCCTGGCGGGAGGACATCGCCATGACGATCAAACAGTTGTCCGTGTTCCTCGAAAACAAGCCCGGCCAGCTCCTGCTGCCTTGCCGCCTCCTGGCCGACGCCGGCATCAACATCGTCACGCTCTCCCTGGCCGATACCACGCAGTTCGGCATTTTGCGGCTGATCGTGCGCGAGTGGGAACGCGCCAAGACGCTGCTCGAGGCCGGCGGCTGCGTCGTCAAGGTGACCGAGGTTCTGGCGCTCGAAGTCTGCAACCGGCCGGGCTGCCTGGCGGAGATCGTGCGCCTGCTGGACCGGGCGGGTCTGAACATCGAATACCTGTATGCCTTCGCGCTCCAGCGGCAGGATCGCGCCCTGCTGGTGCTCCGGTTCGAGCAGGCGGAGGCGGCCCGGGCCGCGCTCCAGGCGGGCGGCATCAATGTGGTTGGGCCGGTCGAACTCTTTGACCTGGCCGCGCCTTGAGCCCGCCATGAACGACGCGATGCCCGCGGCACTCGAGAATCGGGTCTGGTCGCGCGACGAGCTCCTGCCCCGCGCGGACCTGCGCGCCCTGCAGGTCGCCCGCCTGCAGGCGTGCCTCCGGCGCGTCCAGCGCGTGCCGTTTTACCGGGAGGCCCTGGCGCGCGCCGGCGTGACGCCGGACACCATCCGCGCGCCGGAGGACGTGCGGCGGTTGCCCCTGACGACCAAGGAGGATCTGCGCCGCCATTACCCGTTCGGCCTCTTCGCGGAGCCGCGGGAACGCCTGGCGCGCCTGCACGGGTCGTCCGGCACGACCGGCAAGCCGACCATGGTCGGCTACACGCCGGAGGATCTCGAGACCTGGGCGCAACTCTGCGCCCGGTTCCTCGTCGCCGGCGGCCTGCGGCGCGAACACCTGGTGCAGATTGCCTTCGGGTATGGCCTGTTCACCGGCGGGTTTGGCTTGCATTACGGGGTCGAGCGGGTGGGCGCCGCGGTGATCCCGGTGTCGTCCGGCAATACGGCCAGGCAGGTCTTGCTGTTGCGGGACCTCGCGCCGGACGTCCTGGTCTGCACGCCCAGCTACGCGTTGACCCTGGCCGAGGCCGCCCGCCAGCAGGGCGCCGATGCCGGACGCCTGGCGCTGCGGTTCGGCCATTTCGGGGGCGAACCCTGGAGCGAGGACCTGCGCGCCCGCATCGAGGCCGACCTCGGAGTCGTGGCCTTCAATAACTACGGCCTGAGCGAAATCCTCGGGCCGGGCGTCAGCGGCGAATGCCGCGAGCGCCTTGGCATGCACATCCAGGAAGACCACTTCCTGGTGGAATGCCTGGACCCGGATACCCTCGACCCGGTGCCCGCCGGGGAACGGGGCGAACTGGTCTTCACCACCCTGACGCGGCAGGCCATGCCCCTGCTGCGCTATCGCACCCGCGACATCAGCGCCCTCGATGACCGGCCCTGTCCCTGCGGACGGACAGGCGTGCGGATGGCCCGGATCGTCGGCCGGTCCGACGATATGCTGATCGTCCGCGGGGTCAACGTGTTCCCGTCGCAGATCGAAGAGGCGCTCCTGCGCGTCGAGGGCGCGGCGCCCCATTACCTGATCGAGGTGGATCGGCCGGGCACGCTCGACGAGATGACGGTCCGGGTGGAAATGCGTCGCGATCAGTTCACCGACAGCATCGTCGCTCTCCAGCGGCTGCAGCAGCGGCTGGTCCACGAAATCGCCGCCGTCACCGGGCTGCATGTCCGGGTCGAACTGGTCAAGCCCCAGACCATCGAGCGCTTCGCCGGCAAAGCCGTGCGCGTCCTTGACCGGCGTCGCTGAATCGGGCGCGGCGCGCCATGCCCCGGGCGGCCCATCCGTGGGCGTACGCACCTCCCGGTCCCGCGCCGCGGTGTCTGCGCGAGGGACGCGGCCTGCCGGCCGGCAATGGAACACGTGCCCAACCCAACCGTGCCGCAGGTCCGGCCGCGGCGTTCGCGCCCACCTGGGGGCGTCCCAACACCGCGGGAGTTGCGCTTGTCCGCGGTCACTCCCGGCGCGATCCGTGCACGGGAACG
>CAZEVX010000226.1:0-5213 GCA_964515705.1 uncultured Verrucomicrobiota bacterium | reverse complement strand
CCGCCGCTACGGCGCGCATGGTGCCGAGCCGCAGGCGCACGGTCTGGCGCCTGACTGGGCAAAAGTGGCAGGCGCAATTCCCGCAAATCGGCCCCGCCCACTCCGGGATTGCCGCGCGGGGGCCACCTCGCTATACTGAAAGGCAAACCCACCCGCGGTCTGACCGCCCGACACGGAAAGGGAGCCCCATGGCCTATACCGGCATTGTCGAGGACGTGCGCGCCTGAAAGGCTGCCGCCCGCGGCAGACCCCGCTGATGTTCGAATGGATCCGCAAGCCCGGCCGCCAGCCACCCCTCGACCGCGCGCAGTCGCTCGACGGCGTGCCGGTCCTGAACCAGGGCGTGACCTGGGCCGAGGACAACGGCCGGGTGGTGCTGACCATCCGCCAGGGGCGCCGCCCCGGGCTGATCGGGCGTTTCCAGCCGCCGATCATGGAACGCACCGTGAAACTCGACGCCCTCGGCACGTTCGTCTTCCGGCAGATCGACAACCAGCGTGACACGCGCGGGATTGTCGCGGCGTTTCTCGACCGCTACGGGGTCAACCGCCGGGAGGCCATCCTGAGCACGGTGGAGTTCCTCAAGGCCCTGGCGCGGCGGGGAGCGATTTCGATCGCCGTCAAGTAAGGCTACAGGTCCTCGATGCTGCGGACGAGATCGTCCACGACCTGGCGGTCGGTCTTGGGATTGAAGAACACGGCTTTCCAGGCCGGAATCGCCACGCCGTGCGGCGCAAAGCCGATGGCGCGGGTGAAGCTCAGGCGCGCGTCGCGCGCGGGGTCCATCGCGGCGGCGCGCTTGTCGAACAACCGGCGGACCTCGGCGAGGTAACGGCGGACCTCCTCCGTGCCCAGCGTACCCTGAACGGTCTGTTCGTAAATGCGCTTGGCGTCGCGCCCCTTGGGCAGCACCCACCATACCACGCTCGGCCCGGCACAGCGCGGGTTGAGCACCACGCAGCAGTCGAGCGCCGCCAGCCGCTGCCGGGCATACTCGGCGATCTCGAGGGCATGCAGCAGCAGCCGCTGGTAGCCCAGCAGGCCGATGCCGTCCAGGCTGGCCATCACGGAATACGGGCCGATCGCCGGCCGCGAGCATTCCAGGGTGAACAGCGCCGGGTCGCGCCGGTACTCGGCTTCCGCGAAATACGGCAAGTCGTCCTTGGATCGCGCCAGCAAGGCCAGGTCGTCGCGCCGGTTGACGATGAAGGCGCTCGAGGGGTAATGGCCCCAGCCCATCTTGTGGAAGTCGAGCGTCACGGAATCGGCATGGTGCAGGTTGCGGGCATGCCGCACGGCGTCGCGCACGCGCTCGAGGACCGCGGCATCGATCTGGAACGGGTTGGCGGCGAGGTCGTATTCGTTCAGGAAGCAGAGCACCCAGCCGACGGCCGCGTCCACGTGCAGGTACGGCACCGGCATGCCGTGGGCGCGGGCGCGGTCCTCGAGGATCGCGCGGATACCGGCCACGTCGTCCACGCCGAAGGCGTCGGTACTGCCGAAGGTCGCCACCACGAACGCCACGCGGATGCCCTGGCGGTAGAGGCCGTCGAGGATGTCCGGCAGCCGGTCGAGGCGCATGGCGCAGGCGTCGTCCACCGGCACGGCGTGGAGCTGCTCGGTGCCAATGCCCAGCCAGCCGGCAAGGGTCTTGTTGGAATAGTGGGCGGCCTCCGAGACGATCCCGGCCAGGGGCTTGCCCGGCAGCCCATGCTGCATGGCGCCGGGACAGACGCGCTCGATGCCGATCTTGCCGCCGTAGAGGTTGGAGATCGTGCCGCCCATGGTGAAGAAGCCCCAGGGCGATTCGGTATGGTAGAAGATCAGGTTGGCCAGCGCGGTGATGGCTTTGATTTCGAGCTCGTTGGAGCGCTGGCTGTAGGTGTCCACGCACAGGTTGGGATTCTTCAGGAGGCAGGCCAGGGCGCCGATCAGCGAGGCATAGTTCGCCGGGCCCTTGACATTCTCGAGGTGCAGCTTCGAGGTCCAGCCGTCGGTGCCCCAGAAACAGGGGAAAACGGCGTCGCGGGCGTCCTTGAGGTTGCCGGGCAGGGTGTGGATTTCCGGGTTAGCCTGGGCGGTCTCGTAGTTGCCCGACATGGCCGCGCCCGGCGGCAGGGATTCCTCGGCCTGCATCGTGTTGAGCAGTTCGCTGAAAATCCGCAGGATTTCCTGCTTGTCGCACAGGAAAAACGTCTTGACCAGATCGTCCACCCGGATGGAGTCCATCGCGTGATCCTCCCGCGCGGCGGACACCGCCATCCCGCCGCGCGCGTCCCATCATACCGCGTTCGGACCGTTCCGCAAGCGCGCTGTCAACCGCCGCAACTCGGCGCGCACGGCGCGCCGGTAGGCCGGCAGACGCGCCCGCAGGCGCGCGGAAAGCGCGCGCCCGGGGGCGAGCGAGGCCGGCTCGATGCCGACGATCACGACGTCCGGCGGACAGGACCCGGTCCGCCGCGCCAGGGCCAGCAGGTCCAGCAGGTTGCCGGCATGCAGGGTCAGCGGGGCGCTGCCGGGCGTCGCGGCCACGGCCGCGGGCGCGAAGCGGCGCAGGGTTCCCGGCGGCGTCCCCATGCGGGCGCAATCGAGAAACAGAGCCGCCCGGCGTCCTTCCAGGGCATGCACCACCGCCAGGCCGCCCGTGCCCATCTCGAGGACCTCGACGCCGGGCCAGGCCGATGCCTCGCGCGCCAGGTCCCGCGCCAGCGCCACCCCGATCCCCTCGTCCGACAGCAGGAGGTTGCCGAGCCCGATGACCACGATCGGGCTCATGGCGCGCGGCCAGAGGTGTCCGCAGCCAGGGCGCGCAGCCGCCGCAGGGCGGCGTCCGCCATCAGGTCCCCGGCCGCCGGCTCCATTTTGCTCGACATCATGAGTGTCGTTTCGTGTCCGCCCCTGCGGGCGAGCGCGGCCGGCGTCGGCACATAGCCGACCCAGCCGTTGGCCAGGCTGACGACCATCGTCGGCAAGGGGCTCTGTTCCTTGATGCGCAGGCCGAACTCGGTGAAATACTCGGCCGGGATCGCCGCCAGGCCGAGCGGCCCGATGCGCAGTCCCTGAATCGGCACATCGAGGCCGTCGCTTTGGGCGTGCAAGGTTTTCAGCCGCGCCAGGGAATCATGGAACCAGCGCCGCTGCAGCAGCAGGGGGAACACGTTCACGAACCAGTCGGGATTGTCCACGTTGCGCTCGAGATCCGCGAGGTCGCGGAAGCGCAGCCGCACGCGCTCTTCGCTCGCGCCCAGCGCCGCCGCCGGTTCCCAGGCGGCCTGGGCGATGGCGCGGCCGACATCCTCCGCCAGGATCTCCCCCACCCGTTCCTTGGTCAGGGCCTTGGACTTCTCGCGGTCGGTATAGTCCATGTGAATCAGGTTGCCGCAGGCCCCGTTCAGGAAGACGCAGCCGGCGCCCGGCCCGGCCGCCGCTTCGACCCGGTCGCAGAGCACGCCGGGGAACCCGGCCGAGAGCTTGCCCATCAGGTGCACGGCATGGCAGGCGAAGTTCACCAGCACCCCCAGCGGCGGGCCGCCGCCGGGCCGCCGGAAAGCGGCGATCTCCAGGCCGGGATCGATGACCCCCTCGTTGCACAGGATGCCCGCCATGCTTGCCGGCTGGGTAATGGCCGTGCCGTTCTTCATGAGGAAGCGGCGGTTGAACGAGACGCGCGTCTCGATCGCCGAGCCGAGGGCCATTTCCGCCGGCTCGAGCGCGGCCATGGCGCGGAGCACGGCGTCGCGCCCCTGCGCCAGCATGAACTCGAGGTAGGCCGGCTCGAGCGGGTTATCCGGCCGCTCGACGACCGCCGGGCAGGCGTGATTGTGCGTGGCGCAGACCAGCAGGTGGGATTCCGGCAGGCCGGCCGCGGCGGCCAGCTCGCGACGCAGGCGCGCCACGTGTTCCCACTCGACGATCACCACGTCGAAGGCCAGCAGCGCCAGGGTCGTGTCTCCGGAGCGGAACACTGCCGCGCGGGCATAGAGCGGGTCCAGCACCGTCTCGGCCGTGCTCAGGTAGGTGCGGATCGGGAAGATTCGTGGCGAGATATCGGCCTTGGCGAAGCCGGCGTGCAGGGTCATAGCGTCCGCCTTTCTAGGGCCCCGCGCCGCGGGGCCATCCCGTGGGGTTACGGCGCCGGCCCGGCGGGCGGCGCCGGCTCTCCGGCGTCCGGCGTCGCCGCCGGCCCGTTCAAGCGCCGAGCCTCGTGCCGCGCCAGGGAGCGGTGCCGCAGGGGGATGCCGGGTCCGGGCATGGCCTGCACCTCGCCGTAGAGCGCGAGGGCGCGGTTGGTATCGCCCATGCGCGCGCAGGCGGCGGCCTGCTCGAGCCGCGCGCGCGTGTGATAATAGCGGGGGGCATCCGGCAGGGCCGGGATATGGTCGTAGGCCTCGAGCGCTTCACGCGGCCGCCCGAGTTCGAGCAGGCACGCTCCGGCCTGCAGCCAGGCTTCGAAACGCTCGTCGAGCGGGGCGTCGCCGGCCGACGCCACGCGCCGCCAGGCCTCGAGCGCCTCGGGGTACCGGCGCTGCGCCTGGGCGGCGCGCGCCGTTTCCAGGGGGCCGGGATCGCCGACCACCAGCCGGAACCCGCCGCTGCCGCTGATGACCGCCGCCGCCAGCACGTTCGGGCCGGCGCGCAACGGCACGTCGAAGACGTGGTCGGTGATCTCGAACCGCGAACTGCGGTTGCCGGTCCGGAGCGTGTCGTACAGCGGCTCCCCGTTCAGCCACCAGCGCATGAACCAGTCGGCGCTGGCGCCCAGGCGCCGTGTCTCGGCCCGCTCCGCCACCACCGGCGCCGCCAGGCAGACCAGGCGGCCGCGCTCGCCGGCGCCGAACCGCGCGGCGAGGTCCAGGCACCGCCGCTCGACCACGACCGTCGTCCCGGTGAACGGCCGCCCGGCCATGGCCAACACCTCCGGCACGGCCCGCAGGTCGGACGCCGCGATCACGGCGTCCGGGTCCGGGGTGCCCGGCCCGTCCGCGGCAAACGGCGGCAGCGGCCCGAACGCCCGCCACTCGCGCGGCGGCCAGTCGTCCCCGCGGCCGGTCCCCGCGGCCAGGGCCGCGGCGCAAAAAAGCAGCGCCGGCAGGACCCGCCGGAGACCCGGCGGCGGCGCGCGCAAGGGTTTCGAGGGATGGTTGTGGGGGTCCATGATGATTCCCTTCCCATGTCCGACGCGCGTCAGCGGCGGTCGGTTTCCGGCGCCGGGT
>CAZEVX010000225.1:0-5218 GCA_964515705.1 uncultured Verrucomicrobiota bacterium | reverse complement strand
CGTTCCCGTGCACGGATCGCGCCGGGAGCGACCGCGGACAAGCGCAACTCCCGCAAATCGGGGGGGTGAATACCGGGACGGCGCGCGGGGCCCGGCCTGTGCTCGTCGAGCTACGGCGGGGCTCGCGCGCGCCCTCCACGGGTGCCGATGAGGCGCGCGCACCTGGCGGGCGAGGCTCTGCCCCGCAGCATGCGCTGCGCTGCGCCGCGGGGCGCGGCCGCGCCCTCGCTGCCGGGAGGCGGTCCTGAGCGCCGCCGGAGAAGATTGACGGCGCGGCTGCACATCGACTACCATGCAGTCACGGCGCGTGCCGCCGTGCCGCAGCCAGCGTCAGGGCACCGGTACGGCGCGCCCAGCAGGAAGGATCGCCCGTGAACGTTCTATTGCTGTATCCGGAATTCCCGGACACCTTTTGGAGTTTCAAGCATGCGCTGGCGTTCGTGGGCAAGCGCGCGGCGCTGCCGCCGCTGGGACTGCTGACCGTCGCGGCCCTGCTGCCGCCGGAGTGGTCGTTGCGCCTGGTGGACACCAACGTGCGCGGATTGACGGACAAGGACCTGGCGTGGGCCGACTGCGCCTTCGTCAGCGCCATGGTCGTCCAGCGCGAGCCGGCCCGCCGGCTGATCGCCCGCTGCAAGCAGGCGAAGCTGCGGGTCGTGGCGGGCGGCCCGCTGTTCGCCGGCGAGCACGCGCAGTTCGAGGACGTGGACCATGTTCTTCTGAACGAGGCCGAGGTCACGCTGCCCGCGTTTCTCGCGGACCTGGCGCAGGGCCGCCCGCGGCGTGTCTATGCCTCCGCCGGCTACGCGGACCTGCGGCGCACCCCCACGCCCCGCTGGGACCTGCTGGACCTCAAGCGCTATGCCACGATGAGCCTCCAGTGGTCGCGCGGCTGCCCGTTCGATTGCGATTTCTGCAATGTCACCGCCATGCTCGGGCACCGGGTGCGCACCAAGACCTCGGCGCAAATCGTCGCCGAACTCGACGGCCTGTACGCCCGCGGCTGGCGCGGCGACGTGTTCTTCGTGGACGACAATTTCATCGGCAGCAAGCAGGCGGTCAAAACCGACCTGCTGCCGGCCTTGATCGCCTGGCGCCGCGGCAAGCGCGGATTCGTGTTTTACACCGAGGCCTCCATCAATCTGGCCGACGACCCGGCCTTGATGGACCTGATGGTCGCCGCCGGGTTCACCAAGGTGTTCATCGGCATCGAAACCCCGGACGAGCAGTGCCTGGCCGAGTGCAGCAAGTCCCAGAACGGCAACCGCGACCTGGTCGCGGATGTCAAGCGCATCCAGCGCGCCGGCCTGCAGGTGCAGGGCGGGTTCATTGTCGGCTTCGACCACGATCAGCCCTCGATTTTCCAGCGGCAGATCGAGTTCATCCAGCGCAGCGGCATCGTGACCGCCATGGTCGGCCTGCTGCAGGCGCCCGTCGGTACGCGGCTGCACGCGCGCCTCAAGACGCAGGGCCGGCTGACCGCGGAATTCTCGGGAGACAACGTGGACGGGACCACCAACATCGTGCCGGCGATGAACGCGGACACGCTGAAGGAAGGATACCGGCGCATCCTGGACCACATTTATTCCCCGGCGCCCTACTACCAGCGCATCCGGACATTCCTGCGGGAGTACCCGGCGCCGCGGGCGCGCGGGACCCTCGAGATTGCCCATCTGCTTGCGCTGGCGCGGTCGGCCTTTCGGATCGGCCTGCTGGGCCGCGAGCGCTTCCAGTACTGGAAACTGCTGCTGTGGGCCCAGTTCCGATGTCCGCGGTTGCTCCCTGACGCGCTGATCCTCGCGATCTACGGCTACCACTTTCGCAAGGTCTGCGAGCAGCATGTGCTGTAGCGCGGACGCGACCGGGACGCCGGCCGTCAGGCAACCCGCCAGATGCGTTGCCAAGCTGTCCCCGGGACGGTGTGCCGAACCGTGCGGGGCGCGAGACGGGCGGGCCGTCAGCCGGGTCGCTCCGCCCCGCGGTCCAGCAACCGCCGCGCGAGATCCGGCAGGCGGTCATAGCGGCTCAGGCGCACCGCCGCGGCGCCGCCGCCGGGATGCGGCTGCACGAACGCCGGCCGCGGGTCGAGCCCGAACCGGTGGTAGAAGGCGCGGCGCAGGAACGCCTGCACGGTCTCGGCGGCGACGCGGCGCGTGTCGAGGTGCACCTGGAAATAATCGCCCTGGCCGGCGGCGTTGACCCGCGCGGCGACGGCCTGCGGGCCGAAGGCGCGCCGCAGCATGGCGTCCGCCAGGTCGATCAGCGCCAGGCCCCGGAAGAAGTTGCCGCGCCCGAACTGCTCGAGCGGCGGCGGTGGGTCCCGCGCCAGGGCGTCGTCGTCGAGCCCGCGGTTGAAGTCGGTCGGCGCCGCCCCCGCCCGTTCCAGCCAGGCGTCCAGGCGCGCCGGGCCGGCGGTCCCGGCGTCCCAGTCGTGGTCGCCCAGCATGGCATCCGGGCCCGGCAGGGATTCGGGGGCGATCTCGAAGCAGCGGTCGCCAGCCTGGGACTGCGCCACCGCCGCGATCCAGCGGTCGGGCTCGCGGATGAGCCGGAAGTTGACGGCCACTTCCCCGAAGAGATAGGCCACCATCGCCCGCAGCGGCACCCCGTCCTCGACCGCGACGCCGCCGCCCGGCGCCGGTCGGCGCAGGCGCGGCTCGCGCCAGCCGGCCATCAGCGCTCCCACGGTGGCGTCGGCCTTCCGGGCGGCCTCCGGCTCCGGCAGGGATTGCGCCCGCCGGAACTGCTCGATCAGCCACGGGCGGCACCCGCGCAGGCGTTCCTCCAGCGCCGCGCGCGGGATGCGCAGCGGCAGCCGCCGCAGGAGATCGGCTACCCAGCGGGCGGTCTCCGGCCCGACCCGCCCGTCGCGCAGCAGTTCGGGTTCGAGCCGCGGGAAAAAATCGGTCTCCAGCGGCAGGCGCAGCAACAGGGTGGCGATTTCGGCCGCCTTGCCGGTCAGCTTGCGGATTTCCGCCGGCGTCGGCAGCAGGCCGGCGGCGGTCTCACCGTACATCCCGCCCGACCACTTCCAGGCCTCGCGATCGCGATCGACGGAGTAGGGGAAGATCACCTGGAAGCGGTCAGTCGGCACGGGGTAGACGCCCAGCACCCGGTAGTTGTCGCGCGGGTTCGAGGAGATCAGGGCGCCCTGGCCGGCCCGGCCGTTCTGGACGGTGGCCTGGTCGAGCGTGCCCGCCCGCACGCCGGTCCCGAACTCCGCCTGGCAGGCCAGGTGCACCAGCAGGTCCGGCGGGATGCCGAGCTGGTAAAGCGCGTTGATGGCGTTCTTGACCGCCACCGTCACGGCCGAGGAGCTGGAAAACCCGCCGCGCGGGATGCTGCCGCTCGAGGCCAGCCGCAGGCCGCGGAACGCGCCGCGCCCGAGACGCGCCTGAACCCGGGCGCCGAGCGCGCCGTCGCGCAGCGTGCGGATCGAGGCGATCGCGTTGCCGATCAGCGAAAACGGCCGGCGCATGCCGTGCGCCACCCACAGCGCCGGCGGCGGCAGCGGCAAGCCCTGCTCCCGGCGCGCCCGCAGTTCGCCGTCCGAGAAATACCCGAGCGCCAGCAGCAGACGTTCCGCCATGCGGCTGCCGAACTCCTCGTAGGTGTACCAGTCCGAGACCTCGGCCCCGGGATACATGCTGGCGTCGTCGGCCGGCAGGGCGCTCAGCCGCTCGCGGTATTCGGCGTCGGCCGGAAACAAGTGGATCGCGCCGTCGTCGGCGCCCTGCAGCAGGACCACGATCTGCTCGCGGCCGTCGGCGTCGGCGGCGCCGGTCGGCATCTGCCAGGCGGGCCCTTGGAACCGGCCCATGTCCGGGTGCATGAAGGCGATCCGCAGCCGCCCGCCGGCCACGGCGACCGCCGCCGGCTGGTCGGGAACGAATCCCAGCCGTTCGCGCTCCGCCATCTCCAGCAACTCCCCCAGTTGCCGGGCGATGGCGGCAAGCTGCCCGGCGGGACGGTCGCGGCACAGGCGGCGCGCCGCCTGCTCGACCTCGTCGCGCTGGCGCTCGTCCTGCAAGGCGGCCTCGCGGAATACGCCCTCGAGCAGCGCCAGGTCCGCGGGGCGGGTCACGTCCGAACAGAGCAGGTCGTAGTCCGGGTCGGCGGGCGTGGTCGTCAGCGCGCGCACCTCGCCGCCCACGCGGGCGATGGCCTCGACGGCGTCGGTCAGGTAATACTGGCGCTGGGCATTGGCGCGGGTCAGGCCGCCGAGCACCCGGCGCAAAGGCTCCGCCCGCACGGCGTAGAGCGGGCAGTTGGCCTCGGCGATGTCGTGCCACAACCGGCGCTGTACGGGATCGGGCCAGGCGTCTATGTCGCGCTGTTCGAGGATGCGCACGATGCGGCCACGGGCGTCCCGCAGAATACGCCCCTTGCCGGCCTGGCGCGGAGGCGTGTAGCGCGCGGTCAGCAGCGCCAGCCGTGGCGCGCCGCCGTCCGCCGCCCCATGCGCCTCGAGCAGCCGCCGGAACGTGGACTCCGGCACGATGCGGTCGCCCATCGTCAGGACCAGCGGGGGATTGCGCTCGGCCAGGCCGGGCACGCAGAAGGCCTCGTAGGCGGCCAGCGCCGTGCCGCCGGACGGATCCAGCGAGTGGATGTAGAGGATGTCGTCCCCGAGCGCCGCCATGACGTCCGCCTGCCGGTAATGCACCAGAGCGATCACCGGCCCGCCGGGGACGCAGCGCCGGAACGCCTCGATCGAGTGCCGCGCCAGCGGCCGTCCGCCGACTGCCTGGACGCACTTGGGGAGCGTCCCGAAGCGCGTGCCCTTGCCGGCCGCCAGCACGACCAGCACCGGGACATCCGGCCGAATCGCTTCCGGCAGCGGCAGCCGGCCGGGGTTCAGCACCCGCGCGGGAGACAACGGCGCGGCGTCTGCCAGCCGGCGGTCTGAATCCGGCAGGGTCATGTCCGGCAGCGTCATCGGTCGCGGACTCCTTGGCGACCGCCCGGGTGGGCGCCGCGACCGGAGTATGGCCAAGGCCCGGCGGCGGATCAAGCAGATTGCAGGCGGTGGCCGTGTTCCGCGGCGCGGGGTGCCGCCGGCAGACGGTCTTGGGTCATCAGGCGACGTGCTGCCGGACGATCCCTGCCGGAGCGCGGGCATCTTGCCCGCCGTCCAACGCGCTCCGCGCCGCGCGCCGCGCGGCGCCCGCCCAACACTGCGGGAGTTGCGCCTGCCCCTGTTGCCCCGTCAGGCGCC
>CAZEVX010000224.1:0-5226 GCA_964515705.1 uncultured Verrucomicrobiota bacterium | reverse complement strand
GAGAACATCCAGCGCGACCTGGACGCCCGTTTCAAGGCCACCGGCCACCGCAACGCCTATTTTCCGCTCTTCATCCCGTTGAGTTTTCTGGAGAAGGAGGCGCGCCACGTCGAGGGGTTTGCCAAGGAATGCGCCGTGGTGACCCACCACCGCCTGGAACTGTCGCCCGATGGCCGGCTGGTGCCGGTCGGCGAGCTCGAGGAGCCGCTGGTGGTGCGCCCGACCTCCGAGACTATCATCGGCGCGATGTTCGCCAAGTGGGTCCAGTCCTACCGCGACCTGCCGCTGCTGGTCAACCAGTGGGCCAACATCGTGCGCTGGGAACTGCGCACCCGCATGTTCCTGCGAACGACCGAGTTTCTCTGGCAGGAAGGCCACACCGCGCACGCCACGGAGGCCGAGGCCCGCGCGGAGACGGCGCGCATGCTGGGGGTCTACGGGGACTTCGCCGAGCAGGTCATGGCCATGCCGGTGATCCGCGGCGAGAAGACCGAGTCCGAGCGCTTCCCCGGCGCCGTGGCCACCTACAGCATCGAGGCCATGATGCAGGACCGCAAGGCGCTCCAGGCCGGCACTTCGCATTTCCTCGGCCAGAACTTCGCGCGCGCTTGCGAGATCAAGTTCCTCGATGCCGACGGCCGCGAACGCCTGGCGTGGACGACGTCCTGGGGGGTCTCGACCCGCCTGATCGGCGGGCTGGTCATGACCCACGCCGACGACGACGGCCTGGTGCTGCCGCCGCGCCTGGCGCCGGCCCAGGCCGTGATCCTGCCGGTGATCCACAAGGACGCCGACCGCGCCGCCGTCCTGGCCTACTGCGAGCGCGTCGCCGCCGAGCTGCGGGCGGTCGCCTACCATGGACAGCCCGTCACGGTCGAACTGGACGCCCGCGAGGGGCGCGGTGGGGACAAAGCCTGGAGCTGGATCAAGAAAGGCGTGCCGCTGCGCCTGGAAATCGGGCCGCGCGACCTGGCGGCCGACGCCGTCTTCCTCGGCCGGCGCGACCGGCCGCACCGGGAGCGCCGCGGCGTGCCGCGCGCCGAGCTGGTCGCCACCCTGCCGGCGCTGCTGGACGACATCCAGGCGGCGCTCCTCGCCCGCGCCCGCGCCGCCCGCGAGGCCCATACCCGGCCGATCAACGACCGGAAGGAGTTCTACGACTTCTTCACACCCGCCCGGCCGGAAAAGCCCGACCTCCACGGCGGGTTCGCCCTGGCCCACTGGGCCGGCGATGCGGCCGCCGAAGCGGCGCTCCAGACCGACCTTGGCGTGACCGTCCGCTGCGTGCCGCTCGACGGGCCCGCCGAGCCGGGAACCTGCCCCTTCACCGGCCGGCCCAGTCCGCGCCGGGTGCTGTTTGCCAAGGCCTACTGACGCCGCGCCGCCGCGGCGCGGCCTCAGACCTCGATCACCGCCGTCAGGTTCTCGGCGGCGAAGTGCGGGTTGAGCTTGCCGGTGTCCTCGTCCGCCAGTTTGGCGAGGTAGGCCTCGAGTTCGCGCTCGTATTCCGCCTCGCGCTCGAGGTCGCCGAGCCACTGGCGGGCGGACATCAGACTGCGGTCTCCGGACTCGGCCTCGCGGGCGTCCGCATACCGATGGGCGATGTCCGATTCCAGCACCCGCCGCAGCACGTGGATGAACTCGATGTTGCTGAAGAGTTCCTCCGGCAGCCAGGATTCGAGGTGCGCCGCCAGCCCGGTCTTGAGGTCGAGCAGCCGGTTCTCGTTCAACTCCGCGAGCCCGCTGACCTGCCGGCCGCGCAGCAGGTCCAGCCCCACCAGCCCGGCGCTGAAGAGGTCCGAGGCCGCGCGGCCCGGCTCGCGGCGGTGGATTTCAGGCGCCATGAAGACCGGGCTGCCCAGCAGGATGTTGACCTCCTCGCCGATGCGCGCCGCGCGCCCGAAGTCCACCAGTTTGACCGTGCCCTGGGCGTCCACCATGATGTTGGTGGGCTTGATGTCTCCGTGGACGAAGCCCTTGTCGTGCAGCACCGCCAGGCCGCGCAGCACGTTGCGCAGGATGTGCAACACGGCGCCGAGGCGCAGGCTTAGCCGGCCGTCGTCGAGGTGGAACAGCACCGCCAGGAATCGTTCCCATTCGGCGCCCGTGCTGCGGCGCCGCGCCAGTTCGAGGTGCTGGCCGTCCGTCAGGAACTGCAGGTCCACGCCGTCCACCGCGGCCATGTGCAGGTAGCCGATGCCGTTGCATTCCTCGTAAAAATCGCAGGACACCAGGTTGATGTTGTTGATCGGCTGCAGCAACGACACCTGCCGGGCGATGCGCCCCATGTCCGTCCAGTAGCGGGCGGCGCTGGGATAAATGCCCGGATCGAACAGCTTGATGGCGTGATGGGTCAGGCAGCCGCGCGCCCCGTGCCGGCTGGCCTGGAAGACGACGCCCTGCCGGCCGTGGCCCAGTTCGCGCACGAACTGGTAGGCCACGGGGTAGGGGATTGCCCGCGCCCGGATCAGGCCGCGGTATTGCCGCGCCAGCTCGGCGGATTCCGCGTCGGCCGGCGCCGCCGGTCCTGCCGGCGCCGACGACGAGGCCGACAGGGCGCTCGCGGCCGGCGCGGCCGGCGGGCGCCGGCGGCCATCGAGCACCAGGGTGCTGGTTACGACGTCCAGGGGGGTAGCCATGACCAAAATCCGCGCGTAAGCACATCCTTTTTCGTGTTCGTATTCACGTTCAACCGGTTATGCTGTGCTCCCGATCACGCGCAGCGTGATCCTCATGATTGGCGCGGTCTTACGGCCCGCGCCGCTGGGCGTTGTCATATCGACCGCCGCGCAGGTCCAACCGTGGCTTACGCGCCAATCATGGCCATGGCGGACAGTATAGGCCGCGGTCGCCGGCGATCAAGCCTTCCGACGGCGCCCCGCGTGGCGGCCGTGGCGCGTTGCCGCGGCCACGCCCGGCGTGGGGGGCGTCCCGCGTCGGCGACACACACGACACGCACGACGGGAGCGGAACCACCGGTCGGCGGCCGCCGCGCCGCGCGGATCAGTTCCCCGTCCATTTTCCGCTGATGTAGGAGCGGTCGTCCGTCGAGGACAGCAGGATGTACCACATCCCGGTTGTCCGGTTATGCGCGCCGAGATCGCAGAACCGGTCGCCGTCGAAGTCCCCGGCGATCGGGGTGAATCCCGGAGCGCCGAACCAGCGCGTGGTGTAGCGGGTGTAGTTGTAGCGGGACAGCAGGATGTACCAGTACCCCGTTGCGATCTGGAGCGCCATCAGGTCGCCGTAGCGGTCGCCGTCGAAATCGTCGCACAGCGGCTGGTATCCCGCCCCGCACCACTGCCGCTGGTACGAGCGGCCATACCCGTAGCGCGACAACAAAATGTGCCAGCCGCCGTCGGCGGGGACATAGGCGATCGGATCCGCGCGGCCGTCGCCGTCGAAATCGCCGGCGGTGGGAGTGGCGCCGCTGGCGTACCACGTGACGGGAATGACATAGCGGGCATAGCCGTTGCGCGACGAGTAGAAGCGGAAGCGGCCGGTGGACTTGTCCAGGACGGCCGGATCGCCCAGCCGGTCGCCGTCGAAATCGCCCGGGACGGCCACGAACTGGCTGCCGCTGTAGATCGATTGGAAGGCAATCTGCCCGTACCCGGCGCTCGAGAGCAGCGCGCGCCAGGCGCCGGTCGTGCGAAACAGGCCGAGGTCAGCGCGGCGGTCGCCGTCATAATCCGTCAGCAGCGGCTGGCCGGGAGTGACGGGCGGCGGCGGGGGGGGCGGGGTTGGACCGGAGCCCGTGGGCCAGCCGCAATCCTTGAGCATGCCGAGCGTGATGGCCCCGGGATGATGGATGGCCTCGCCGTAATCGGCCGACCAGGTCATCATGGCGTGCGGCGTGCCGTTATACAGGTCGTCCAGGTGCGCGTAGCTCGACCCGGGTTTCCAGGGGCTGGGGGCGTAGAGTTTCGGGCGCGACCCGCCGTTGGCGGCCTTGGCGTTGGGCCCGTCGAAGTAGAGGTTGCCGCTGGTGGCCTGGGTATAGAGCGCCGCCGAAAAGCTCGCAAAGGTCAAGAGCGGCGTGCCGGCGCCGTTCTCCGTGTACTGGTCGTAAATGGCCGGATGGGCGTCGTCGTTGTAGCCCCACTTGAGCGACGTCCCGCCGGAACTCCGCAGCGAGCCGAGAAACCCGAGCCCGTGGCACATCTCGTGCAGGATCACCTGCATGAAGTCCACCCGGTTGCCCGGGCAGTTGCCGTCGGTCCCGAAATACCATTCGGTGAACTGGTTGTTGTACGCGATGATGATGTCCTCGTCGCCGCCGTTGAGGTCGGTGCGCGCCAGGGCATTGGCGGTCGCCACCGGGTAGTAGGTGTTGGCGCGCGGGGCGTTCTGGAAGTTCTGGTAGAAATCGGCGGCGCCCCCATGGCCGAGAATGCCGCTCGTGCCCATGTTGGCCCAGCAGGCGTTGATCTTGATCGGCACGCTCGAGTTCAGCAGCGCCCCCCAGATGGTGGCGGCGGCCGTGAAGGCCGCCTTGGCCTGGGCGGGCCAGCCGACGCACACATCGCCATACGCGTTCTGTTCGCCGGCGTTCAGGTAGCGGATTGTGAATGCCGCGGTTTGGGGCCGGTCGGCCAGGTCGGCCGGCGGAGCGATGCGGTAGGGCGGCAGCCCTTGGCGGCCCAGCATCACCTTGACGGGCGGGAGCCGCACGCCCAGGGACTCGCCTTCCGGGCGCAGGGGTCCGAGGTCGGTTTGCGCCAGCGCGGCTGCCGCCAGCAATCCGATCAGGACAGTACACAGACTCCGCCGCCAGGCATTCGCAGTCATCGCGTACCCTCCCCGTTGTTCGGCCGCCCAGCGGCCATGCCCGGACCTTGCCCACAGTCGTGACAGTGACAATAATCATCATGGGAACAATTTCATGACAGTCAAGCCCAAATCGCGGCCGCCCGCCACGTGGGACCCATATTCTCGCGCAAGCACATGCCGGGTTCGCGTTCGCATGCACGTTCCATCGGTTGTGCTGTGCTGCCGATCACGCGAAGCGTGATCCTCATGATTGGCGCGGTCCTGCGGCCCGCGCCGATGGTCGTTGTCATACCGATTGAATCGCAGGTCCAACCGCGGCTTACGCGCCAATCATGGGGCGGCCCAAAACCGCGGGAGTTGCGCCTGCCCCTGTTGCCCCGTCAGGCGCCAGATCGTGCGCCTGCGGCTCGGCAAAGCCTCGCCCTCCACGTCCTCCCGTTGGTCAGCGGGCAT
>CAZEVX010000223.1:0-5246 GCA_964515705.1 uncultured Verrucomicrobiota bacterium | reverse complement strand
GGGAACGGCTCAGCGCAGCTTCGCCCTCCAGGTGGAGTTGTCAAGGAACGCATGCGCGCTGACCGACGGGAGGACGTGGAGGGCGAGGCTTTGCCGAGCCGCAGGCGCACGGTCTGGCGCCTGACGGGGCAACAGGGAAAGGCGCAACTCCCGCAGTTTTTGGGGAAAGGGGTTGACTCCGCGCCAGCCGCCGCCACAATGGCGGCCTCGCACGGGATTCGCCCCGCGCCGCGAGCAGATCGGCATTGCGGCGGGCCGGCGTTCTGGTATCGTGCCGCCATGAGCGACCAGGACCACTCCGGGATCGAGGCCGAGAAGGTCTCGCAGATCGCCTGCGCCCAGTGCCAGACTCTGCTGGACGTCTCGGCGCTGCCCTCGTTTTCCGAGGTCACCTGCCCCGCCTGCGGGCTGAGCCAGATCGTGCCCGCGCGCTTCGGGGGCTTTTGGCTGATCGGCCAGCTCGGCGCCGGCGGCATGGGCGTGATCTTCCACGCCATGGACAAGGAACTCGGGCGCCACGTGGCCCTCAAGGTCATGAAGCGCGAGCTGGGCGCCAACGAGGAGTTCGTCGAATCGTTCCGGCACGAGGCCCAGGCGGCCGCCGCCCTCAACCATCCGAACGTCGTCCAGATCTACTCGTTCGGCCAGGTCGAGGGCCAGCCCTACATCGCCATGGAACTGGTCAGCGGCGGGCGGCTGGACGAGATGATCGCCGATGGCGAGCCGTTCGACGAAACGCGGGCGCTCGAGATTCACCTCCAGGTTGTGGCCGGCCTGAAGGCCGCCAGCGACGTCGGCCTGGTGCACGGCGACATCAAGCCGGCCAACATCCTCTTCGGCCAGAACGGCGAAGCCAAGGTCGTGGATTTCGGCCTGGCGAGTTACGTTGGCCAGCAGCAGCAGGGCGGCCAGGTCTGGGGCACGCCCTACTACATCGCCCCGGAAAAGGCGCGCGGCAAGCGCGTGGATTTCCGTTCCGACATCTACAGCCTCGGCGCCACCCTGTTCCACGTCCTGACCGGGCGCCCGCCGTTCGACGGCGAGACCTCGACGGACGTGGTCATGGCGCGGCTGGGCCAGCCGGCCCCCTCGGCCGCCGCCTGGCGTCCCGACCTGCACCCGGAAACGGACGCCATGGTGGCGCGCATGCTGGAAATGGAGCCGACCCTGCGCTATCCCTCCTACCCGGCGCTGCTGATCGATATGGAGGCCGCCGCGGCGGCCTCCCGCAAGCCGCTGCGCAAGCCTTCCGCCACGATCGCGACGGTCGCCACCACGGCGGTCGACGCCATCCGCAAGCCCCGGCTGAGCCGCCGGACCCTGGCGATCGCCGGCCTGGCGGCGGGCGCGGCGCTGCTCCTGGCGGGACTGGCCGCCGCTGGCTACCAGTTCCACCGGCATCGGCAGCGCGTGCAGGCGGAGGCCGTCGAGGCCGCCCAGCGCGCGGCCGTGGCGGCCGAGGCCGAGGACCTCTTCCGGCGGATCGCGGCGCTGGCGGGGGTGGTAGGCCAGTCGCGCGAGCCGGTCGCCGCGCTGGCGGCCCGCATCCAGTCCCTGGCCGCCAGCTTCACGAACGCCCACGAGGCGGTCGCCCGCGCCACGCTGGCCGCCGACGAGGCGCTCGACCAGTTGAACGAGGCCGACGATCTGCATGCGGCCGCCGACCTCGCGCGGCAGGACGCGCTGGCCGCCGCCACGGCGGAGCAGGCCCGCGCCGCCCTGGCACGCATGGAAACCGTCTTCAGCGCCCTGATTCGCTGCCACAACCTGATGCCCCAACGCCGGCAGGACGCCGAGCTGGCGCTCCAGCAGGCCGCCGCCGCCATCCAGGCGCGGGCGGCCTCCGCCCAGCGCGCCCGCGAGGCGGCCGCCCGCCTGGCCGCCGAGAAAAAAGCCGCCGAGGAAGCTCAGCGTCTCGCCCGCCAGAAAGCCGAAGAACAAGCGAAGCGCCGGCCGGAACTCCTCCAAGCCGAATACGATCTCCTCGACCGAACCCGCGGCGCCCAGGCCGGGCTGGTCGCCCAGCGCCAGTTCGCCGCCGCCGCCAAGGCCGTGGCCGCCCCCCTCGGCACCCTGACGCAACCGGAAACCAAGGCCTACGGCGAGGGCATCGCGGAGGCCTTCCGCGCCATGGCGGAGCTCAAGGCCTTCGTCGTCGAGGCCGCGGCGCGCTCGCCGATGCGCGGCGGATGGATGACCGGCGCCACTCCGCGCGACATCCTGAAGGCCAGCGACACCCAGGGGCTGACCGTGGCCCTGGGTGCCGCCGGGTCGATGCAGGTGTCCTGGGAACAGGTTGGCCTGCCGGCCTTCGTCAAGATCGCCGGCCATTACGTGGAGCGGTCCGGGCGGCCCGACGCCGAGCGCGCCAAGCTGATCCTCGCCATGGCCCTGCTGTGCTACGAGAGCGGCGCGTTCCGGCCGGCGGCGGAATATGCCGCCAATGCCGCCGCGCTCGACGCCGACGCCGCCGAGCGCGCCGCCCGGCTGATGCCCGGCCTCCAGGAGACGGCCGCGCCATGAACGCGCTCGAGGAAGGCGACCGGCTCGAGCTGGATTTCGGCAAGGTGGCCAAGGTGGCGCGGGCCTGCCCGGACGTCATCCCGGTGGCCGTCCAGGACGCCGACAGCGGCGCCGTGATCCTGGTGGCCTACACCAACGAGGCGGCCTTCCGCGCGGCGCTGCGCGAGCGGCGCCTGATCCTCTGGAGCACCTCGCGCAACGCCCTCTGGGACAAGGGCCAGACGTCGGGCGAAACCTTCGACCTGGTCGAAGCGCGGGTCAACTGCGAGCAGAACGCGCTGCTGTACCGCGTCCGGCCGCGGCGCGGCGGCATCTGCCATACCCGCAACCGCGCCGGCCAGCCGCGCCAGTGTTTCTACCGGCGCATCCGCCCCGACGCGCTGGACCTCGAGCACCTCGACCCGTAACGGTCCTGCGCTCAACGGCGTCCGGTTCAGGGGGCGAGCCGGCCCAGCAGGCGCGGGAACGGGATGGTCTCGCGGACGTGCTTGAGCCCGCAGATCCACGCCAGGGTGCGTTCGAGGCCCAGCCCGAACCCGCCGTGCGGCACCGAGCCGTAGCGGCGCAGGTCCAGGTACCAGCCGTAACCGGCGGGATCGAGCCCTTCCGCATGCATCCGCTCCTGCAGGCGGTCGAGCTGTTCCTCGCGCTGGCTGCCCCCGATGATCTCGCCATAGCCTTCCGGGGCGAGCATGTCCATGTTGAGGACCAGGCGCGGATCGGCGGGATCGGCTTTCATGTAAAAGGCTTTGACCGCGCGCGGATAGCGGGTCACGAGCACCGGCCGGTCGAACTGGCTCGAGAGCAGCGTTTCGTCGCTGCCGCCCAGGTCCTGTCCCCAGGCAAAGGCGCGCGCCTTGGCAAGGTGCTCCGGCCGCGCGGCCAGGTCCTGCTCGAGTTCCCGCAGGCGCTCGCGCTGCTCGGCAATGCGGTCGTCGAGCGCCGCCTGCTGCCAGCCCTGGCGCGCCGCCGCGCGCTGCGTCTCGAGGTCCCGCAGCGCCTGGCGATCGCGCTCGAGCGTCTGGCGGTCTGCGTCCAGGGCGCGCTCCAGGCGCGCCAACGTCTCCGGGTCGCGCAGGCGCTCGACGGCCTGCGTGTAGGTCAGGCGCGGGAACGGCGGACGCACGGCGCGCAATGGGGCCAGGTCGCGCCCGAGCGCCTCGAGGTCGGCGGCGTGCGCGGCCAGCACGCGGGCGACGAGGTCGCTGACCAACGCCTCGGCCAAGGCCATCACGGCCTCGAGGTCGGCATGGGCAACCTCGGGCTCGACCATCCAGAACTCGCTCAGGTGGCGGCGCGTTTTGGATTTCTCAGCGCGGAACGTCGGCCCGAAGCAATAGACCTTGCCAAGCGCCATGCAGGCGCATTCCAGGTGCAACTGCCCGGTCTGCGCCAGGTAGGCGGTCTCCTCGTAGTACTGCACCGGGAACAGGGTGCCGGCGCCCTCCGCGGCGCCCTGGATCAGGATCGGCGTGTCCACGAGCGTGAAGCCGCGGCTGTCGAAAAAGTCGCGGATCGCCCGCTCGAGCGTGTGCCGAATGCGCAGCAGGATCGTCTGGCGCCGGCTGCGCAGCCAGAGGTGGCGGTGGTCCATGAGAAAATCCACCCCATGGGCCTTACGGGCGATCGGGTACGGCTCGGCCAGGTGCACGATCTCGACGGCGCTCACCGCCAGTTCGAACCCGCCCGGCGCCCGCGGGTCGGCGCGCACGAGACCGGCGACCCGGCAGGCCGATTCCTGGGTCAAGCGCTCGGCCGCGCGGAAGGCTGCGTCGGCCACCGCCTCGACGACGCACTGGCAGCGGCCGGTGCCGTCGCGCACCTGGAGAAACAGCAGTTTGCCGCCCGAGCGGCGGCCCTCGAGCCAGCCGCGCAGGCACACCTCGCCGCCGACGTGGCCTCCCAACGCGTCGATCGTCACGACCGGGATCATCGCCGTCTCCTCCTGTTAGCGCCGCACGCGGCCGGGCGGCTGGCCGCCGGGCCGCGGCCCGGCGCCGTAGGAGTAGCCGATCCGTGCCCGCCTGTCCATCCGGAAGCCACGGTTCGGTTGCTATTTATTTGGGCGTTTTTTTCTTGCCAACGCCACCACGGCCGTGTCACGATCTACCCCGTTCCGGACTATGGTCACGGCAGCGCAGCGGCTGCGAGATTGTTGTTGACTTGCCGGGGCGCATCGCCGATAGTGCCGGTGCGGTTGGCAGTCCGTTCGTCGCGGCGGGTTGGCAACCGGGAAGTTTGGTCCGGGTCGTGCGGCCCGGAACCATGCGTCGCTCAACCATCATAGCAGGAGGGTCGTAGGTATGGCCAAGTCCAAGACGAAGAGCGAGATCATTGCCGGGATCGCCGAGGCGGTCGAGATCAGCAAGAAGCAGGCCGCCGCCGCCCTCGAGGCGCTGGTCCTGATGGCCTACAAGGGCGCCAAGGACGGCTTCACGATTCCGGGGCTCGGCAAGCTCGTTCTGGTGCATCGCAAGGCGCGCATGGGGCGCAACCCGGCCACCGGCGAGGCGATCCAGATCGCCGCGAAGAAAGTCGTCAAGTTCCGCGTCGCCAAGGCCGCCAAGGAAGCCATTCTCTAAGACCGCTGTGACCTGCAAAAGGCCGGGGCCGATAGGCGCCCCGGCCTTTTTGCTTGGCAGCCGCACGCCCGGCAGACTTGCGCCGCCGGCCCGCGCCCGGAGGTCGCGCGCCGCCAGACGTGCCATTTGGGGTCGTCGCTG
>CAZEVX010000222.1:0-5253 GCA_964515705.1 uncultured Verrucomicrobiota bacterium | reverse complement strand
CACATCCAGTAACGCCGCGTGAGGCCTGGCGGCCAGCGCTGGCTGCCAACCCCGGCGCGCCCTACGGACGTTGTAGGCCCGGTGCCCTCACCGGGCGTGTTCATCGATGTCGCTAGGCGTCGCCACTGAACACAGCAAAAATTTCCCTGCTGAAAAAGCATAGGTGCTGCGATGTCCGGCGGCAAGCTCCGGGTATTGCCCGTTTTTGCACCTATTGTGCCCGTTTGTCGGGCGGCGCCAGGCGCAGGCGCGCGGCCTGATGGGTTGCCAAGGCCAGGCGCAACGCCAGGCTGCCGTCGGCGCGGGCGGCGACGGCATAGGGGACGTCGGCCGAGACGGCCGCCGCGCCGGCGAACGGCAGGCGCACGGTCACCCGCGGGCGGATCGGTCCGCCCGCCCGCGGCCAGGCGTCCTCGGCGACGATCACGTGCGCCGCGCCGCGGTCGTCCCAGAAGGCCAGCACCTTGCCTTCCGTGGTCTCGACCGCCGGTTGCCCCAGCATCCGCAGGATGCGCGCCGTGGCGCGGTTGATCAGCTCGCTGATGCTCTCCTGGCCGTACTGCGGCACGCGCGCCCGGGCGCGGCGCACGACGGTCGGCGGCACGGTAAAAAAGGCCGTCTGTCCCCAGGGCGTCCGGTGCGACAGCAGCACGGGCACGCCGTCCGACCCGGTCAGCAGCGGCGCGGCGCCCGCCGCCGCGTGCCGGCAGACGCACAACGGGTGCGCGCTGGTTTCACGGAGCGGGGCTAGGTCGGCCAGCGGGCCGCCGGGCTCGGCCGCGATCGCCGTGACCGGCGTGGCGGATGGCGCCAGGCGGACGCCGAACAGGTCCTCGAGGCCGCCGGCGTCCTCGAAGCCCAGCAGGCTGACGCCCTGCTCGTGCAGGCGGCGGATGGCGCGGCGGCCGGCCTCGTCCAGGCCGCCGAGCGGCGGCAGGACGAGCGTGTGCGCGTCTTGGGGCGAGAGGGCGTCGAGGTCCTCGATGCGCGCGACGAATCCGGCGAGCTGGCCGTCGGCGCGCGCCATCTCGTAGGCGAAGGCCGGCGCTTCCTCGGCGGTGTTGAAGACGCCGCCTTCGCCGAACTGCTCGTCGTCGTGGTCGTAATGATCCGGGTGCGCCAGGCAGGCGTTGCGGCTGAAGACGAAGGCGGCGGTGCGCAGCGGGCGGACCGGTCGGACGCGGGCGATGAAGGCATAGGCCCGCAACAGCTCCTCGTAGTTGTCGCGCGACCAGGTTTTGGGGTAGAAGCCGTGGTCGGTCCAGTAGTGAAACCCGTCGCGGCCGAACCAGCAGACCCCGAAGGCGTATTCGAAGAACTGCTTGGTCAACAATCCGCGCGGCGGATCGGAGCGCCCGTAGGGCGGATGGGCGCGCACGACGATGGCGTCGGCGGTCTCGCCGTTGACCCCGAACATCTCGGGATAGAGGGTGAGGTCCGGGTCCTCCAGCTTGCAGGAGGCGAGCTGGTACACCCCGCGGGCGATGGGATACCCGGAGGAGTAGGGATAATCCTCGAAACCGTTGGGGCCGGGATACTGCGCGGCGAGGCCGGCGCGCAAGTCCACGCCGAAATACAGCGGAAAATAGCCGGCCTTGTAAACCGACCCGTACGTCGGATAGACCGGGCAGAATGAGAACGGCTGGCAGGCGGGCGCGAGTGTCCGGATGCGGGCGGACTCGGCGGGGATCGTGCCGCCGGTAACCTTGTCCTTGAAAAACAGCATCCAGGCTTTCCAGTGGTGCGCGACGAGCTCCCGGAACTGCTCGAGCGTCAGGCCCGGCGGGTCATTGGCCTGGACCGCCGCGCGGGTCAGGCAGCCGCCGGGCGCCGGACGGAACCCCGCTTGGCCGAGGAACTCCTGCAGGGCCGCGCGGATCGGCGGCTGGCGGTACTGTGCCCGGATCCAGAGGTCGGACCGCCAGCGCGCTGTGCGGGCGGCGTCGGAGGCGGCGATCAGGTCGGCGTTGGCCTCGACCTCGTCGGCGGCGCCCGGCGTTCGCCAGAGTCCGGTCCAGCAGAGCCATTGGCGCCCGTAGACGCGCAGCAGGTCCCAGGGACGCCAGGCACGGGCGATCTTGAAGAAGTTGTTTCCGCCGGTGCTGTAGTGCGCGGTGTCCACGACGGCGCGGCCCCAGGGGAAAAAGTGCTCGCTGCGCGGGCCGGAGAGGATGTTGATGTACAGGCGCGGCAGTCCGGAGGCCGCGGGCGCGGGGCGAGCGCGGGGATCGTCGGCCATGACCTCGAAGGCGCGCCGCACGGCGGCGCGCGGCAGGCCGTCCTCGAGCAACTCGGCGCGCGCGTGGTAGACGCCCACGCCCAGCCGCGGGAACTGGAAGAAGGCCGTGCGCCCGGCATCCACCCGCAGGGCGGCCGGCAGGGTCCCGTCGGGCGCCAGCGCCAGGCCGTAGTCCGAGGGCTCGCCGAGCGGCTCGCGGAACGCGTTTTCGAGCGTCACCCGGACCGTCCAGGAGGCGGGCGCGGGGTCGCCGCCCGCCGGGGCGCGCCGGCGCAGGACGGCGGCCAGGTGCGGCTGTTCGTCCTCGAAGAAGTAATGGTTGGCCTGCGCGAAGGCGAGCGCCTCGTCGTAATGCGGGATGTCTGTCGGGATGCGGGCGCACACGGCCTTGTCGGGCGGGGACTCGAGATCGAAATGCACGGAGCCGGGCAGCAGCGGCGCGCCGGCGAAGAGCACGCGGCCGGTGTCGTCGAGCAGCGCCTCGGAGGGCCCCCCGGCCTGGCCGAGGGTGTCGTCGGCTTCGTAGCGCGCGTAGCCGAGAAACACGCGCGGGATCCCGGCGGCGGGTTCGAGCAGGAAGGTGCGCGCCAGCGGGCACTCGGCGTCGGCCGGCATCTGGATCGTGGCGAGGCGGTTCCAGTGATAGGGACCGAGGCCGACCGACCCGCGGAACATCCGGAACGTGCCCAGCGGCGCGCCGGCCTCCGTCTCGAGCCGGATGTACGGGCCGATCATGCGCTCGTGGAACCGGTAGCGATCCACGTCCGACGTGTCCGGCTCCGTTTTGGGGCCGCCGGTCAGGCGCGTCCGCAGCAGCCAGCGTCCGGCGGATTCCGCCAGCGCCACGTGAAAGCGGTAGGGCGAGAGGATGCCGTTCACCCAGGCCGGGAACTCGGCGCTGCGCTCGGGCAGCAGCGGGGTCTCGGGCACGGGCTCATCGGACCGCACCTCCACGCGCTCGAGGCTGAAGGCCGCGGCGCCGGGCAGGCGGTCGAAGGCCAGGGCGCCAGGACCGGGAAACGCATCGTCCGGATCGCGGAACTCGCCGACCGGCCGGCCATCATGGAACCAGCGCGCGGTGTCGCCGCGCACCTCGAGCCGCAGGCGCTGCGGCGCGGAGAGGTCGGCGCAGAACCCGGGAATCTCGGCGGCCGCCAGCGGCGCGAAGCGGCCGGCCGGTTTCCTCCCGTCGTAACGCCCGAAGACCGCCCGGTAGACCGGCATTTCCAGTTGGGCGGCGTGGGTGCGGCCGCTGGCGACGCCCCACTCGTACCGCAGGCAATAGCCGGCGCGCCGCCGGCGATCGAACCGGAAATAGACCTCGATGCCGACGGGCGAGAAAAACCGGTCGCCGCGGCAGAGCACCTCGAGCTCGAAATCCCGCAGCGGCGGGACCAACGGGCCGTGATACGTGCCGGGGTGGAGCAAGTGGAACCGTCCGCCCTCCACCCAGCCGAGCCGATTCGGATGCCCGCAGGTCGTGTCGGCCGCCCAGTTGGGCGGGTACTGCCGGTCGTCGGCGGTCTCGAACGTGTCGCGAAAGACAATCTTCATGCCGGGAATACGACGGCGGCTGATCCTACGCGGCACGCGCGTTCCAAACGGGCGCCGATTCTAGGGCAAGGCCGCGCGGATACAAGCGCAAACCCGGCGGAATCGCATTGCGCGACAGTCGCCGGTGTGCTTTATTCAAGCGCCGCTGCGCGGCGAGCGCGCGCGGTCGGGGCGGGGCGACATGACATACCGGCGATGGTCCGTGATCTTCCCGGAACGGCGCCTGTTCTGCGTGACGCACGCCGTCGTGACGCGCGCCCTCGACCTCCGCGTGGAGCGCCACGATTATGCCGAGGTCTTCTGGGTGCGCCGCGGCCGCGGGTGCCACGAGATCAACGGGCGCCGGGTGCCGCTGCACCGCGGCGACGTCTGCCTGCTGCGCCCGGAACGCGACGTGCACGCGTTGCGGGCCTTGCCGGGACCGCCCTTGGACCTCACCAATCTCGCCTTTCCCCGGGCGATCCTGGACGACCTCAAGGCCCGCTATTTCACGTCCTGGTCCTTCTGGGGCGGCAGCGCGGCCCTGCCGTATCATGGGTGCCTCAACGAGGGCGAACGCCAGTGGGCCGACTCGGCCATCGAGGAACTGCTTCGCCAGGCGCCCAGCCGCCTGCTGCTCGACCGGTTCCTGCTCAATTTTCTGTACCTGCTCCACGCCTGCCGTCCCGATCCCTACCGCGCCTGTCCCGAGTGGCTGCGCCAGGCCTGCCGCACCCTGCGACTGCCCGAGCACTTCCGCCAGGGCGTGCCGGCCCTGGCCAGGCTGACCCGCCGCTCGCCGCCCTACGTCGCGCGCCTGCTGAAGCGCCTGGCGGGCATTACCCCGCGCGCGGCGGTCCACGCCGCCCGCATGGAGTATGCCGCCGCGCAACTCGTCAATACCACGCGCGAGATCAAGGACATCGCCGGTGACTGCGGGTATCGCAGCCTGTCCCATTTCTACAGCCTGTTCCGCAAGACCTGCGGCGCGACGCCCAGCGCGTACCGGCGCCGCCGTGGCACGGGAGACCCGCGCGCATGACGTCCCGACCATCCCGGTTCCGTCCCGTCCGCGGTGTCGCCGCGGAGCGCCTGCTGGTCCTGACGACCGGCGGCACGATCGAGAAGACCTATGACGAAACCAGCGGGCGATTGGCCAACGCGGGCTCGGTGCTCTCCGCCATGCTGCGGCGCCTGCGCCTGCCGGGATTGGCCGTGACTCGGCGCCATCTGCTCGCCAAGGACTCGCTCGAGATCACTCCCCGCGAGCGCGCGGCCATCGTGCGCGCCATCCGCCGGGCGGCCGCGCGGCGCCCGGTCGTGGTCCTGCACGGCACGGACACGCTGGCTGAAACCGGCCGGGCGCTCTGCGCCGCCGGCCAGCCGCCGCGCTTCCCGGTCGTGCTAACCGGCGCCATGCGCCCGTTCGGCTTCGAGGATTCCGACGCGCTCCAGAATCTGACGGAGGCCATGGCCGCCGC
>CAZEVX010000221.1:66-5266 GCA_964515705.1 uncultured Verrucomicrobiota bacterium | reverse complement strand
TCCTGAGTTCCAGATTGTTCTATCCGTTCTTTCCCTGAGTTCCTGAGTTCCAGATTGTTCTATCCGTTCTTTCCCTGAGTTCCTGAGTTCCAGATTGTTCTATCCGTTCTTTCCCTGAGTTCCTGAGTTCCAGATTGTTCTATCCGTTCTTTCCCTGAGTTCCTGAGTTCCAGATTGTTCTATCCGTTCTTTCCCTGAGTTCCTGAGTTCCAGATCGTTTGCTGTCACGCCTGGCGCAGGAACCCGACGGCCTTGCGGAACAGGCTCAACCCCAGCCCCTCGGCGGGCAGGGTGCCGGCCAGTTGCTGGCGCGGCCAGTGGGGATGGTTTTCGGGAAACAGGTAGGCCTCGGGATGGGGCATCAGGCCGAACAGCCGGCCGGTCGGATCGCACAGGCCGGCGATGGCATGCAGCGAGCCGTTCGGGTTGGCGGGGAAGGCCATGGTCGGCGTGCCGGTCATCGGGTCCACGTAGCGGCAGGCGACGGTGTGCGCCTGCTCGAGAGCCTCGAGGACGGCGGGGTCGGGGGTGAACAGTTTGCCCTCGCCGTGCCGCACGGGGAGCGGCAGGCGGTCCAGCCCGCGGGTGAACACGCAGGGCGCCCGCGGCTCGAAGCGCAGGTCGACCCAGCGGTTCTGAAACGTGCCGCAGTCGTTCTGCATCAGGGCGACGGACGGGGTGAAGCGGGCGCCGTCGAGTCCCGGCAGCAGGCCGAGCTTGACCATCGCCTGGAACCCGTTGCAGACGCCCAGGACGAGGCGGCCAGCCTCGATGAAGGCCCGGAGATCGTCCTGTAGGCGGTGCCGCAGCCGCAGCGCCAGGACGTGGCCGGACCCCATGTGGTCGCCGAACGAGAAGCCGCCGATGAACATCAGCCCCTGGAAATCCCGCAGTCGCCGGGGTTGTTCCAGCAGGTCGTGCAGGTGGATGAGCGTCGGCGCCGCGCCGGCCAGGTCCCAGGCGGCGCGCGATTCGGCCTCGCAGTTCACGCCGTAGCCGGTGAGGATCAGGATGGGCGGCTTGGCGGCCATGCTCAAACTCCCTCAAGCGTGCCACGGAAAGCCCGGCGCAGCGGCGCCAGCGGGCACGATACCCGCGGCCGCCCGCCCTGGCCGCGGATGTGCAGCCGCGGCTCGGCGGTGACCTGCCCGATCCGGGCGCAGGGCAGGCCGGCGAAGCGCGCCTCGAAGGCCGCCGCCCGGCTGGGCGCCACCGACACCACAAACCGGCTGTTCGATTCCGAAAACAGGAGCTCGTCGTCGCTCAGGCCGGCGTCGCGCGGCAGGCGTCCCAGGTCGGCCGCGATCCCCAGGTTGCCGCCCAGCGCCGCCAGCGCCAGGGCCGCCGCCAACCCGCCGCGCGTCGGCGTGTGCGAGGATTGCAGCAGGCCGTCCGCCGCGGCGGCGTGCAGCGCGCGGTACAGGCGCGCGGCCAGGTCCGTGTCGAGCCGCGGCACGGCGCCGCCGACGGCGCCCGGAGTGCCGCGCTCGGCCGCCAGCAGCCGAGCCCAGGCCGATCCCCCGAGTTCCGCGCGCGTCAGGCCCACGACGTACAGGGCGTCGCCGGCCGCCTTGAGGTCCATCGTGACCGCCCGGCGCACGTCGGCCAGCGGGGCGATCGTCGAGAACAGCACGGTCGGCGGAATCGAGATTTTGCGGCCGCCGCGCGTGGAGTCGTTCTTCATGCTGTCCTTGCCGGAAATGCACGGGACGCCGAGCGCCGTGGTGACATCGTAAAGCGCCTGGTTCGCGCGGACGAGTTGCCCCAGCTTGTAGGCCCCGTCCGGGGTGGTCTCGGAGGCGACCGGGTCGGGCCAGCAGAAGTTGTCCAGCCCGGCGATGCGGTCGGGCGCGCCGCCGGCGCTGACGATGCGGCGCACGGCCTCGTCAATCGCCGCGGCCATCATGGCGTAGGGATCGAGGTCGGCGTAGAAGGGGTTGAGGCCCTCGGCCAGCAGGATGCCCTCCGGGCGGTCGTACCCGGCGCGCATCACGGTGGCGTCGGCGGGCACGTCGCAGAAGACCCCGACAAAGGGCTTGACCGCGCTCAGCCCCTTGACCTCGCCGTCATACTGGCGGCTCTTGAACTCGCGCGAGCAGAGGTTGGGGTCGGCCAGTAGGGCTCTCAGCCAGCGGTCGCGCCGGCCGGGGCGCGGCGGGGTCGGTGCCGGGATGGCGGGCGGCGTCCAGCGCGCCTCGAGG
Source organism: uncultured Verrucomicrobiota bacterium (assembly GCA_964515705.1). Lineage (GTDB taxonomy): Bacteria > Verrucomicrobiota > Kiritimatiellia > JAAZAB01 > JAAZAB01 > CAZEVX01. The sequence continues at coordinate 3,065 of CAZEVX010000221.1, read as the reverse complement.
GTCATCGTCGGGCAGCCCTCGTACAGGAAGGCCATGTCGAGGCGGCCGACGACGCGCGGGCCGTGCCGCACGACCAGCGCGCCGGAATCGGTGAACGTGCCGAGCACCGCGGCCTCGACATCGCGCCGGCGCGCCAGGTCGAGGAAGGCTGCGACCTGGTCGGGGGGCACGGCCAGGGTCATGCGTTCCTGGGCCTCCGAAAGGAAGATTTCCCACGGCTGCAGTCCCTGGTATTTCAGGGGCGCCCGCGCGAGGTCGAGGTCGGCGCCGCCGCTCAGCCGGGCCATTTCGCCCGCCGAACAGCTCAGGCCGCCGGCGCCGTTGTCGGTGATCGCCCGGTACAGGCCGCGATCGCGGGCTTCCATCAGGAACTCGTAGAGCTTGCGCTGGGTGATCGGGTCGCCGATCTGCACGGCCTGCACGGGGGACTCGGCGCGCAGTTCTTCCGACGAGAAGGTCGCCCCGTGGATGCCGTCCTTGCCGATGCGTCCGCCGGCCATGACGAGCGCGTCGCCCGGGCACACTTCCTTGCGTTCGGCGGGGCGCCCCTGGAGGGTCACGGGCAGCAGGCCGACCGTGCCGCAGAACACCAGCGGCTTGCCGAGGTAGCGGTCGTCGAACAGTTCCCAGCCGCGCGCCCAGGGGATGCCGCTCTGGTTGCCGCCCTCGATCACGCCCCGGTGCACCCCGTCGCGGATGCGGCGCGGGTGCATCAGCCCATCGGGCAGGCGCCCGGTATAGAAGGGGGATCCCGTGCAGTACCCCCAGACGTTGCACAGCAGCCGGGCGCCCATGCCGGTGCCCATCGGGTCGCGGTTGACCCCGACAATCCCGGTCATGGCGCCGCCGTAGGGATCGAGCGCCGAGGGGCTGTTGTGGGTCTCGACCTTGTACACCAGGTGCTCCCGCTCGTTGAACCGGATCACGCCGGCGTTGTCGGTGAAGACCGAGACGAGCCAGTCGATCCGCCGGGCGATGGCGCGGGTGGCCCCCTGGATGTAGGTCTTGTAGAGCGACGCGATGCGCTGCTCGCGGCCGGCCTCGTCCGTGTAGCGGATGGCGGCGGCGAAAATTTTGTGGCTGCAGTGTTCCGACCAGGTCTGCGCCAGGCACTCGATCTCCACGTCCGTCGGCGATTCCGGCAGGCCCGCCGCCGACCGCGCCGCGCGGATGTCCGGCCGCGCGAAGTGGTCGCGGATCGCCTGCATTTCGACGAGGTTCAGCGACAGCACCTGGTCGCGGCTGATCCGCAGCAGGTCGGCGTCCGTCCCGCCCAGGTCGTAGGTCCGCACGGCCGGTTCCGCGCGCTCGCGCACCGCCGGCACGGTTCCGTCCACCGGCGTTTGCCGCCACTCGGCCGCATCATGGATTCGGATGGTCTGGATCAGGGGGTTGGCCAGCAGGTCCCGCGCCAGGCGCTCGACCTGCCCGAGCGTCAACCCGGGCGCGCCGCCGTCCGGCGTCTGGTCTCCGTCGTCTGGCGTCCGGCCTCCGGCGTCTGGCCTCTGGCCTCCGTCGTCCGGTGTCTGGCCTCCGGCGTCTGGCGTCCGGCCTCCGGCGTCTGGCCTCTGGCGGTATCCGCTCACGAAATACTGGACGGCGGTGTAGACCGCTTCGCCATCGGCCAGCGGGCGCCCGAGCGCGTCCTGCAGGGCGGCGCGCGCCGTGCGGCCGAGATTGTCGGTCACGCCGGGTTTGTAGCCGACCTCGATCAGCCAGTCGCAGGGCGGCGGCCGCAGGCGGCCGATGGCCGCCGTTTCGATCACCGGGTCGGCAAAGGCGTCGCGCGTGGCGCGCAGTTCGGCGCGGGTCAATTGGGCGTCCAGCAGGTAGACCGTGCGCGTCCGGATCGCGCGCACCGGCAGGTGCAGGAAGCGGACAGCCTGGGCCGCGGCGGCGCGCCCGCGCGCGTCGCGCACCCCGCGTTTCAACCCGATTTCAATCCGATACGCCATCGGCATTCACCACGAAGCGCACGAAGGCCACGAAGGGATGACTTCGACGCTTCTTCTTCGTGAGCTTCGTGTCCTTCGTGGTGAACCTATACAGGCGGTTCAGGTCGCCTTACCCGCCGGAGGGGGCGGGTCCACCGGCAGCGAGTTCAGCAGCGCGATCACGCTCGCGGGGTGGGTGCCGCGAATCTCGCAGGCCGGCCGCTGCGCGGTGGCGCGGAACTGGCGCACCATCTCGAACGGCGCCCGCAGCGGGATCAGCCCGAAGGATTCCCTGGCGGCGCGCGCCAGGGCGCGTTCGGCCCCGTCGCGAATGGCGCGGCGCGCGCGCTGGGGATGCCAGTGGATGGCATGCACGTTGCGCACGGCATATTGCTCGGCGGTGCACTCGTCGCCCGCGCCCGGCATGGTGCCGCGCTTGACGGCCACGGTCTCGATCCCCGGCACCAGCGCCCCGGCTTCCTGGCAGAAGGCCCGGTCGCCCGCCCCGAAGATCGCCCGCACGCCGAGCTCGCTGGCGGCCATCGCCTGCTGGCCGAACTCGCCCACCGGCGTGCCGTTGATGCGGTACTCGAACTTGGCGAAACTGCCGGTGTGCGCCAGGTGCGCCAGCGGCGTCCGCGACATGGCGTGCTGGCCCACCCAGGCGATGAACTGGAACGAGGCGTCCAGCAGGTAGGGATAGCCGCAGGGGAATCCCCACAGGAGTTCCGCCCGCGGATCGAGTTGCAACGGGTGAATCGAGCCGCTGCCGTGGCCGTCGGCCACCAGGATTTCGGTGGCGCCGGCCGCGAAAAACCCCTCGATCGCCGCGTTGACTTCCGCGGTCAGCAGGTCCTTGGCCAGTTCGTAGTAGCGCGAGTCCGGCGAGCCGTAATCCCGGCTGTTCAATACGCCGGCAACGCCTTCCTGGTCGGTCATGATGAAGAGTTTCATGGGGGGAGGGGGGGGGGGGGGGGGGGGTCGGGGTTCAGGGTTCAGGACCGGGGGGGCAGGTTGGGGGTTGAAGGCTTGCTGATTTGGGCGTCTGGGGGTGGGCTTCTGGGG
>CAZEVX010000220.1:5003-5271 GCA_964515705.1 uncultured Verrucomicrobiota bacterium | reverse complement strand
TGCAGGAATGCCGGGCGCGCGGGGCGCCGGTCATTGCCATCGCCACCGCCGGCGATCGCGAGGTGGACGCCCTCAGCGATGCCGTCATCCGCGTGCCGCGCTGCCGGGATTTCCTGGCCCCGATCCCCGTGGTGATCGCCGCGCAACTGTTGGCCTACCACGTCGCCCGCCAGCGCGGCTGCCCGATTGACCAGCCGCGCAACCTGGCCAAGTCCGTGACGGTGGAATAGGGGCGGCGGCCCAGGACGGATCGGCGCCATGCACTCCT
>CAZEVX010000220.1:0-4993 GCA_964515705.1 uncultured Verrucomicrobiota bacterium | reverse complement strand
GCGCGCTGTCTGCGGCACGCGACCGGCGCGGATCATCCCGAGCGGCCGGCGCGGCTCGAGGCGATCGCCGCCCGCGTCAACGGCGACCGAAGGTTCGACGGCCTCCTGCGTCTCGCGGCCGGCCCGGCGGATTGGCAGTGGCTGGAGGCCGTGCATGCGCCGGGCTACGTGGCCGAGGTTCGGGATGCCGCTGCTCGAGGAGCCCCGTTCCTGCATTCCCCGGACACGCCGCTGTGCCGGGCATCGTTCGCGGCCGCCCGCGTGGCGGCCGGCGGCGTGTTGCGGGCGATCGACGCCGTGATCGAGGGCCGCGCGCGGAACGCCTTCTGCGCCGTGCGGCCGCCCGGCCACCATGCCGCGCACTCGCGCGCGGCGGGATTCTGCCTGTTCAACAACGCGGCCATCGGCGCGCGCTACCTGCAGCGGCGCCACGGCCTGCGGCGCATCCTGATCCTGGACTGGGATCTGCACCACGGCAACGGCACGCAGGCCGTCTTCGAGGACGATCCCGACGTTTTCTATTGTTCCGTCCACCAGGTCCCGCTCTATCCCGGCAGCGGGTGCGCCGACGAGCGCGGCACGGGCCGCGGCGCGGGGGCGACCCTCAACGTCCCGTTGCCCGCCGGCAGCGGCGACGCGGACTACGCCCATGCCTTCGAGACCGCGCTCGTCCCCGCGGCGCGGGCCTTCCGGCCGGAGTTTGTGCTGGTCTCGGCCGGGTTCGACGCCCACGCCGCCGACCCGCTCGGCGGCATGCAACTGACCGCCGCCGGGTTTGCCGACCTGACGCGCCGGGCCTGCCGCCTGGCCGGCGCCGCCTGCGCCGGACGCCTGGTGTCGGTCCTGGAAGGCGGCTACGCGCTCGGCGCGCTGGCGGACTCGGCGGCCGCGCACCTCGCGGCGCTGGCCGAGTAGGGCCGGGCGGCGGACCGGCGCCGCCGCCCGGCCGCGGCGGCGAAGGGTCAGCGCACGCTGGCGGCGCGCTGGCGCAGGGCGGCGTCGGCCAGCACCAGCGCCGCCATGGCCTCGACCACCGGCACGGCGCGCGGCAGCACGCAGGGGTCGTGGCGGCCGGCGGCCGCGAGCCGGGTGGGACGCCCGTGGAAATCGGCCGTGACTTGCGCGCGCGCGATCGTGGGCGTGGGCTTGAAGGCCACGCGGAACAGGATCGGTTCCCCGTTGCTGATGCCGCCCTGGATGCCGCCGCTGCGGTTGGTGCGGGTGCCGAGCCTTCCGTCCTTGGCCACGAAGAGATCGTTGTGCTGCGAGCCGCGCAGGCGCGCGCCGGCGAACCCCGAGCCAATCTCGAATCCCTTGGCCGCCGGAATCGAGAGCATGGCGCCGGCCAGCAGGGCGTTCAGTTTGCCGAAAACCGGGTCGCCCCAGCCGGCCGGCACGCCGCGGCAAGCGCAGGCGATCACGCCGCCGAGCGAGTCGCCGGCGCGGCGCGCGGCCTCGAGGGCGCGGATCATGCGGCGCGCGGCGGCGGCGTCCGGGCAGCGCACCGGGGTGGCGTCCACGGCGTCGCGCCCGAGACGCACGGGGTCGGGATCGGCGGCCCGGAGGCCGCCGAGTTCGCAGACCCAGGCCACAATCTCGACCCCATGGCGGAAGGCGAGCAAACGCTCGGCGATGGCGCCGGCGGCGACGCGCCCCACCGTTTCGCGGGCGCTGGCGCGGCCGCCGCCGCTGCCGGCGCGGATGCCATATTTCTTGACGTAGGTGTAATCGGCGTGGGACGGGCGCGGCGCGGCGCGCAGCGCCGCGTAGTCGGCGGGACGGCCGTCGGTGTTGTCGACCAGCAGCAGGATCGGCGAGCCCAGCGTGCGGCCGCGGTCCACGCCGGAGAGCAGGCGCACGCGGTCAGCCTCGCCGCGGGCGCTGACGAGCGCGCTCTGGCCCGGCCGCCGCCGGTCGAGTTGCCGCTGGACGTCCTCCGGGCGCAGCGGCAGGCGGGCGGGGCATCCGTCCACGACCGCGCCCACGGCCGGGCCGTGGGACTCGCCGAAGGTCGTGACCCGAAACAGCGTTCCCAGCGTATTGGACATCGCGATCAGCTCCCGGGCGCGCGGGGCGCCCCGTTGTTGCCGCGCGGTCGCCATCATACGGCGCTCCGGGTCGGCGGGCAACAACAAACGGGAGTCCGACGCGTTCCGCCAGACTACGCGCGGGCGCCGGCAGGCGGCTCCCTCGGAGAGGTCGCCCCACCCCGGATGTTGGCGTGTGGGGTAGGGCGAGGTCTCGCGCCTTTGCGCCGCTACGGCGGGCAGGCCGACCGAGCCGTTGCGGATAGATGCCCTCGTCGCGCTCATGGGTGCGCGCGACGCGCCATGACCCCTTCCCATTTTCCCCTGGCCGCTTTGCTCAAAAATGGTTGGCCGACCGGTTGGCTCGTGCTATGGTCGCTGGGCCGGGCGGGGTTCCGGACGGAGAGGCCGATGGAGGCTAGCCAGTTTGACCAGGCCGAGGGCGCGGCCGCCGCGGCGCCGCGGGTGTCGTGGCTGTGCCTGGGGCGCGGTTTATCGCAGGTGTTCTGGGGGCTCGCGCTGGCGATTGTCTTGCTGATCGGCCAGGCCTGGATCGACCTGTTCCAGCAGCGCTATCGCATCCCGGCCTATGTCGCGGGCGCGGTCCTGGCCCTCTGGGGGCTATGGCGGATGCGCGACGCCGGCGTCCTGACGTCCCGCTGGCGGGCGCGCTTGCGCGGGGCCATCGCCTGCGCGGCGCTCCTGGTGTATTTCGCGCCGTTCACCGCCTGGTGGAAGGCCATGCCGGGCGTCCCGCTGTATGCCCTGAACCTGGTGGCCTTCCTGCTGGCCGGGATGATCCTGCTGCTGCTGGTCAACCTGCTGGCGGCCGACGTCTTCGCCCGGCTCGAGGCGCGCGGCGCCCGCGTCGAGGCCTGGCTGGCGGCGGCGGGCGTCGCGATCATGATGATGGCGCCGCTCCTGATCGGGGCCGTCTTCTCCTGGTTCGGGGCGCTCCGCTACGGCGCGGACTTTGCCCCGGAACTGGCGGCGATCGTCAGCCGGGTGCCGGCGTTCCTGGTTCCGGTCCTGCTGCTGCCCTGTTCGCTCAGCCTGGTGTGCGTGTGGAAAGCGCGGACGCTGTGTTACCATCGCATCTGGCGGGGCGCGGACGGCCCTGGCGGGAATGCGCCGCCGCCGTTGCCGGGGGCGGCAACCACGGAGACCGCGGAGGCATGAATCTCCCAATGCGGTGGCGGCAGGCCCTGGCCTTGGCGGCCAACGCCTGCCGGGAGACGATGCGGCAGCCGCTGGTGCTGCTGTTGACGGCGTCGGCGATCGCCGCGGCGGGCTTGCTGCCGGCCTCGGCCGTCTTTGCCTTCGGCGAAGAAGCCCGCCTGGTGCGCGATGGCGTCCTGGCGCTGCAGTTCCTGGCGGGGCTGCTGGCGGCCAGCGCGGCGGCGTCGGCCGCGATCTTCCACGAGGTCCGGCGCGGCACCGCCGCCGCGGTGCTCAGCAAGCCCGTGCCGCGCGGCCTGTTTTTCCTGGCGTCGTTCCTGGGCATCCTGGGGGCGCTGCTGCTGTTTCACGCCGCGCTGATCGCGGCCGCGCTGCTCAGCGTGCGCATGGTCTGGCGCGGCCTGGACCTGGATTGGCGGGTGATGACCGTGTTCGCGGCGGCGCTCGTGGCGGCCTTCGCCTACGCGGCGGCCATGAACTTCTGGTTCCGGCGCCCCTTCGTCGCGCGCGCCTATGGCGCCCTGGCGCCCTGCCTGGCGGCCGCCGTGCTCGTGACGGCCGCCCTCGACGCCGGGCAACCCATGGCCGAGCATTGCGCCGCGTGCGCCGCCATGCACGCCCGCGGCGCCCATGGCGCGGTCGCGCGCTGGGGCGGGCTGATGGACTGGGGCCTCGTCCCCGCCGGCGTCCTTGTCGCGCTGGCGGTGACGGTGCTGGCGGCGCTGGCCGTGAGCCTCTCGACGCGCCTGCCGCCGCTCCTGAGCGGCGCGGCCGCCGGCGCGCTGTTCCTGCTGGGCCTGGTGTCGGAGACGCTCTTCCGCTCCGCCGCCGCGACATCCGTCGCGGCCGGGGCGCTCTACCGCCTGCTGCCCAACTGGCAACTCTTCTGGATGGCCGACACGCTGTCCGCCGGCGCGGCGATCCCCTGGTCATACGTCGGGCTGGCCGCCGCCTATGCCGCGACCTATGCCGGCGCCGCGCTGGCGGTCGGCTGGGCGGCGTTCGAGAACGCTGATATTGTCTGACCCGCCCCCGCGCATGCCGGCGGAATTGTAAGGCCTCAGAAGGTATGAAATCATCGCCCGGTGCGGGCACCGGGCCTACAACAAGGGGCGAAACGTCCAGGAAAACTGTAGGCCGCGTGCCCCACCTGAGGCGGGCAAGCCGCACGCGGCGTCCAGATTAATTGTTTCACGGCTTCTCAGTGAAGCGGGGGTGGATACCAGGACAGCTCGCGGGGACCCGGCCTGCGCTCGTTGAGTTACGGCAGGCACGCGCTTGCCCTCCACGGGTGCCGATGAGGCGCGAGCACCTGGAGGGCGAGGCTCGGCCGAGCCGCACCCGCCGCTTCACTGAGGCAGTACGCGGAATTATGTCTTGTGCGGGATGGGCAACAGGCTATCGTCAACAACAGCGTGACGCTGCCGGCACGGGGGGACGGTGCCCCGTTCGATCCGCGGCCGTCACCAGGAAAGGGACCTGTCATGAGGAGCCGGCCACCCAGGGTTGCGGTTGCGGCGGTTGCCGGGCGCGCGCGCCTGGCGGTCCTGTGCGGTGTCCTGGCGGTGGGCCCGGGCGCCCTGCCGGCACGGGCGGCGACAGGTTGCCCGTCGGCGGAAGCGCCGATGTGCAGCGCGGCCCCGGCGATTGACGGCGTCCTGACCGATGCCTGCTGGAACGCGGCGGCGCGGCTGTCGGAGTTTTACATTCACCAGGACCCCGGTGGCGCCCGCACGAACGACCCCGGGGTCCGCCTGCTCCGGGACGACAAGTTTCTCTACCTGGCC
>CAZEVX010000219.1:0-5313 GCA_964515705.1 uncultured Verrucomicrobiota bacterium | reverse complement strand
GCCGTAGACCGACTCGTTGTAGGCGAACGAACTCCCGACGCTCAGCGAGAGCGGACTGTTCGTGCCGAAGTTTGGCGTCGTCATCTCCAGCGCCAGGCCGTAGCCCATGGTCGCCTTGACCACGATGGACGAGAAGCCGTAGAGCCACGAGTTGCTGTTCGCGAAGTAGGTGCTTCCCCAGCGCGTCTGCGTGCTGTCGTAGAACTTGTAGGCGTAGAATCGCTGCTTCTTCGGAACCGAGAGGCGGGCCGTGCAGGCGATGGACACGCCGCCGTTGGAGGTTGTGAAGACCGCCTGCTTGGTCATGGCCCCGGCATCGACCGGCTCCACCCGCTTGAGCGGAACCCGGATGTAGCCGACGTAGCCCGCGCCGATGTTCTCCTCAAAGTACGGCGTCCCGGAGAGGATGTCGTCGCCGGAGACACCGGAGAAGGTCACATCGCCGGAGGCCTTGCCCGCCACGGTCAGGCTGCCGGCGGACGGCACGGCGAACCCCGTCTGGCTCGACAGGAAGGAGGTCTGAAGCAACTGCAGCGTGGCTCCGCCGCCCATGGCGGCAAGCTCGGAGAGCTTCACATAGCGGTACGAGATCTCCCGCAGCCCGACCGGGGCACCGGTCTTGAGGGGCATGTCGGGAAAACCGAAGGGGATGTCGACAACGACCGGCGGCGCAGGCGGATCGTCGAAGCTTTCCTCCGCGTCCGGCGACACGTCGCGGTCGAACGTGACTGCGATGTTGGCGCCGTCGATCATCGCGCCGCCCTCGATCCAGGCGCCCCGGTGCGTGAGGTAGTCGGTCAGGCGAAGCGTAATGTGAAGATAAGCCAGAGACGTCTTCAGTGCGGCGCTCCAGTCAAAAGTCACGATGGCCGAGGTGTCGGAACCTGTGTTGCTGGGAACCACCGCCAACTGCCCCGTGACGGCATCGGCCGATGGCGCATCCCACGCCGGCGGTGTCGCCGAGGCCGACAGCGTAACGCCAATGTCGCACCCGTCGGCCAGCCAGCGGTCGCCCAGCACGGGGATGGACACCGAAACGATCTTCGCCGCCGTTCCCGCGAGGGCGTCGGCGGGTAGCCTGATCGTGTAGCAGACGGCGGTTGCGTAACCGTGCTGGTAGCCATCCGCATAGTCGCCGCAGTATTTTGAGGCATCCCATCGGTTGCTGAATCCCGTCTGCGCCCAGTGGTGTCGTGGCAGGCCGGAACGCTTTTCATCAACCCTACTCCAGTTAGCCGCTAGCAGGGCGTCGTAGGCCTGCTGTGTACATGCAGGCATAGCAGTACATGAAACTGGCGCAGCAGTACGACCCTGCCGCACTGACCGGATAAATCGCTGAATGTTTAGTGTAGTTGCCATAAATGTTCTCCTTATTCGCATTCGCCGCTCGATGGCGGACTCGGGTAGTCTCCGGGATGATCCCCTCCTGCGCCAGTTCGGTCGTCATCGCCATCGCCCGGATGATCCTCGCCATCATCGGTATCCTCGTAGGGCTTGTTGCCTGGGTGGCCGCAGGGGGGAGGATCATCGTCGAATGGCGGCGGATAGGTGCCGTCCTGGGGGATGTGGTCGGAGGCCAGGATGCGGGCCGTCTGAACGGTATCCGACGCGTCCTTCCAGGAGATGGTACGTACGCGGATGGTCTCGTCGTCGTCCAGTTGTCCGGGATTGAGCTGGATCGAGCCGCCCAGGCCATCGGCGGCTTTGATCGTCATGCGGCGCTTGGCGCCGGGGGCGTGGCCTGCGGCCTTGGCGATGCCGTTCTGCCCGGCGGCCAGCTCGGACTCGGCGGCGGGCTCGCCATCGACGCGGGCCTGCCACGAGACGCTTGCACGCCTGGTGCGGAAGCCTTGCAGGACGGCTGCAAAATCGGCGATCGACAAGTGCTGCGGCGGGCCGAAGACCACCTCGATGCACTTGTCGGCGGAGGATAGATCGACGGTCTGGATGGGGGCGCCGTCGATAGTATCGCCGGGGGCGGCCCACAGATCACGGGCGGGCCAGGTGGCGGATCCCTCCATATATCGGACGGCGAGATGGGCGAGCAGCTCGGTGGCGAGATTGGCCGGGGCCGGCTCGCCGGTCGTATAGCTGTAGGATTGGGGGACACGGTACTCGCGCGTCGTGGCGTCGGTGGTCACCAGCTCCAGGGCCAGCTCGACGGCGTGCTCGGCGTCGATGATCTCGCCTGCGTCGTCGCGCTTGACGATGTCGCAGGTGGCCCGGAAAACCTCGGTGCGGGCGTGGACATCGAGCGCCGTGAGGTCGGCGAGTGGGTTGATGGAGATACGCGGATAGTCCACGGCATCGGTGACGACCGCATTGGTGGAGGCCAGGTGACGGACGGCCTGGATGATCACCAGGTCCGCGGCCAGGATGCCCTGCAGGCGGGGATGGCGGGCGATCCACCAGGCGGTGTTGGTCAGGGGGTCGGGGATGGCCTCGGTCTCTACGGCGACCCGCAGGCTGCTGCGCGAGGAGTCGGGGCCGGCGAGCTGGAGCGTGGCATGCAGCGTGTCGACGGCGTCGGTCACGCCGGCCGACAGGTAGGAGAGGGTGCGGTAGCTGCGGGCGCCGTCGTCGGTGGCGATGGAGGATTGGCGCTCGATCTCGATTACGATGCCGGGGACGACCAGGTCGTCGCGGTAGCCAGAGACGATCTGCTCGGCGGAGGCAGGGAGCGTCAGCGCCGAGCCGGAGCCGAAATAGACCATGGGTGTCGCCGGCGCGTAGTCGATGCGCGAGCAGACGTCCGGCGCAAAACGCAGACAGCGGGCGATGGCCTGCGAGCAGCGGAGATCGCGCTGCTCGTCCCAGGGGAGCGTGAGGGATACGGCGGCCGTGCCGAACGCGATCGGCGCGCCGCGCGCCGCAGCGTGGCCGACGATGTCGGCGAGCTGCGCCTCGACGGATATCGGATCGCCCTCTGCGTCCTGGTTGAGGATGACGCGCGACTGGTAGACGGAGCCGAGCTCGTCATCCTGCCACAGACGCCAGGCCTGCCGGTAGGGGATGCGCTCCAGCCACTCCCATGGACCGGCGATCCGCACGGTGTGCAGCGCCTCTGTCCCGGTGGCCTTGCCGACCTGGCGGACGACGCGACCCAGGAATCGGCGCGTGCCGGCATAGTAGATGCCGACCATCGTGCCGTAGGCCAGGGACAGATCGGGGCTGCAGCGGAGCGTGGCCACGTCGGTCGCAAGGGAGGCGTAGGAGATGCTGATCTCCTCGATGCCCAGATCGCCGGCGTAAGCGAGCTCGGCGTCGCCGATCTTGACCTGCCACTCGCGCGTCATCCACCCGCCTCCACGTCGACGGACGCGCGGCCAGCGCGGCTGCGGGCCTGCTTGACCTCGCTTTCGAGCTGCTTGATGTCGGCCAGCAGATCCTTGAGCAGACCGCCGATCTCGCCCTTGGCGCTGGCGAAGGCGGCATTGGCCTGGCGGGCCTCGGCCTCCTCGCGGCCGGCGGCTTCGCGGAACGGGGCCAGTACGCGGTCGCGGTCCGGACGTGCGCGGCGCGCATTGGCCGCCTCGGCCGAGCCCAGTGCGCCGGATGCAGCGTCGGACTCGGCCTGCTCGCGGCGCGCGGCGCGGGCCAGCGCATCGAGGCGTTCCTGCTGCGCCTGCGCCTCGGCCTGTGCGGCGGCCAGCGCGGCCTCCTTGCGCGCGGCGTCCTCCTCGGCCTGGCGCTGGGCGGCTGCGCGCTTGTCGATGTCGGCCTGGGCCTGCGACACGCCGGCCCCTGCCGCCACGGCGGCCGCCTGGCGGCCGATCCCGCGCGCCCCGGAGGCGACGGCGTTGGCGGCGATGTCGGCCTCGGCGCGGCGCGCTTCCGCCTCGGCGGCGATACGCTCGTCGCGGGCGGCCTTGAGGTCGGCGCCGAGCTGCCTGATGGATGCGCCCAGCCCGGCGATCTCTTGATCGTAGCGCTCGCCGGCCTTGTCTTTGCCCAGAGATGTCCATGCACTGTCGATGGCTTTGCGCTGTATGTCGGCGACACGCTGCTGTTCCTGAATCGCCTGGGCGAGTTTCCGACCGAGCACTTCCTCCTGCGTGCCGGCGGCCTGAGCGCTGGCCTGGGCGGCATCGCGGCGGCCGGCGAGGGCGGCGGCGGTGCGCGCCTCGTCGCCCTGCCCATAGGCGGCCTGCACGCCCGCGGCGCGGGCGGCGGCGTCGGCCTCGATGGCGCGGCGCTTGAGCGGATCGGCCTCGCCTGCCAAGGCCTGCTGTTTGCCGAGCTCGATCTCGGCCAATTCGCGGTCGCGCCGGGCGGCGGCCATGGCGCGTTCGCCGGCGAGCATGTCGTCCTGCGCTTGCTTGGCCTCGTCGATGGACTGCCTGAGCCTGTCGTAGGAGGCCGCGACGGTGTCGATGCCGGCGGCGATGTTGCCGCTGGTGATCTCGCGCAGGCCGGCCGCCTGCTTCTGCTGCGATTCCAGCAGCGCGTCGATGGCCTTCTTCCAGGCCGTGAACGCCGCCATCAACAGGCCGATCACCGGTAGCGCAGCGTTGAGCGCCTGGAGCTTGGGCGCCAGTTGCCCCAGCGCGGACGCGACACCCTGCACGCTGCCGTTGGCGGCGGAGGCGGCGGCGGATGCCGCAGAGAATCCCTGGGAGCTGCTGACCAGGCTTTTGCCGGCGCCTGCGCCGGCCTTGTCGACGCCCTGCAAGGCGGCTGCAGATTTATCGATGCCGGAGGTGTCGGCGGTGGACTTGATGTCGATCTTGATTTCTTCGGCCATGGTTTAAATCCTCAGGCGATCTGGGCGGCCGCAGCGCGGCGGCGGAGGGCGAGGCGCACGAGCTGGCGGACGGCGGCGGAGGCGGCCTCGATATACTCGGCCTCGCTGGGCAGGACCGTGGTGTCCGGCTCCTTGCTCACGGACTTCAATAATTGATAGAGGATGCGCAGCGTGCGCTTGCCGGATTTGACGCCCTTGTCCTTGGCCGCCACCAGGAAGGCCTGGCCTTTCGGGCTGCGCCACACGAACGCATCATCGCGGCTCTTGAAGAACTCGGAGGGCCATACGCCGTAGACCTCGTCGCGCAGCGGAATGGCCAGGGCCTTGCCGGGCTTGGCGCTGATCGTGCCGCCGTAGCGGTGCCAGGCCGTGCCGGGATGGCGGACGACGACGCGGCCGGAGTCGGCGTCGGCCTCGGCGGAAATGGATTCGGCCGCCTGCGCCCAGTATTGCGAGCGGGTGTGCTTGCTTTTCTGGTCGTTGCGGGCGATGAACCAGTTGCGCACCTGCACCGCGACGGCGTTGGCGGCGGCATCGTGCACCGCGCGCCGGGCCTCCATGACGCCGCG
>CAZEVX010000218.1:0-5357 GCA_964515705.1 uncultured Verrucomicrobiota bacterium | reverse complement strand
CCATGGCGTGCATCAACAGGTAATTCTGCTTGTTGGCCTGCTGGCCGACCACCTGCGCCACGCGCGCCGACATCGGCACGGCCGAGACGCCGGCCGCCCCGATCAGCGGGTTCATCCGGCCGCCGGTGGCGGCATGCATCAGCTTGCCGAAGAGCACGCCGGAAGCGGTCCCGATGCAGAAGGCCAGGAAGCCGAGCAGCAGCAGCCCGAGGGTTTGCCAGCGGAGGAACTGGTCGGCGGCGGCCGTGGCCCCGACCGTCACGCCGAGGAAGATGGTGACGATGTTGATCAGTTCGTGTTCCGCCGTCTTGCTGAGGCGCTCGACCACGCCGGATTCGCGCAGGAGATTGCCGAGCATCAGCATGCCGACCAGCGGCAGGGCCGCCGGCAGGAGCGCGCCCGTCAGGCCGGTGACGACCAGCGGGAAGAGGATGCGCTCGCGGCGCGGCACCTCGCGCAGTTGGCCCATGGGCGCCGCCCGTTCCCGGGCGGTGGTCAGGGCGCGCATGATCGGCGGCTGGATGATCGGGACGAGCGCCATATAGGAATAGGCGGCGATCGCCACGGCGCCCAGCAGGTGCGGGGCCAGGCGCGAGGTCAGGAAGATGGCGGTCGGCCCGTCGGCGCCGCCGATGATGCCGATCGAGGCCGATTCCGCCGGCGTGTAGCCCATGGCCAGCGCGCCCATGAACGTGGCGAAAATGCCGAACTGGGCGGCAAAGCCGAGCAGCACCGTCTTGGGGTTCGCGATCAGCGGCCCGAAATCCGTCATCGCGCCGATGCCCAGGAAGATCAGCGGCGGATAAATCCCCAGCCGGACGCCCTGGTACAGGTACCACAGCAGGCCGCCCGGCAGGCCGTCGCGCGGGGCGTCCATCAGGCCGCCGAGCGGCATGTTGGCCAGCAGGATCCCGAACCCGATCGGCAACAGCAGCAGCGGCTCGAACCGCCGCGCGATGGCCAGGTACATCAGGACCCCGGCCACGGCGATCATCAGCGCCGATCCCCAGGAACACGCCGACACGCCGGTGGCGTGCCAGAAGCGCAGCAGGCTGTCGCTGAAGCTGGTCATGGACGGCCGGCGCCTTTCCGGGATGGCCGCGCCGGCGGCGGCCAGCGCCCGATCAGCGCGATGGCGCCCCAGAGCAGGAGCATCCCGACCAGGGTCACGCCCATGCCCAGGAGCGTGACGGGAATTCCAATGGTTAACGCTTGCGGCATGGGGGGCGGGGGTTAACGGTGGCCGGCGTTTTCGGGGTGTGCGGCGCGGGCGGGAACGCGAGGCGTCTCAGGATTTCACGCCGGCCCTCGCGGATGTGCCGGACGAGGAGCGTTTCCGCCTTCCGGGGCTGCCGTGCGGCGATCGCCGCCAGAATCCGCCGCCGCTGGGCCTGGAGCTCGCGGCTGCGCGCCGGCGCCTCCGCCCCAAACCAGCGATACGGGCGGCTCAGGCGGACCAGGCGCTTCAGGTATTCTTCCAGGTAGCGGTTGTCGCAGCGCCGGCAAAACAGGTCGTGCAGGCGGTCGTCGCTCGCCAGCGCCGCCGCCCGGCCGGCCTCGTCGCGGGACGGGTCCGCCGGGCCCTGGCGCGCTTGCAGGCGGCGGAGGTCGTCCGGGGTGATACGGGCGAAGGCCTTGCGGAAGGCCAGCCGCTCGAGCTCGCCCCGGAGATCGAACAGGTCGTCCACATCCTTGCGGCTGACCGGCCGCACCCGGTGTCCGCGGCGCGGGGCATAGGCGACAAAGCCCTCCTGGGTCAGCCGCGCCAGGGCCTCGCGCACGGGCGTGCGGCTGACCCCCAGGTCGCGCGAGAGCGCGGTCTCGACCAGTTTTGTGCCGGCCGGCCAGCGCCCGTCGAGGATGCCTTCGAGCAGGCGCCGGCAGGCCTGGTCAGTCAGCAGCGCGCTTTGAATTCGCAGGGCGGCCATGGCGACCCGTTGATCGGCGAGACCGGGGGGGGTCCGGCTTGTTGCTGCTGTATACTGTATACAATCATAGCCTGCAACAAAAAAGACAGGCTGCGGGTAAGGCCTCGGAAGCCGTGAAATAATCGCCCGGTGCGGGCACCGGGCCTACACCAAGGGGTGAAACGTCCAGGAAAACTGTAGGCCGCGGGCCCCACGCGGCGTGTTGTGGCGCCGCGACCCCGCGGCCGAGGCATCGCGGGGCTACGCCGCGCGCAGGATCAGGCGGCGGATGACGCTGACGGTGTCCTCGTAGCCCCAGAAGGCCGCCAGGATGGTGCCGTCGCGCCGGCGTAGCAGGCTGGGGGCGCCGAAGCGCAGCACGTTGAAATTGCGGGCCATATCGGCCGTGGTTTGGGTCAGGCCCGGCTGGCGGGCGCCCCAGAGCGGCAATTCGGCCTCGTTGATCCAGCGGTCGCCGTCGAGGCGGGAGCGGGTAGCCCACAGGCCCGGCTGGTCCATGCGCCGGTAGAGCGACAGGACGCGGACGTCGTCGAGCGCCAGGGGGGCCAGGGTCTGGCCGAGCAGGCCGGTCGAGCGCGGCGGGGACCAGGAAGCGCCGCCGTCGGCGCTGAGGGCGTAGGCATTGGGGCGGTCGCGCTTGGCGTCGTCGTCATAGACCCAGGCCACGGCCAGCAGGCGGCCGTCGGGCAGTTCGGCGATTTTGGATTCCCAGAAAAAGACGCGGCCTTGCGGCTCGCGCAGGACATCCATCCAGTGTGGCCAGGACCGGCCGCCGTCGGCCGAGACGAAGGCGCCCATGCGGATGCCGTTCGGGCAGGCGCCGTCCCAGCCCGGCCAGGTCTGGGTGGGCAGCAGCAGGCGGCCGTCGCGCAGCGGCACGATCGGGCAGCAGAGTTCGAAGGCCGGCCCCTCGAGCGGCGGTTGCAGCCGGTTCGGCGCGGTCCAGGACCGTCCGGCGTCGGTCGAACGCGCGGTCCAGAGGGAGGTCGGGACGAATCCGAGCGTGGCCGGGTTGGTCAATCCCGCCTCGGGATGCATCGCGCGGTCGTGGCGCACGAGCAAGGCCAGCAGCGTGCCGTCGGGCAGGGCCGTCAGGCGGGCGGCCTCGGAGGTCAACGCGCCGGGGCCGGCGGGATCGAGCGGCCCCTCGCAGGTCCAGGTCGCGCCGTCGTCGCGCGAGCGGCAGAGATGGACGCGGAGATTGACGGCCTCGAAGGCTTCGCCCAGGACGAGGCTGCAGAGCAGGTCCCCGTTGGCGGCGCGGACGAGCGAAGGGAAATAGGCGTGCCGGCTGACGACGTGCGGGGCCGGATTGCGGTAGAGGATCTCGGAAGCCAGACAAGCTAACGGGGTCATGCGGGACGCCCTTTTCGCGATCGTCAGGGAATAAACAGCCGGCAAGTGGCGCTATGCGGGTCCTCGAGCCCGAACTCGCGGAAGAGCGTGCGGGCCAGGGCGCGGTGTCCGTACTCGTTGGGGTGGAACGGGTCGCTCATCCAGTAGAAGCGGCGGTGGGCCGGCTGTAGTGCCTGCCATTCGGCGGCATGGTCCACGAGCGGCAGGCCGCGCGCGCGGGCGACGGCGCGGACGGCGTCCATGAAGGCGGGAAACTGGGGCTCGCGGTCCGGGGCCAGGCCGGGCAGGATCGGCGGGCTGGTCTGGAAGACGACCGTGCCCTGCCAGGCGGCCGAGCGGTCGGCGATGGTGTTCAGGTTGGCCGCGAACTCCGGCAGGCCGATGCCGCGGCGGTCGCAGCAATCGTTCATGCCGATCATCAGCAGGACGACGCCGGGGGCGAAGCGGGCGACGCGTTCCTCGAACCCGGCCAGCAGGCCGCGGGTGGTATCCCCGTTGACGGCGGTATTGAGGACGGCGTCGCGATGGCGGCGGCGTTCGACGCGCACGCGCTCGGCGAAGAGCTGGGTGTAGTCGCGCCAGCCGAAGGTATGGACGGCGCCGTGGGTGATGCTGTCCCCGTAAAACAGCCAGGTCACGGGAGCGTCGTTGTCCAGCAGGGTGCGGATGCGGTGCATGGGATCCTTCAGGATCGCCGGCACAGGACGGCGCGTTCGTAGGTGTTGACCTCGTCGAGCCAGGCGGTGTCCGGCGGCACGTCGCGGCGCCGGCAGAACTCGTCCCAGACCGCGCCGAGCGGCAGGGTCTTGCACGTCTCCAGGAGCGCCAGCCGGGCGCTGAGATCGCCGGCGCGTTCCAGGCGTTGCAAGATGGCGGACGGCTCGAGCAGGGCGGCCAGCAGCGCCTTGCCCATGGCGCGCGCGCCGATGACCCAGGCGGCCACCCGGTTGATGCTGGCGTCGAAATAGTCCAGCCCGATCACCGTGCGGGCCAGGTAATTCCCGCGCACGAGTTCTTCCGCCAGGGCGCGCAGGTCGTCGGTCAGCGTCACCACGTGGTCGCTGTCCCAGCGCACGCCGCGGCTGACGTGCAGGAAGACGCCCGGCAGGCGCGGCAGGATCGCCGAGAGCTTGTCGGCCACGGACTCGGTCGGGTGAAAATGCCCGGTATCGAGCGTCAGCCAGGTGCGGCGCGCGACGGCGTAGGCCAGGTAAAAATCGTGGGAACCGACAACGTAGGATTCCGAGCCGAGCCCGAAGAGCTTGCCTTCGAGGGTATCGCAGGCGTACACCGGGTTGAGCGGTGTTTGGAGGATGGCGTCCAGCGACTCGGCTAGTCGCTGGCGCGGGGCGCGGCGGTCGGCCGGGGTGTCCTTCGAGCCGTCCGGCACCCAGATATTGACGATGCAGGGGGTTTGGAGCCGGCGTCCCATGGCGGCGCCGATGCGCCGGCAGGCCTGGGCGTGGGCGATCCAGAACCGGCGGATGGCGGGATCCGGGTGGGAGAGCGTGCCGGCGGGCCCGGCCTTGGGATGCGAGAAGAAGGAGCCGTTGAAATCGAGCCCGAGGCGCCGGGCGCGCGCCCAGTCGATCCAGTTGGAGAAATGGGCCGGCTCGAGGGTGTCGCGGTCCGCCGGGCGGCCGCGCGGTTCGGCGTAGATGGCGTGCAGGTTGACGCGGTGCCGGCCGGGAATCAGCGCCAGGGCCTGGTCCAGGTCGGCGCGCAGCTCGTCGGCGGTGCGCGCCCGGCCGGGATAGTTGCCGGTCGGCAGCACGCCGCCCAAGTCGCCGCGCGGGGCCTCGAAGCCGGTGACATCGTCGCCCTGCCAGCAGTGGATCGAGATCGGGATGCGCTCCAGGCGGCGCAGGGCGCGTTCGGCGTCCACGCCCAGGGCGGCGTAGCGTTCGCGGGCCAGGGCATAGGCGGAACGGGCTGGGGAGGGGTTCATGCGGGGCTCTCGATTCAGGTGCTGGGCCTGGCGTAGTGGGCCAGGACCATGGCGGCGCCACCGAAGATCACAATTTTGCCGACCACGTCGCTGGCGGCCAGCAACGCCGACAGGCGCGCGAGGCC
>CAZEVX010000217.1:0-5364 GCA_964515705.1 uncultured Verrucomicrobiota bacterium | reverse complement strand
CGGCCTACGACGGGGTGCTGCAACAGTGCCGGGCGCTGGCGGAAGCGGCCGCGGCGCGCGGAGCCGCGGAGGCGCGGAGGAAAACCGCGGAGGACGCCCGGCGGGAGGCGGCGGGGTCGAACGCGGCGGAAGACGGGGCGGCGGCCTGGAAAGACGCGGAGTCGGCAACCGCGCGGGCGGCCGAGGCCTATGCCGCCGGCCGGTTCGCGGAGGCGGAAAAGGGCTGGACGCAGGCAGCCGAACGGTATCGGCAGGCCGGCCGGGCGGCGGCGCTGGCGCAGGAGTATCGGGAGGCGAAGAACGGGTTTGAGAAGGCCTTGGCCGCGGCCTTCGGCGGGACGCATTCCGCCGAGTCCGCGCGTGCACTGCTGCAGAAACACGGGGGCGCGGCGTGGGCGGAGGTCGAGAAACAGCGCCGGATCGGCGAGGCGAGCGCCGGCGATCCCGCTGCCGGCAAGGCGGCCTACGCGGCGGCGCTGGCGGGGCTGTCCAACGCGGTCGCGGCGGCGCAGGCGGGGGAAACGGCCAGGCAACAAGCGGCGGAGGCCGCGGCCAGGACGGCGGCCGAGTCGGCCTGCGCGGCCGTGCTGATGGCGGCCCGGGAACACCTGGCGGCGGCACGGCAGGGCGGGGAGCCGGCGCGGATGGCGGTCCGGTCCGGCCTGGAGCAAATCGCCGCGTTCGAGGCCGGCGCCGACTACGCGCAGGTGGCGCCCGCGAATCGGGATGCCCTTCGGCAGGTAGCGGCGCAGTTGAAGGACCAGGAGCGCCGCCCGCGGGTGCCGCCGGGGTTCCGGGCGATCGGCGAAGACGAGGACGCCGCCAGCGGGTTGCCGCTGGTCATCGAACACGAGAACACGGCCTATCGCCTGCGGCTGGTCCCGGCCGGCGAGTTTCTGCTCGGCAGCGAGCCGGGGAAAGGGGATGATGACGAGCGTCCCCAACGGCGTATCTACCTGGACGCCTACTGGATCGGCGAGACGGAAGTCACCTGCGGGCAGTTCGCCGCCTTCCTTGCCGATAAGGGCAACCAGTCGGAAGGCGGCGCGGCCTGGGTGAACCTTGGTCAGGCGATCAAGATCGAGCGGAGCGGCGACGGATACCGCGCCAAGCCGGGATTGGAGAATCACCCGGTGGTCGAGGTCTCGTGGTTCGGGGCGCGGGCGTTCGCGCAGTGGATGGGGGGCGACCTGCCGACCGAACCGCAGTGGGAAAAGGCGGCCAAGGGGGGGCGGGAAGTGTCTTGGCCGTGGGGCAACCGCTGGGATCGGAACGAAGCCAACACCGCCGAGCGCCTGGCCAATGTCGCCGAACTGACTGCCGCGGACTGGCAGCGATGGTGGGTGCCCTATCAGAAAAAAGTATTTGCGGAACGGGGGGATTACTCGGATACGACCGTTCCCGTGCGGTCATATCGTCCGAACGGGTATGGGTTGTATGACATGGCCGGCAATGTCTGGGAATGGTGCCTGGACTGGTATGCCGCGGATGCCTATAGTCAGTTGCGAGACGGATTGCGTAATCCGACGCCGGTTGCCAAAGGCGACATGCAGACCGTGGAATATTGGCAGGGCGGCGAAAAGAAAAGCGATCGTCAGGCGTGCCGCGTGGTGCGGGGCGGGGGCTGGGACGTCCAATCCGCCAGTGCCCGCTGCGCCTACCGCTGCAGGGGCCGTCCCGCCGGCAGGGACACCGATGACGGGGTGCGGGTAGTGGTTTTGCCCAGGCCGTAAAGTTTCCTATTGTTTTTGTAGCGCGGCGGAGCCGCGCGGCGGGCAACAGCGGGTTTCGCTGGCAATACCCGGAACTGGTAGGGCCGCACAGCCTGTGCGGCCGCTGGAACACGCGGAGAGCTGGTAGGGCGCGGCGTCCCGCCAGTGGCGGGCAGGCCCTGCCGCGCCGCGCAGAAGGGCGCTCGCGGAGACGCGGAGAGCGCGGAGAGTGCCGGAAGGCGTATCATCGGACATGAGCAAGTCCTGGGACATGCCGCCGGTATTCCAGCGGTTTTATCTGCTGGCCGGCTGGCTGCTCGATCGGGTGGAAAAGTACCCAAAAAATGCGCGGTTTACCTTTGGTCAGCGCTTGACCGATAGGGCGCTGGCGATTATCGAACACCTGGTTCGGGCGGCCTATGGCCGGCGACGTGCGGACAACCTGGCGGCCGTGAATACGGAACTGGAAATCCTGAGGGTGTTGCTGCGCCTGAGTAAAGATCGGCGCTATATCAGTCCGGATCAATACGAGTATGCCATCGGCGAATTGCTGGACATCGGCAAGATGGTGGGTGGCTGGCTGCGCAGCGAGAATGCCTGACATGCCCCGGACCTTCAATCGGTTGTTCGAGGCCATCTGCGCCGTGCCTAACCTGTTGGCGGCGTCCCGCCAGGCGGCCCGCGGCAAGCGCGCCAAGCCCTATGTGGACCATTTCCAACTGGATCTGGAACGGGAAGTGTGGGCGTTGCGTGCCGCCCTGCTGGCGGGAACGTACCGGCCGGGCGCCTACCGGTCGTTCTGGATCACGGACCCCAAGCGCCGCCTGATCAGCGCGGCGCCGTTCCGCGACCGTGTCGTGCATCATGCGATCTGCCGCGTGATCGAACCCTTGTGGGAGCGCCGGTTCGTGTCGGAATCGTGTGCCAATCGGCGCGGCTACGGCACGGCGAAAGCGCGCGACCACTTCGAGGCCGGCATGCGCCGCTATCCGTATGTGCTGCGGATGGACGTCGCCAAGTTCTTTCCGTCCATGGATCATGCGGTCTTGAAAGCGCTGTTTCGACGGGTCATCTGCTGCCGACCCACGCTGGCGTTGCTGGACCGGATCGTGGATGCCAGCAATGACCAGGAGCCGGTCTGCCGCTATTTCGACGGCGACGAGTTATGGACGCCGTTCGAGCGGCGGCACGGTCTGCCGCTCGGGAACCAGACCAGCCAGTTTTTCGCCAATGTGTATCTCGACCCGATCGATCATTTCATCAAGGAAGACCTGCGCTGTCCCCAGTATGCCAGGTATGTGGACGACCTGGCCGTGTTCGGCGAGAGCAAACGGGAGTTGCGGGACGTGCGCAAGGCTGTCGCGGGCCGTATGGCGGTCTTGCGCCTGCGCTTGCACCCGACCAAGACCCGCATCCAGCGATCGGTCGACGGCGTCACCTTTCTGGGGATTCGGTTCTGGCCGCATGGCCGGCGCCTGCCGGGCGACAACCGGCGCCGCGCCGTGCGGCGCTTGCGCGCGGGGCTGCGCGACTGGCAGCGCGGCCGAATCACGCGGCAGGACCTAGTCCGGCGCTGGGCGGGCTGGCGGGGGCATGCCTTGCAGGCCAACGCCGGGGCCTTGCTGGAATCCATTCGCGATCGTGCGACGGCATGGAAGGAAACCGGCGAATGGGGCGTGCCGCGTGGTGCGGGGCGGGGGCTGGAACAACCAATCCGCCAATGCCCGCTGCGCCAACCGCAACAGGAACCAACCCGCCAACAGGAACACCGATAACGGGGTGCGGGTAGTGGTTTTGCCCAGGACATTCCGGAGCCGGAGCGCCGGGTCCACGGACGCGGCGCGCGCGCGATCGGAACGGCCAGCCGGTTGTCCGGGTCCGCCATGGAGTTCGTGGCGGACCGAATGCGAAGCGCCCCGCCGGGGCTGGTACACTCGGCTGCCAGCCGGTGGAACGTTCCGGCGGGGCAGTATTCCGGGGCAGGCCAGACGTGGCCTCAATCCCGGGCGTGGAAACAGCGGAAGGGACGCTCGCGGAGACGCGGAGAGCGCGGAGCACAATATCGGGCGCGCAGCGCTGGTAGGGCGCGGCAGCCTTGCCGCGCCGCGGGAGATGCGGAGCAGGCCGGAAGAGACGCTCGCGGAGACGCGGGGCAATCTATTTCCGCTATCATTTGTCGTAATGTGCCTTGACAAACGGTGGCGGCGTCACTATAAATCAACCGTTACTGCTCGGTTCCCCATTCAGCGATCTCCGTCTGTCAATGGCATCGGAGTCGGTATCGGGGTCGAAAGAACGGTAGACCGCCGATAGCGACCCCGATACCGACTCCGAAAAACAGCACCTACTGAGCAGACACAATCAACCTTATGTTCGTTCATAGAAATTGTATTCCGAAGTTGAGGGTGCTGGTGGCGCATTTCCCAGTCGTGATCGTGGCCGGCGCCCGGCAGGTAGGAAAATCCACCCTGCTGCAGCACGAGTATGGCGATACGTATAGGACGGTGGTCTTCGATCCGGTGGTGGATGTCGGCAATGCGCGCGGCGATCCGGAATTGTTCCTGGATAACAATCCGGCGCCGCTTATTTTGGACGAAATTCAATATGCCCCCGAACTGGTTCCGGCCATCAAGCGCCGCGTGGATCGGGACCGCCGTCCGGGCCGCTACCTGCTCACGGGGTCCCAGCAATGGGGCGTCTTGAAGACCATTGCCGAGAGCCTGGCCGGCCGGGCGGTATTTCTCGACCTGGACGGGTATGCCGTCAATGAGGCGCGCGGCCAGGCGCTGGGCGCGAACTGGCTGGAAGCCTGGTTGAGGGACCCGGAGGGATTTCCTTGCCAGGAGATGCGGCGCCGGCCGTCGGCCGGCACGCTGGACGAGCAGTTGTGGCGCGGCTGGTTGCCCGAGGCGCAAGTCCTGCCGTTGGCGGTGATCCCCGATTTTCTGGCCGGGTATCGCCGGACGTATATCGAGCGCGATGTCCGGTTGTTGACGGAGGTCAGCGACGCGCAGTTGTTCGGCCGGTTTTTCCAGGTGGCGGCGGCGCTGACGGCCCAGGAGGTCAATACGGCGCATCTCGGCCGCGAGTTGGGCATTACGCCGCAGACGGCCCGTCGCTGGCTCGGCCTCCTGAAGGCGACCTACCAATGGCACGAACTGCCGGCCTATTGCGGGAATGCCGTCAAACGGGTCAGTGGCAAACTGAAAGGGTACCTGTTGGACAGCGGCCTGGCCTGCACGGCGCAGATGGTGTCGTCGCCGGCGGCCTTGGGGGGGCATCCGCTGGCGGGGGCGTTTTTCGAGACGGCGGTGGTCGGCGAGTTGCGCAAGCTAGCCGGGCTGATGGATCTGCCGCCCTTGTTTTATCATTGGCGGACGCATGCCGGCGCCGAGGTGGACGTGGTCCTCGATCGCGACGGCCGGCTTTACCCGATCGAAATCCGGCGGGCCGGCAGCCCGGCGCGCCGCGATACCAGCGGTTTGCGGGCGTTCCGCGCGACGTATCCGGAGCATCGGGTGGCGCCGGGTCTCGTGCTGGCGCCCGTCGCCGCCGGCCAGCGGCTGACCGAGCACGACATGGTGCTGCCGTGGGACGGCGAACTGGGAGGCTGACCCTGCGCCGGGAAGGCGGTCGCTCGCGGAGACGCGGA
>CAZEVX010000216.1:0-5382 GCA_964515705.1 uncultured Verrucomicrobiota bacterium | reverse complement strand
GCACGGATCGCGCCGGGAGTGACCGCGGACAAGCGCAACTCCCGCAAATCGGGGGGCTGTGCGGGACCTTGACGGTCTCCACGACGTGCGGCACGCTGACCGCCCGGGCCGGCGACCTGGTGCTGATCCCCCGAAGACCATGCACCGCGACGTCTTCGATCCGCGGGACGACCTTGAAGTGTTTTTTTGCAGCCTGGACTGGGGGCACGAAGCCGCCTTCTTGAAACCCTTCGGGGTCAGCGCCGGCCGGCAGGGACGTCGGCCGCCGCCGGTCGGATGACCTAACTGGCGCAGGCCATGCCGGTGGTGCTGTTGGGGCCGGTCTGGCGTCCGCCGCCACGCTGTACGTCGTCAAGGATAACCCCGGCGTCGCGAGCCCGTTCGACGACCGGACCTATGCCGCCGCCACCATCCAGCAGGCGCTGGACGACGACGCCTGCGCGCCGGGCTCTACCGACCTTGTCTCGAACGGCATCTACAACACCGGCGGCCGGCTGGCGGGTCCCTGGCCAGCCGCGTGGTCGTGGCCCTCGTGGATGCCGCGGGAACGTCCACGAGACTCCTGTCGCGGGCGCCGATCCGCGCGCCTGCCAGCCGTTCGAGCCCGGCGACGCGACCTATGACCCGCTGACCCACCGCGTGCGCCTGAAGGCCGCCTTGCCGCGGTCGGTGGTTCCCGGCTGGCACCAGGTTGGCCTGTTGGCTGCCGCCCGGCTGCGCCTCGACCCGCGATGCCGTGCGCCTGGCTAACCGCGACACGCCCTGGTGGACGGACGACCGTGGCCGTTACGGGATCAATATCCTGGGCGTGTTGCAGGTCCTTCCGCCCCGCCCAACCCTTCGGCGCCCCGCGCGGTCCCGCCGGTAACCGCGGCGGGCCCTCCAGACAGAGGTGTGCTCATGCTGGTGGAACGCGCCCCGTCGCGGTCGCGCTGGAAATGCGCACCGTGTGCCATGGCAGCCTCGCGACTCCGCCGGAGGTCTCGCCCCACCGCTCGGTCTGCATCGCGGGTAGGGCGAGCCGCCTGCCGCAAAAAATCACCCTTTCCCAACCCAACCAATGTCAGCGGCCAAGGCTTGCCCGCGAAGTAAAATACGTTGCGTTTTGGTATACGCTCTTGCAGGGACTCGACAGGGAACACGGAAAGGCCGCGGCCGATCACGGGGAGGCAGGGTGCCCCGGCCCCGCCGCGCGCCGCCTGCCGCGCCGGAGCCGGCCCGCCGAGGGTCCCGTCTCACCGGCGGCTAAAAAAACTCGCCGGACTCGAGCCCGGCGGACACGGGGGCGTAGAAGGCGTCGCACACGCGCTGATGCCCGGCATCGTTGGGATGGTTGGCGGAGATCGGCTCCATGAGCAGGTATTGCCAGCCGGGCACCGAGGTGATGGACTCGTAGACCCGGGCGACGGGGATGTGGTAATCGGCGGCGATCCTGTAAATCCGCGGGTTGAACCCGATGATCCGCGCCTGCTGCCCGCTGCGGTCGCGGACGTCGGTGCTGATCACCGGCGGGATGGTCGCCAGCACCACCCCCAGGCCGCGGCCGAGCGCCATCTCGATCATCCTCCGCAAGTTCGCCTCGATCGTCGCATAGGGGGTGCCGTTGCCGTGGTCGTTGGTGCCCTCCATCAAGAGCAGGAGATCGGCATCCACCGTGTTCAGCACGCGGGCCAGCCGCCAAACCCCTTCGTAAGTCTCCTCGCCCGGGATGCCGCTGTTGATCGCCTTGAAATAGCCGTCGTAACGCCGCTGGAGCCTGGTCTCGAGCCGCGCGGCATACGCGGTGGCCGGGCCGTCGCTACGGCTGCCGCCGCCGTAGGTGATGCTGTCGCCGAACGCCAGCATCACCAGGTCGGCTTTCCAAGTCGGCCCGACGGCCAACCAGGCGGTCCCGCCGAACACCAGGTTGGTGTCCTGGTACAGGCTGCCGGACAGCCGCATGCGCCACTCGGGCGCGCCGCCGTCGTACACGACCGGGTCGGCGCGCCGGTCGCCGTCATAATCGCCGGGAACCGCGCGGTCGGTCCCCCCGCCCAGGACAACGACGGCCGCCGTGGTATATCCGCTGCCCGAAAGCAGCGCCTGCCAGTCGCCCGTCGTCCGGTAATAGGCGCAGAGATCGGTCCGGCCGTCACCATCGTAATCGGCCGGCACGGGCACCCAGCCCGGACCGCCCCATACCGCCACCCCCAACTCGTAGTTGCGGCTCGAGAGCGCCGCCATCCATTCCCCACCGGCTTCCCGGTACACGGCCGGGTCGGTCCGGCTGTCGGCGTCGTAGTCGGCAGGCACGGGCACCCAGCCCGGACCGCCGAGGGCGGCCGTGGCCGCGCCGCCGCCCGAAAACTGCACGTCCCAGCGGCCATCGAGCATCCGGTAGGCGGCGGCGTCGCCGACGCCGTCCCCGTCGTAATCCCCGGAAATCGGCAACGCGCCGGCCGCCCCGAAGTTCGTGACGACCGCCTGGTGCCCGCTGCCCGACAGCAGCATGGTCCAGGCGCCGGCCTTGTTCATCACCGCCGGATCGGTCTGGCCGTCCCCGTCGTAATCCCCGGGCGCGGCGCGCCAGCCCGGCCCGCCCAGGGAAAAAATCCACGGGGCGTCTCCCTGGCCGGACAAGAGGATCGTCCAGGACGCCGCGGCCGGGTTGTAAACCGCTGGGTCGGTTTTCCCGTCGCCGTCGAAATCATTGATTTGCGAGGTCGCCGGGTTGCGCGCCGCGTGCTGTCCGGCGTCGTGCGTGGTCCAGTCGGCCAGGTTCGTGGACGCTTTCCACGCGAGGGTCACGGCGAAGTTCGAGACCGTCACCAGCAGGTAGCCGGGCATCCCGCCGACGTGCCGCTCCCTCGCGGCCATGCCCCCCTCGCCGTAGTCCCGGCCATAGGCGCCGGCCCACTCGCCGGCCGGCGCCCCGCCGGTGCCCACCACGACCTGTTCGAGCGCCGCGCCGCCGCCCGCCGTCCACAGGCGCGCACGGTTGTAAAACCGGTCGCCCCCGCAGACATAATAGTGCCCCTCCCAGCGCGCCAGGCCGTCCAGGAAGGCGTTGCGCGCCGCGCGCTCCCGGGCCAGGCAGTCGGGAGTCTCGACCTGGACCGCCGGCTCGGCCCCGAACACGAACAGGTGCGGCCAACCGCCGGCGGGCAGATTGGCGTCCAGCCAGTCCTGGTTGACGCGGTGCGGACGCACGGACTGGTCGAGCCCGAGAATCACGGCGTTGCGGTGCGCAAACCCGTAGGTCAGCCCGACTTCGCCAGTCGGCCCGTTGCGCGGAACGGCGGCGCCGAGCGCGGCGCGAAAGGCGGTCCCCTGGGGCGTGTCGCCGCGGGCGTCGCGCTCGCCGCGCACGGGATAGACCGGGATACCGGCCTCGTAGACCGGCGCCAGGGCGGCTTTCCACTGCGCGAACTGCACCGCCAGATTGGTGCCGGGTCCGCCCGGGTCGGACGGTGGCTGGCCGTAGACCAGGTTGCCGACCGCCATCACGAATGCCACGTCCTCGCGGGCGATCGCCTGCGCCAGGGCGTTCACCACCGGCGTGTTGACCCACGGATCGGCGGGGGTGTTCGTGCCGTCGCCGCGCGTTTCGCCGATGACGGCGAACCGCCAGACGGCGGGCGCCGCCGCCGGCTCCGCCTTTCCCGCTGCCGCCAGTCCCAGCGCCAATCCCAGCGCGGCGCCTACCCGGCGGCGAGCGCCGCCGCTCCGGTTCCCCTTGCCATTGTGCCCATGCGTGGTCATCGTCCGTCTCCTCCGGCTTCAGGCGCGCAGCCGGCCGAACTGGCCGGCATCGAGAACCTGCCTGTCGAGCGCGTCATACGAGCGCCGCAACGGCGCCCAACTGTGCGGGTACAGCGCGGTCAGCCGCGCGTCGCCGAGATCGGCCGCCAGAGCGCGAAGGCGCCGGCGCTTTCGCGGCAGACGGCCCGGAACTCGCTCCAGCCGCCTAGGCGGCTCAACCCGAACCCGGTGATGCAGACCGACCCCAGCAGCAGGATGATCGCCTGCAAGGCGTCGGGGTACAGCACGGCGCGCATCCCGCCGAACACGGTATGGAGGCCGGTGGCAGGCACCCTGGCCGGCCAGGCCGACGATGTGCTCCGACCCGATGTTCGAGGCAAACAGCGAGCCGCCGATGGCAAACCAGCCGATGTTGCGGCCGGCCAGGAAATAGCCGGCCGAGGTCGCCTGGCGTCGCGACGACCACCAGGCCGCTCCCGCCACGGCCAGGAAATACAAGGTCGCCATCAGCCAGTCGAATCCGACGAGGACGCCCATGCGCTCGTCTCCTTGTGCGGCGCCGCCGCCCGCCGTGCGGCGGCCCCGCGCCGTTTGCACGCCAGTGTGCGCTCCGGCGCCCAGGCGGTCAAGGCAAACCTGCGCCCAGGCGCAGGGCATCGCCGCGGGCGCCAGACGGGCGGCGGCCGGCGCGGCGGATGACGGCGCGGATTTCCGGCAAGCCGTACCGCTCGCGCCGGTCATAAATCTGGTACCAGCGCTTGTAGCGGGCGGGCGTGGCGTTCCACATGATGACGTTGCACCCGGCGCGCAGGCCGGCGCGGTAACCGGCGGCGGGATCGAGCGTCGCCAGGGCGGTGGTGGCCGGCAGGTGCGTGAACGGGACGGCCAGCCGGGCAACGGCCAGGACGCGCAGGACCTGCGCGCGGTCGCCGGGCGGACAGCCGGCGAGCGGGGTATCGGCCTGCGGCAGGAACGGCCCGATGCCGGCCATCGCCGGCTGGAACCGCTGGAGAAACAACAGATCCTCGGCCAGCATGGCCGGCGTCTGGCCGGGCAGGCCGACGATGAATCCCGTGCCAACCTGGTAACCGAGGCTGTTGAGGAGATCGAGGATGCGCAGCCGGTGCGCCAGGCTCTGGCCGGGATGCAGCCGGCGGTAGAGGCCCGGGTTGACGGTTTCCTGCTTGATCAGGTAGCGGTCGGCGCCGCTGGCGCGGAAGGCGGCATAGTCGGCGAGCGGCCGCTCGCCGATCGAGAGGGTCACGGCCAAGCCCGGGTGGCGGGCCTTGAGGCGTTCGAGCAGGCGGCAGAGGACGGCGCGCGAATAGCCAGGGTCGTCGCCGGATTGCAGGACCACCGTGCGGACGCCGCGGCGCACGACGGCGCCGACGGCATGCAGGATGGCGGCAGGCGTCATGCGGTAGCGGCGCAGGCCGCGGTGCTCGCGGCGCAGGCCGCAATAGCGGCAGTTGCGCGCGCAACAGTTGGAGAACTCGACGATCCCGCGGAGATAGACCGTGTCGCCGCAGGTCCGCCGGCGAACGGCGTCGGCGCGCGCGAACAGCGCCGCGGCCGGCGTGCGCGTGAGGTGCTCCAGGATCTCGGCGCGGGTCAGGGGGGGCATGGGACGGACCAGGATTC
>CAZEVX010000215.1:0-5406 GCA_964515705.1 uncultured Verrucomicrobiota bacterium | reverse complement strand
AGCTCCCGCCTACGCGGCGCGTCAAGCCGCCGCTACGGCGCGCATGACGCTGAGACGTTCCCCTGCACGGATCGCGCCGGGAGTGACCGCGGACAAGCGCAACTCCAGCAAATCGGGGCCGCTGCCGGCGTCTTGACAATGGCGGGCGTGTCTGCTATGATGGCTAGCATGAATTCGATCGGAACCGTGTGTGCCGCACTCCTGCTGACCCTGGCCGCGGCGTTCTGCGCGCTGACGGCCGGTCCGGGCCATGACGCGGACGGCCATGCGGACGCCTGCAACGCCGCGTGCGCCTGCGCCTGCTGTTCCCATCCGGCCCTGGTCGACCACGAGCCCGCGCTCCTGGCGAGTTCGCCCGCGTGCGCCTATGTCCGTTGCGCCTACGTGCGCTTCCGGGGCCGCCCGCTGCAACCCGATATCTTCCGCCCTCCCGCCGCCGGCTGACGGGCGCGGCTCGCGAGCGCCTGCCCGGCGCCGCCCCTTGGGTTCGTGCCGCCCCGCCTCCGCCCCGCGTGCTCCCTGCGTTTCCGCCACGCATGCTCCCTCTGTTTCTGCCCGGCATGGTTCGCCGTCAGGAGTCTCCATGCATCGCCCATCGCTTCGCCATCCATTGGTGGGGTCGGCCATGGCGCTGGCCGCCGCCCTCTCCCCGTTGCCGGCGCGCCCCGGCGGCGCGCCGCCGATTCCCATCGAGCCCGAGGACGGCCTGACGCTCCGTCAGGCGCTCGACTTGACCGCCGGGCACAACCCGGACCTGGCCGCGGCATCGCTCGGCGTGCTAGCCGCCGAGGGCGAGGCTCGCCAGACCGGCGCCTGGCCCAATCCCGAGCTGGCGTTGGAGATCGAACCCGTCGGCGGAGCGGGACCGCGCCGCGGCCTGGACGGCCCCGAAGCGACGGTGCGCCTGACGCAGGCATTCGGGCTTGGCGGCCCGCGTTGCCGGCGTCGCGCGGCGGCCGCGGCCGAGACCCGCCTCGCCCAGCGCGACCGCGAAACGGCGCGCCGCGAGGCGCGCCGCGCGGCCACCCGGGCCTTCGTGGACGTGCTGGCCGCCCAGGAACGACTGACGCTGGCCGACGCCGCCCGCGCGCTCGCGATCGCCGTGCGCCGCGCCGCCGTCGAACGGGTCAAGGCCGGCAAAGTCCCCGACATCGAGGTGACCAAGGCGGGGGTCGAGATCGCGTCTGCCGACATCGCGCTCGGCCAGGCGCGGCGCGATCTGGACGCGGCCCGCGCGCGTCTGGCGGCCTGCTGGGGCAGCCGCGCGCCGCGTTTCCGCGCGGCGGTCGGATCCTTGACGAACGTCCCCGATCTTGGCCCGCTGGATGCGCACGCGGCCGTCCTGGAGCAGGCGCCGGACGTGGCGCGCTGGGACGACGCCCTCGCCGTGCGCCGGGAAGCGCTCGCCCTGGCGCAGGCCGCGCGCGTTCCCGATCTTGCCCTCAACGCGGGCGTCCGGCGGTTCGAGGACGACGACACCTACGCCGCGGTCGCCGGTCTCGCGCTGCCGCTGCCGGTCTTCGACCGCCGCGCCGGAGGGATTGCCGCCGCGCGGCATCGCGCGCGGGCCGCGGAACACGGGCAGCGGGCGGCGCGGGCGCGCGCCGCCGCCGACCTGGCCGAGGTTCATGCCCGCCTCGAGACGGCGCGCACCACCGCCCTCGCGATCCGCGACACTCTGCTGCCGGCCGCGCAGACCGCGTTCGAGGCGGCGGAGACCGGCTACCGGCAGGGCAAATTCGGCTTCCTGGACGTGCTCGACGCGCAACGCACGTTGCAGGCGGCGCGCGCCGGGCACCTGGACGCGGTCGCCAACTATCACCGGGCGGCGGCCGACCTGGAGCGTCTGACGGGGATCGCGACCGATACCATGGGATCGTCAGCGGGAGGGACACCTTGACATGCGGACGAACAACCACATCCTGGCGGGAATCGCCCTGATCGTCATGGCGCTCGCCGCCGCCGGGGCGCAGGCCGCGGAACCCGATCGCGCGGCGCCCGGCGCCGCGCACGCCGCGGGGGATGGCCATGAGCACGCCGCGGAGGCTCCACGGCCGGACGGCGGACAGGCGGGCGAACGGCCGGGCGCGCACGCCGAGGAAGGCTTGCGCCTGACGCCGGACCAGCGACAACGCTTTGGCATCACGGTGGCGACCGCCGGGCCCGGACGCCTGGGCAACGAGGTGCGGGTGCCGGGCGAAATCGTGTTCAACGAGGATCGCGTCGCGCACCTGACCCCCCGCGTGGCCGGCATCGCCCGCGGCGTGCTCAAGACGGTCGGCGACCGGGTCAAGGCCGGCGAGGTGCTGGCGGTGATCGACAGCCGCGAACTGGCCGACGCCAAGGCGGAATACCTCGCCGCCGGCGCCCGCGCGGCGCTGGCGGACAAGGTGTTCGCGCGGGAGAAGGCCTTGCGCGAGCAGAAGGTGTCGTCGGAACAGGACTTGCTGGGCGCCGATCAGGCCCTGACCGAAGCCCGCATCGCCCTGCGCTTCTCGGTGCAGAAGCTCCGCGCCCTCGGGTTGTCCGACCCGGCGGCGTCCGCGCCGCTAGATCGGGACGACGCGAGCATCACGCGCTACGAGATTCGTTCGCCGATCGACGGCGTCGTGACCGCCAAGCACATCGCGCTGGGCGAAAGCCTGGCGGCCGACGCCGACATCTTCACCGTGGCCGACACCGCCAGCGTCTGGATCAACCTGGCCGTGCCAACGCGACACCTGGCGGCCGTGCGCGCCGGGCAGGAGGTCGTGCTGCGGGTGGACCACGACGGCGTTCAGGCGCGGGGCAAGGTCGGCATGGTCACGCCCTTCGTGGACGCGTCCACCCGCTCGGCCACGGCGCGGGTCGTGCTGGACAACGCCGACGGCCGCTGGATACCCGGCACGTTCGCGACCGGCTTCATCGCGGCGTCGGAGGACAACCTGCCGGTGGTGATCCCCCGCAACGCCGTGCAGACCATCGAGGGGCGCGACGTGGTGTTTGTGGACCATGATGGCTCTTTCGAGCCGCTGCCGGTCATGTTGGGTCGCTCGGACCGCACCGCCGTGGAGGTGACGGCCGGCCTGGCGCCGGGGACCCGCTACGTGGTCGAAGGCGCCTTTCATCTCAAAGCCGCGGTCGTCACGGCCACGCTCGGTTCCCATGCCGGCCATGGCCACTGAATGGAGAGGATCCCGCGCATGATCGACCGCATCATCCAGTCGGCGCTGAAATGGCCGGCGCTCGTCATCCTGGTCCTCCTGGCCGTGGTCGGGATCGGCCTGTATCAGGTCCAGCGGATGCCGGTGGACGCCTTCCCGGACATTTCGCCCATCATGGTGCCGGTGTTCGCGGAAGGTCACGGCATGGCCCCGGAGGAGATCGAGCGCCTGATCGCCTACCCCATCGAATCGGCCATGAACGGCCTGCCCGATGTGACGCAGATCAAGTCGACCTCGGCCTTCGGCATGGCCGTTGTCTATGTCTACTTCAAGGACAGCACGGACATCTACTTCGCCCGCCAACTGGTCGCGGAACGATTGGCCAGCGTGTCGGCGGACCTGCCCAAGACGGATGAACCACCCGCCCTGGGCCCCATTGCCACGGGGCTTGGGCAAATCTTCCTCTACTATCTGGAGGCGGACCCCCGGGTCGTGGACACGGGCGGGAAACCGCTGAACACCTGGCTTCGCGAACTGAACGACTGGGTGGTGAAGTTCCAGCTCCAGACCGTGCCCGGCGTCACCGACATCCTGTCCATTGGCGGCCATGTCCTGCAGTACCAGATTCGGGTCAACCCCAAGGCCCTGGTGAAGTACGACCTGGCGTTGTCGGACGTCGTGGCGGCGGTCCACGCCAACAACCGCAATGTCGGCGGACAGTTCCTGGTCCTGGGATCGGAGGAGCACCTGGTGCGCGGCGTCGGTCTGGTCGAGAGTCTCGACGATCTCCGTGCCATTCCGGTGAAGGTGGACGGCGGCCGTCCGGTATTCCTCTGCGACGTGGCCGACGTGCAGTATGGCAACGCGATCCGCCGCGGCGTCGTCACCCGCAACGGCGAGCGCGAGGTCGTCTCCGGCATGGTGCTCAAACTCTTCGGCGAGAATACCTCGCAGGTGATCGACCGGCTCTATGCCAAGGTCGCCGATGTCAAGCGGGCGCTGCCGCCGGGCGTCACGCTCGTGCCCTATTACGAGCAGGCGGAACTCGTCCGGAACGCCACGTCAACGGTCAAGACGTCCCTGCTGCTCGGCGGCCTTCTGGTGATCGCCACGCTGGGCGTGTTCCTGGGAAATCTCCGCGCGGCGTTCATCGTGGCCGTCTCGCTGCCGATCTGCGCGCTCTTCGCCATGCTGGGGATGGGGGCCCGCGGCATTTCGGCGAATCTGATGTCGCTGGGCGGGATCGCCGTCGCGATCGGCATGCTGGGCGACGGCGCCATCGTGATGGTGGAAAATATCTTTCGCCACCTGAGCGAGCGCCACGGCAGCCACGAATCGAAGGCCGCGGTCGTCTACGATGCGGCCCGCGAGGTGAGCCGCCCGATTGTCTTCTCGATCGTTATCATCATTCTCGTCTTCCTGCCGCTCTTTGCCCTGCAAGGCGTCGAGGGCAAGATGTTCTCGCCCATGGCGCACACCATATCCTTTGCGCTTCTCGGGTCGCTGCTGGTCGCCATCCTGGCGGCGCCCGTGCTATCGCTCGTTCTCCTGCGGCAGGCCCCCTCCAAGGAACGGGCGTTCATCCGGGTGCTGAAAGCCGCGTACCGCCCGGCGCTGGCGGGCGCCCTGCGCTTCCGCGGGGTCCTCATCGGCGCCTCGGCGGCCGTGCTGCTCGGTAGTCTCGCGCTGGTGCCGCGCCTGGGCACCGAGTTCATGCCGACGCTGGAGGAAGGCGCGATCCTGATCAGCGTCGCCATGGCGCCGTCCATCTCGCTGGAGGAGGGTACCCGGCTCGTCATGGAGATGGAACGCGAGATCGTGCGGTTGCAACCCGTGAAGGAGACCGTCTCGCGGATCGGCCGCCCGGAAGCGGGCAGCCACCCGCACCCGGTAAATTACGCCGAGATCCAGATCGCGTTGAAACCCTTCCGGCAGTGGCGGTCGTTCCGCAACAAAACCCAATTGATCGCGGCCATCGCCGCGCGACTCAAGCCGTTCCCGGGCGTGCAACTGAACTTCACCCAACCGATCCAGAACGCATTCGACGAACTGCTGTCCGGGGTCCGGGCACAGGTCGCCATCAAACTTTACGGCGAGGACCTGGCGGTGCTCCGCGCCAAGGCCGAGAACGTCCGCGCGGCGGTGGACACCGTGCCGGGTCTGGTGGACCTGGCGAGCGAACAGAGCGTCGGCCAGCCGCAGGTGCAGGTTCTCGCGAACCGCGCGGCGTGCGCGCGTTACGGCGTGACGGTCAGCGACATCA
>CAZEVX010000214.1:0-5410 GCA_964515705.1 uncultured Verrucomicrobiota bacterium | reverse complement strand
TGCGTAAATTGGGATGCCGATCTGCGGTTTACGGGATCAGGGTGGGGCTATCACACGCGCGGCGCCGGCCTACGGCAAACGGGCGATCCGGCCGCTACCCGTGGCGGCCGGCGTGGCAGCCGGCCCTCCCTGGCGCCGGCCGCCCGTCCCCGCGGCGCGGCTTCGGTCGGACCGCACGGGGATGGCCCCATCGGGCTTCCCGGCCGTCATGTTCTGCGGCCCGGCCAGAGGCCGAGCCCTACCTTTGCAGTGCCATCCGGCAGGATGCAATCCCGGTAGGGTCCAGCCTCCGGCTGGACCGCGCGCCTGCACAACGCCGGCTGGCAGCCCGGCCTGCCCCCCTTCACATGACGGTGTCGCGGCCGTTCGACAGAACGGCATACCCGGGGTGCGGCTTGCCCGCCGGGTTGCGAACGCCCCGGCTCCAGAAGGCCAAAGACCGATCTGGAACTCAGGAAAGACTTCGGCGCCCTTCTTGGCGTCTTTGCGTCTTGGCGTGAGATCCGAACAAGAAGCCCGCATGTACTGCCACAGTGAAGCGGGGGCGCGGCTCGGCAGAGCCTCGCCCTCCAGGTGCCCGCGCCTCATTGGCACCCGTGGAGGGCGAACGCGTGCCCCGCCGTAGCTCGACGAGCGAAAGCGGGGCTCCGCGAGCCGTCCCGGTATCCACCCCCGCTTCACGGAGGCCTTTCGCCCGCATGACAGCCGGCACGCAGTGCCGGCCTGCGACCCCGGACAGGTCTGCGCATGCCGGGCGGGATTCCTTCCCGCCGGTCAGCCGGAGGCGCGGGCGACGAGGGCATGGCGCAGGGTCTCGTGGCGCCAGGGGGCGTGCGGGTGTTCCAGGCGGTAGCGCACCAGGGCGATGGTCTTGTCCGCCAGGGCGTCCATCGGCTGCTCGACGGTCGTCAGCGGCACGGGCAGGGCCTCGGCCCAGGGATAATAGTCGTAGCCCACGAAGGCCATTTGCCCGGGCACCGCCACGCCGCCGTCGAGCACGCCCTGCAACGGCGCCTGCCACGGCACGGTGCTCGAGTTCTCGGCCGACCGTCGCGGCGATCGCCATGTTTTCCCGTTCCGCATGGCCGACGGACACCGCGGCGAACCGCTGCGCGGCGCGCTGCGCCTGCGCATCCTGCAATGCCCGGACCACATGCCCTTGGCGGTGGACGTCAACGCCCCGGCGATGCTCATCGGCTGCCACGCCATGCAGGGGACCCCCGACGGTGTCCTGCACCACACCCAGAGCCGCGCCGCGCGGCGGCGCTACCTCTGCCACGGCCAGAAGTGCGGCAAACTCGTGCAGCACGCCCTGCGCGCCGCGTTGACGAGCGCACCTGCGTCCGGACTTTCGAGACCGCCGAGGACGTCACCGCGTTCTAGCCGGCGATGGGCTCCGCCCGCAGGCGGTCTTCGAGCCGCGCCATGGCATCGGCGGCGGCGTCGAGCTCAACGCCGGCGGCGGGGTCGGGCGCCAGGCGCTCCTCGTAGCCCAGGCGGATCAACAGCCGGCGCTCCTCGAGATGCGTCCGGCAGGTATTGAACGCGCCGCTGAGACTCCGGAAGAACTTGCGCAGGTCGCCCGCCTGCTCCGGGGGATAGGTCAGCATCACATCCTTCATCGCCTTCAGGGTCCGCGGGCCGCCGCGGCGCACGAACTCCTCCCAGATGGCAGTCGCCCGGGCGTCGTCGGCCAGCGGCGCGGACACCTGGTCGAGGAACGCGAAAAAGGCCGCCCGGTCGGCGCCGGGCGGCAGCAGCCGCACGCGGAAATCCGGCATCTGCACGTAAGGCAGAATCCGCACCTCCGTCAGCCCGTGCTTGGCGAAGGCGCAGCCGGCGGCGTAGCCGATGCGCGTGCCCTTGAGGCTCGGGCTGTCGCTGAAATCGAACACGAAGTTGCCCAGGCTGTAGAGGATCAAGCCGCGGCCGCGCCGCTCGAGGCCCTGCGGCACGTGGGGATGGTCGGCCACCACCAGGTCGGCCCCGGCGTCCACCAGGCGCTGATAGACCCGGCGCAGCCAGGTGGCCGGGAACGGCACGTATTCGCGCCCGGCATGGATGCGCAGGACGACGGCGTCGGCCGCCTGGCGCGCCGCCCGGATCTTGAGCATCAGCTCGCCTTCGTTCAGGCAACTGGCGCCGAGTTCCCCGTCGCGCGGGTAGGCGTACTCGCCCTCGGCGGCGTTCAGCAGCGCCACGGTGACCCCGCCGCCCCGGATGACGACCGGGTCGCTCACGCCGTCGAACCGGTCCGCGACGCCGAGCGGCGTGATGCCGGCCTCCGGCAGCAGCGCCAGGGTCTCGGCGATCGGCCCGGGCCCGTAATCCTTGATGTGGTTGTTGGCCAGGCAGGCGTGCGTGATTCCGAGCGCCTGCAGGCCGCGACGCGCGGCGGGGTCGGCCCGGAAGTTCGGGCCGCCCTTGAGGATCGGCGCGCCGCCGACGCCCAGCGGCGCCTCGAGGTTCGTGACCACGGCGTCATAGGAGCGCGCCAGGTCCATGATTTCGGACAGCAGCGGCGCGACGGTCCCGGTGCGAAACGGCTCGGCGTAGGCGTCCAGCGGGCAGAGATCGCCCGTGTGCAACATCCGCAACACGGGGACGCCGGGCTGGATCTGGACAACACCGTCGTGGTCTTGCAGCGCGATCATGGGCGGGGTCCTGCCTTTCCGCGGCCGCGCGCGGCCGGCGCCACACGCCGCAGCCGCCACGCGAACGCCCGGGCAGTATGGCAGGCCTCAACCAGCCGTCAATGCGCTTGTGCGCGCCCGAAGGCTGTGCCATAGTGGCGGCGTACCGGAGATGCCGATCATGACGATACCCATTCCCCATTGGCTGCCGATGCTGGCGGCGCTGGCGTTGGGCGCCGGCCCGGCTCCGGAGAGCCCGGCGCCGGCGCGCACGCTGCCGGTGGACGGGGTGGCGGCCACGGTCAACGACCAGGTCATCACCGTGGCCGAGGTGCGGGGCGCGATGCAGCCGACGGAACGCGCCCTGCGCGAAACCCAGGCCGACGCCGCCCTGGACCGCAAGCTGGAGGAGGCCTACGCCCAGGCGCGCGAGGCGCTCATCGAGCGGGCGCTGATCCTGGACTATTTCCGCCAGCAGGCCGGCATGAGCCTGCCCGACAGCATCGTGGACAGCCGCCTGGACGAAATCGTGCGCAACAAGTTCGGCAACAACCGGCTGGCCTTTCGCAAGGCGCTCGACGCCGAGGGGCTGACCCTCGAGGAATGGCGCACCAACCTCAAGAACGCCATGATCGTGGCGTCCCTGCGCGACCGCGAAGTCGACAGCCGCGTGTCGGTCCCGCCGCGCGCGGTGCGCCAGGCCTACGAGGATGCCGCCGACAAGTTCCGCACGCCGGAACAGGTGCG
Source organism: uncultured Verrucomicrobiota bacterium (assembly GCA_964515705.1). Classification (GTDB taxonomy): domain Bacteria; phylum Verrucomicrobiota; class Kiritimatiellia; order JAAZAB01; family JAAZAB01; genus CAZEVX01. Next base: position 2,030 of record CAZEVX010000214.1, on the reverse strand, counting down.
CGCCGCGATGATCCTGTTCAACGGCGGCGCCACCGACGCGGAGCGCGCCGTGAAGCGCAACCTGGCGGAGGATGTCCGCGCCCGCCTGGCGGCCGGCGAGCCGTTCGACGTTCTCGCCCGGCAGGTCTCGGAAGGACCGGCCGCCCAGGCGGGCGGCGATCTCGGCTGGATCGACCCGTCCACCCGCCGACCGGAACTGGCCGCGGCGCTGGCCGCGCTGAAGCCCGGCGGCCTCAGCCCGGTGCTTGAGGCCGGCGGCGATTTTTATCTCCTGAAAGTGGCCGCGCGGCGCCCGGCCTCGGTGATCCCCTTCGATCAGGTCCAGGAAACCCTGCGGGCCGAACTCGAGAAGCAGGAATCTCAACGCCTCTACGACGAGTGGATCGCCCGCCTGAAAAAAAAGGCGCTGATCAAGCGCTATTGACCCGGCTGGCTATGATAACCGTCGCCATCACCCTGGGCGACCCGGGCGGGATCGGGCCGGAAGTGGCGTTGCTGGCGTTGCGGCGCGCCCGTTGGCCGCGGGATTGCCGCTTCGTGCTGATCGGCAGCCCCGCCGTCGTGCGCGCGCGCGCCGCCCATCTCCGGCTTCCGCCCCCGCCGGCCTGGCGCCCGGCGGACGACCGGTTCCCCGCCCGCACCGTGCTGTGGGACCCGGATGGGGACAGCCCGCCGATAACGGCGCGCTCGGAGCGCGCGCCCCACCGGAAGATCAGACCCAACGTCGCGCCCGCTTGGCGCCCGGGATTCACCGGCCCGGCCCAGGCGCGGGCGGCCATTGGCTGGATTCACGCCGGCGTCAGCGGCTGCCTGGCCGGGGTGTTCGACGCGCTGGTGACGGGGCCGATCTGCAAACAGAGCCTGCGGCTGGCCGGGCTGCCGTTCCCCGGCCACACGGAATACCTGGCGGCGCTAACCCGCGCACGGCGGTTCGCCATGATGCTGATCGGCGGGCCGCTGCGCGTGGCGCTGGTCACCCGGCACCTTCCGCTGGCGCGCGTGGCGGCGGCGGTCACGCGCCGGGCGGTGCGCGAGACCGTCGAGTTGGCGGCGGCGGGGGCGGCCTGGCTGGGCGGGCCGCGGCGGGCGGTGGGCGTTTGCGCGCTCAATCCCCACGCCGGCGACGGCGGCCTGCTCGGCGGCGAAGAACGCACGATCATCGCGCCGGCGCTGCGCGCGCTGCGCCGGCGCGGCCTGGCGGTCGCGGGGCCGATCCCCGGCGACGTTGTCTTCCACCAGGCGCGCCGCGGCCGGTTCGGCGCCGTGGTCGCGATGTATCACGACCAGGGGCTCGCCCCGCTCAAGATGCTGGCCTTCGAGTCGGGCGTCAACCTCACGCTCGGCCTGCCGATCGTGCGCACCTCGCCTGACCACGGCACGGCCTTCGACATCGCCGGCACCGGCCGCGCCCATCCCGGCAGCATGACGGCCGCCATCCGTCTGGCGATCGGCCTGGCACGGCGCCCGAATCCCTGGGCCCAATACAAACGACATTAGTTCACGCCGCGTGAGGCTTGCCCGCCTCAGGTGGGGCACGCGGCCTTCAGTTTTTCCGGACGTTTCGCCCCTCGTTGTACGCCCGCGGCCTCACCGAGCGATTATTTCACAGTTTCTCTGTCCCCAAGCCCCTCCCAAAGCTCTTGCTTCTGTAGGAGCCCGGCCCCTGCCGGGCGATCTTCAGCCAAGCCCCCCCCAAAGCTCTTGCTTCTGTAGGAGCCCGGCCCCTGCCGGGCGATCTTCAGCCAAGCCCCCCCAAAGCTCTTGCTTCTGTAGGAGCCCGGCCCCTGCCGGGCGATCTTCATTTTCCATGGTGTTCTCTGTCCCCGCGCCAGTCCCCGCGCCATGAATTCGCGAGTGGGGATGGCGGGCGGGACGCCCGCGCTCCGGCCGGCCTGCGTTCTAGTGTGGTGCGTCTAACGCTTCTTTACATTCGGCGCCGCCCGGAGGTCGGCGCCCACCTTCGAAAACGGCGGTTCCTCGCTGTTTTCGGTGGCCAAGCCAGGGTGTCAAACACATCCGGTAACGCCGCG
>CAZEVX010000213.1:0-5451 GCA_964515705.1 uncultured Verrucomicrobiota bacterium | reverse complement strand
GCGCGCGACCTCCGGGCGCGGGCCGTTTCTGGTGTCAAGGGACTTCTGACGCACGCCACTAGCCGCGGGTCGCCCGCCTCAGGGCGCGCCGGCGGGGATGGGCTCGATCGCCAGGACGTCGGCCGGCTTGAGCGTCTTGAAAATGCCGGACTCGATTTCCAGCAGGATGTCGCCGTTGTCGTAGCGCTCGCGGATCACGCCGCGATACGTGGTTTCCGGGCCGATCCCCGTGCGCACGATCACCGTCGGCACGAAGGGTTCTGGCCGGGCCTTCAGCTTTTCGTGCAGGATGACCGTCTGCTGCGGGGCGATCTCGATCGGACGGCTGACCTCGAAAAAGCCCGGCTTGCTGAGTTGCAGGGTGCGCTTGCCGCGCGGGACGAACTCGATCTCGAGCTGGTCGGACAGCCGGGCGCCGGGACGGCTGCGGGTGAGGCCGCAGGGGTCGCCGTCCAAAAACACCGACACGCCCGGGGGCTCGGTCGTCAGCAGGATCGTACCGCTGCTCTTATCCAGGGTAAACTCCACGAGGGCTTCCGTCCCGATCGCGACGGTGCTGGTGCGGACTTGCGGGTCGTAGCCGCGCGACACGGCGCGGATGGCGTAGCTGCCCGGAGGAACATTGAGATCCAGCGGGGTCTCGCCCTTCGGTTGGTCGTTCAAGTAGATGCGGGCGCTGGGCGGAGTGGAGCGCACGGCGAGCTTGCCGGGCAGGGGAACCAGCATCGTATTGATGTCGCGCTGTTCGCCGGCCTGGACGCTGAACTCGCTGCGGTAGGGGGCGTGTCCCGCCAAGGTCATCTCGAGGATGTGCTTGCCGCTGATCAGCGCCGGGAGATCCAGCGGCGTTTTGCCGATCACCGACCCGTCAAGCGCCACGACCGCGCCGGGCGGGGCCGACGCGATCCGAATGCGCGCGGAGTCGGAGGTCAACGGGATCTCGATCTTCTGGGGCACGGGGTCGGCCACGCTGACATTGACCATGCGGGGCAAGTGGCCGGCGACGCGGGCGGTGAGCTGGTGCTGGCCGAGCGGGCACTCCCGCAGCAGCAGCGGCGACTTGCCGATGCTGGCGCCGTTCAGGTCCAGGTCGGCGCCGGGCGGGCGGGTATGGATCAGCAGCATGGCCGTCTGCGGCTCGAGCCGGAGGTCGAGCGCCGCGCGCTCGCCGGCCTGCAGGCTGACGGTCCGCAGGACGTCGCGGAACCCCGGTTTGACGATCCGCAGCAAGTGGTCGCCGGCGGAGAGGTCCAGGAGGGTGGTCGGCGTCTGGCCGCGGTTGGCGCCGTTGCAGAAGACGGTGGCGTCCGGGGGAACCGTGGTGACATAGACCTGGCCCGGCCGCTGGAGCATGCCGTTGGGGCGGCAACCGCCGAGGCCCATGGCCGCCAGCCAGGCGGCGGCGAGGACAACGGCGAGCGGGCGTGGCGCGCGCATAGGTCAGGGCCTCTTGAGATGCCGCTCGACGTCGAGCAGTTTTTTGCGGGCGGCTTGGTGCCGGGTGTCCGAACGGTCGGGAATCCGCTCGCACAGGACGCGCAGGTGGCGCGCCGCCTCGTCCCAGTCCCGGAGACGGATGGCGCGCTCGGCCATGAAGACCAGGTTATCGTGGACGGCCTGCAGTTCGCGTTCAGCGTCGGCGCGCAGCGGAACGAGGTCGGCGTAGAACGCGGGTTTCGGCTCGATCGTTTCGAGGTACCACTCGGCTTCGCGCAGGGCGCGGATCGCCCGGGCGAGGTTGTCGTGCTTGACCTCGCGCTGGTCGTACAGGCTGCGCCCGCGCAGGTTGGCGGCGCGCGCCAGCTCGATCAGGCGGTCGGGCGCCAGGGCGAGGGCGGCCAACCCCAGCTCGTTTTGGCCGAACTCCTCGACGGTTTCGCGGACGGCCTTGAAGGCGTCGGGCTCGAGCGTGTTGATCACCCGCACGCGGTGGGTGCGGCGGCCGAGCGTGATGCCGAGGTCGCAGGTTTCCCAGACGCGTTCGCCCAGCCCCTGGTAGGTGTCCTGCAGGCCGAAAAAATCGGAATGCGCCAGGGATTCGGCCAAACCGATCAGGACCTCCGGCGCCACCGGCTTGTGTTGGGCGCCGGCGACCTGGCGCTTGTTGGCCAGGTCCGTGATCTGGATCGAGAGCGCGCCGTCCTCGAGGGTCAGGAAGTACCGGAAGATATTGTTGGTGTCGGCCGAGACCTTTTCATAGACGATCGCCAGCGACGGCGCGGCGGACGCCGGGGTCGGACGGCCGGGCGCGACCGGCGCGGCGCCGCGCTGGACCTGGCCGAGAAAGATCCACGCCACGCCGGCCGCCATCAGGATCAGGAGCGTCAGGAGCGCCGCGCGCAGCGCCTTGCGCGGAGCCTCTTGGTTTCCGGGGGCGCGTCGGAACTCGATCGGCGGACGCGCCGCGCCGGCGGCGGGGCTGTCGAACAGAGCCGCCGTCCCGGGCGGGGCAGGGTCGGCCTCGCCGCGCAGCACGCGCAGGCGCGTGTCGCCGAGGGCAATGTGGTCCCCGGGGCGCAGGCGTGTCTCGCGGATCGGTTGGTCGTTGACCAGGGTCTGGTTGGCGCTGCCGAGGTCCTCGGCCCAGAGTCCGTCGCCGGGCTTGATGTAAAACCGACAATGGAAGCGCGACATGACCGGGTCCTTGAGGACCACGTCGTTGTTCGAGGAGCGCCCGACGCGCAGGCCGCCGGGCGGCACGACGATCTCGAGGCCGCGGTCGGGACCGGCATCAACGATCAGGTGGGCCGTTGGGGATGGGGCGGTCATGGCGCGGCGCGTGCCGGCGTTTGGGACGCGTTGCCCGTTACTGTAGGGCCGCGCCCGTCCGCGAGGCAATCAAAAAGATCGGTTCTCGAAGCGGCATTGCCCGCGGGTTTCGCGGATGCGGCCGGCGCTGAGGGCGGACACGCCGGCCAGCAGGGCGCCGCCCAGCAGGATGGCGGCGTAGGCGTTGGGCGGGTAGCGCACGGCCGTGGCGGTGGCGGCCGCGTCGCCGGCGAAGGCGTCCAGAACGACGCCGGACAGGTTGGTCAGGGCGGCGATGGCGAGATAGCAGCCGCCGTTGCACAGGCCGATGGCGGTCGCCGCGGCCGCGGCGGGATTGACCTCTTTGATGACGGCGCTCACCAATGGCGACATGGATGCCCCCAGTGACAGCAGCAGCAGGGCAGCCGTCAGGAGTGGCCCGGGCGGCGGCGTGCGCCGGCAGGCCAGCGCCGCCGCCGTCAGGACGACGACGATCAACCAGGTAGCGCCATGGATCAGCGGTTTGCGGCGGTTGCCGATCAGGCGCGAGGCCCATCCGGCCAGCGAGGCGCCGCCCATGCTGACGAGCATCATAGCGAACATCACGGCCGCCGCGCGCCCGGAGGACAGGCCGCCGCAGTCGGTCAGCAGTTTCTTGCCGAGCGCCGCCTGGAATAAAAAATAGAGGCCGAAGTTGAGCGCGCCGGTTATCAGGATCGGCCAGGTGTCGGGGTTGCGGCAGATGGCCCGCAGATACAGGCGCCGCGCGACGGGCACCCGGCGCACGGGCCGTACGCGGGCGATGGCAAGCGCCGCCAGCAGCAGGGCGCCGCCGCAGAGCCCGGCGGCCGCCAGCATCGCCGGCCGCCAGCCCACGCGCCGCACGGCCCATTCCAGCGGCCAGGTGCCGACCAGGCCGCCGGCAAACCCCAGCAGTAGCACGCCGCCGAGCAGGACGGCAAACGACGACGCATCGAACAGGGTGTCGAGTTCCTTGACGATGCTGATAAAGATCACACTGGCGCCGACCGCCTGCAGCACGCGGGTGAAGACGAGCCCCTCCAGGCTGTGAGCCAGGGGGAAGGCCAGGCCGGCGCCGGTCATTATCAGGCTGCCCGCCAGCAGGGTGCGGACCCCGCCGAAACGGTCGGCGAGCAGTCCGGCAAAGACCTGGATGGCGCCGTAGGTGTACAGGAACACGGCGCCCAGGGCGGTAATGGCCTTGGCCGAGGCGGCGAACTCGGTCTGCAGTTCGTCGAACACCGTTCCGGGGACCGCCACCCGGTAAAAATAGGAAAAAAAGTACATCCCCGTCATGGCCAGGAGCAGGAGGACCGCGGCGCGATGGCGCGGCGACGCGCCGCCGAAGTGCCAATGGAACATCAGCCGCATCGGGAGGTCATCCTGGCAGGCGGCGGGCGCGGAGCGCCAGCAGCGCGCGCGGCAGGGGAAAGCGCACCGACTCCGCGACGGCCACGCGGTCCTCGACGCGGTTGAAGCCGGCGGAGCGGAGGCGTTCCAGAACGGCCTGGACGAACGATTCCGGGGTCGAGGCGCCGGCCGTCAGACCGAGGACGCCGACCCGGTCGAGCGGCAGGGACTCCAGGTTGTCCGGGGTTTCGACGAGCTGCGCCGGCACTCCGGCGGCGCGGGCGACCTCGATCAGGCGCCGGCTGTTGGAACTGCCGGACGAGCCGAGCACCAGCACGCGGTCGGCCTCGGCAGCGATGGCGCGGACCGCGCGCTGGCGGTTGTGGGTGGCGTGGCAGATGGTGCCGCCGGACGCCGCGTGGAGCGCGGGGCAGCGCGCCTTCAGGATGCCCAGCACGGCGTCCGTGTCCTCGACGCTCAGGGTTGTCTGGGTGGCGACCGCCACGCGGTCGGCGGGGTCGAGCGGCACCCGGCGGGCGTCGTCGGCGGTGGTGAGCACGGTGATCCGCTCGGGCGCCTCCCCGCGCACGCCGACGATTTCGTCATGGTCGGGATGGCCGATGAGCAGCACGCGGCAGCCGGCGCGCGCATAGCGCCGGACGTCGGCGTGCAGGCGGGTGACGTAAGGACAGGTGGCGTCGAGGACCTGCAGGTCGCGGGCCTCGGCCAGACGGCGGGTGGCGGGCGGCACGCCGTGGGCGCTGAAGAGGACGACCGCCCCGCGCGGGACGTCGTTCAGGTCGCGGATGAACCGCACGCCGCGGCGGGCGAGGTCGTCCACCACCTGGCGGTTGTGGACGAGCGGGTTCAGGCAGAACAGCGGCGGGGGACAGACGGTCAAGGCGGTCTCGACGATTTCGACGGCGTGGCGCACGCCGGCGCAAAACCCGTGCGGATGGGCGACCAGTACGCGTTTGACGGCCATGGCCCTTTCCGTTTTCGAGCGACCGCGTGCGGCGGGCGTCCCGCCGGCGCCGTTTCGGACCCGCGCGAGCGCGCCTCGCCGGTCGCGGGCAGGGTAGCAGGGCGGGAGACGGTTGCCAAGGGGCGTGTGGCCCGCGGCCGTAGCGCCGGCGCGCAAGCCGGACCAGGGTGGCCGCCGATGTCCCCATCGGCGGCAAGCACGGTCCGCTATCGTTGCCCGTTGTCGTTCGGAAGTGTGAATTGACGATCGCGGGCGACGAGACCGACGGACGATTGCAGCGTCCGTGCGTTGGACCCGCCGGCAGGACACCCGACGCGCATCGTCATCCTTGCCGGCAGACGGTTGCG
>CAZEVX010000212.1:0-5574 GCA_964515705.1 uncultured Verrucomicrobiota bacterium | reverse complement strand
GAATCAGCAGGATTAGCCACAGCAGCAGGCGCCGGCGGATTTGGTGGCGATAGCCGTCATGCCCGGTGATGGCCAGGCGCAAGGTGTCGACCGCCGGGGGCACCAGCACCCCGCCGACCCCGGCGGCATGCATCCAGAACTTGATCCAGCCGGCATCCCGCGCCAGCGACCCTCCGACCAGGGTCGCCAGCCAGGCCGATACCGCGATCGTCAGCACCAGGAAGTGCCGGTTGGCCGGCCGGCGGGGATTGACGAAATACACCAGAACGCCGAGCACGGCGTCCACGATCAGCGCCACGACCACGGAGAGCTGGAAAAAAATCATGGACGCTCCACCCGGTCCAGGATCAGGCTGCTGTTGCCGCGTCCGAAGCCATGGGTGTTGATCAGGACCGCGGCCAGGCGCGCGCGGCGCGGGCGCCCGGGGACATAGTCCAGGTCGCAGGCCGGGTCCGGGACCTCGTAGTTGGCCGTCGGCGGCACAAGGCCATGGCGCATCGCCAGGACGGCGGCGATGACCTGGTGGACGCCGCCCGTGCCCATCGGGTTGCCGGTCACGCCCTTGATTGACGTCACGGGCAGGCGTTGGGCGTGCGTGCCCAGGACCCGGTGCAGCAGCAGGCTTTCGACGCGGTCCATCTGGGGGTCGCTGGGGCCGTGGGCGAAGACAGCGTCCAGTTGGTGCGGCTCCTTCGGGGCGTTGGCCAGCGCCAGCCGCATGGCGCGCTCCATGCCGGCGCCTTCCTCGGAGTCCGGCGGGTCCGCCGCCGTGCCATAGCCGGAGAGTTCGGCCATGGGCGCGGCCCCGCGCGCATGGGCCGCGGCCAGGGACTCGAGTATCACGATCCCGGCGCCTTCGGCGATCAGGCCGCCGTCCCGGGCGCGGTCAAATGGGCGGCTGGCATGCGCCGGGTCGTCGTTGCGCAGCGACAGCTTGCGCGACTTGCCGAAAGCCTCGAAGACCACGCGGGTCATGACCGAGTCCGCGCCCCCCGCGATGGCAAGATCGGCGCCGCCAGCCCGGATCAGTCCGGCCGCCACCGCGATCGCGTCCAGGCTCGAGGCGCAGCCGTCCGAGATCGTCAGCAGGCGGGCGCGCAGCCCGAGACCGTAGGCCATGGCGCTTGCCGCCGCGTGGGGCACTCCGGCGACGCAGGTGTAGGGCGCCAGCGGCTTGAAGGCCAGTTCCATGGCGTTGCTGCTGACGCCCATGACGATCGGCAGGTCGGTGACCGTCCGCAATCCCTCCGGTGTCAGGCCGGCGTCGCGGAGCGCCATCAACGTCGCTACCAGGGCGAATTGCGAGAAACGCGCCAGGCGCTGAGGCTTGATCTCCCGGGGCAGGTGTTGCCGCGGGTCGAAGCCCTTGACTTCGCCGGCGATGCGGCAGGGCAGGTCGCGGGGATCGAAGAGGGTGATCGGGCCGATGCCGCTGCGGCCCTCCTGCAGGGATTGCCAGAAAGCCTCCACGCCGATCCCGTTGGCGGCCACGATGCCGAGACCGGTAATGACGACTCGCTGGGGCGTGTGCATGGTCGGCAAGCGCGTTGTCGCCCGCGGCGTGGGCTTGACCGGCACGAAAACACACTGCCATTCTAGGCAGAATGGCCACAATCACCAAGAACAAATTGTTTCTGTTGCACTTGCGAGGGAAGGGAATCTATGCTTCGGTTACAGGAAGTCTCATGGTGGGACTAGACTACCGGAGTAGTTGCCATGTGCCTATGCGTCGCGGGCGGCGCCGGAGGAGGTGCACGTTGAACGTAGACCTGCAACACGCTCTGGCAACCAGGATCGTTGCACTGGCATGGTGCGCGCTGGCGGGGACCGCCGGGCCCGCGAACACGGTCGTGGGCTCCTGGCGGTTCAACGAGGGCGTGGGCACGAATGCCCTGGACGAATCCGGCTATGCCCATCATGGCGCGCTCTATTCGACCAACGCCGCCATCACCAACTGGGTCCCGGGCATCGGCAAGACGGCGCTGCATTTCGGCGGCGCCGGCAGCGGCAACTATCTGGATTGCGGTGCCGACAGCATCTTCAACTTTCAGGAGCACAACGCTTTTACCATCGCCTGCTGGGTCCGGCCGCTGTCGCTGACCAATTCCAACGCCATGGGCCTGGTCGGCAAGTTCTCCGGTGGTTGGGCTAGTACGCCCTATCAACTGGTGGTCTGGTCGTCCGGGCGTGTCAGGATGTATATCGCCAACGGGACCACGTCCGCCTACGTGGAGTTGGCGGCCACCAACTTCGTCGCCGGGGAATGGCGCCATGTCGCCGCCACCTATGATGGCAGCGTGCTGCGCGCGTATCTCAACGGCGCGGAGCAGGCATCGTCCAATGCCGGGCTGGCCCTATGCGCCTCAAGTGCCTCCCTGAAGATCGGCCGTCTTGGCGTTCTTGATGCAGGTTGTTTCAATGGCGATCTGGATAACGTCGTCATGTTCAATGACGCGCTGGATGGCGATGGCATTCGGGCGATCCGCGACGACCTGGCCGGCCGCTGGGAACTGAACGAAGGCAGCGGGACGGCGGCGGCGGACCTATCCGAATACGGCCATCATGCCGCCCTGGTTGGCATGGACGATTCCGCTTGGGTCCCGGGGCAATTGAATCCGGACGGCCACTTCCGTTCGGCGCTGCATTTCGGCGGCGCCGGCAGCGGCGATTCCCTGGACTGCGGAAGCAGCAGCCTCCTGAACTTCAACAGCGACAATGCGTTTACGATCATGGCCTGGATCCGCCCGCAGTCCCTGACGGCCGACCAGGGGATCGTCGGCAAGTGGGGCGGGACCTGGGCGAACACGCCGTACCAGCTGGCGTTGCAGTCGGACGGCCGCCTGCGGATTGGCATCGGGGACGGCACGAATGATGTCACGGCGTATCTGCCGGCCGCCAGCTTTGCCACGGGCGACTGGCGGCATGTCGCCGCCACATTCGACGGCACGACATTGCGCGGGTATGTCAATGGCGCGGAACAGGCGGCGCAGGACGCCGGCCTGGCGTTGACCGCGAATGCGGCCGCCCTGGTCATCGGCCGGTATGACGGCGACGGGACCTGCTTTCACGGCGACATTGACAGCGTCCGGATGTATAACCGGGCATTCGGCGCGGCGGAACTTCGGGCGCTGCAGTTGCTGTCCGCGCGGCCGGACCGCAATTACTACATGGGGGAAGACGCCATGGCGATCTGCCGCCTGGCCGTCTCCGCCGCCGCCGATCTGGCGAGCAATAGCTACCTCTTGGCCAAATCCGCGCCGGGAGCGGCGCTGGGCACCAACACCTCGCCCGGCATCGAAACCGACCTGATCTACGGGACGTCCGCCCTCTCCAACGGCACGAATACCATCACCGTTGAACTCCATAAGACGACCGGCGAATTGGTGTTGACCGCCGATCTGGACATCCGCGTACAAAGTCCCCGGGCGGGCGCCGTGCAACTCGATCTGCGCAAGGGCATCGTGTTGCGCGATGGCAACGGGTTTTTCCCTGTCGGCATCTATGCCCAGACGCTGGGCGCCCGCGGTTCGCCCGATAACGACGCGGGTATGTTCCAGTATCTTGGCCAGCAGATCGGGCTCAACACCATCGTCCGAACCGCGGCTCATACCAATCTCAGCCTCGATCTGTTTATGACCCAGGCCAACGACCACGGCATGGCCGTCGTCAACTGGGCATCCTTGCCGGGGTTGAGCGCGCAATCCAACCTGGACATGGCCTGGACCTGGTATACCAACCTGGAAGCCGGCTTGGCGGCCGAAGCCGCGGCCTTGAGCGCGCATCCCAACCTGCTGGCCCACTACAACGTGGACGAGCCGAACCTGGGATATGCCGATGTCCGCATCGCGGTGGCCGAATGGTATTGGAACACGGTGACGCCGATCGATGCGTATCGGCCGTTGGAACAGCTGTTCGCGGGCGGGGTAATTCCCACGGACGATCGCTGGACACGCTGGGGGGATATCTTGGCGTTGGATATCTATCCGCAGCCGATGACCCCCGGTCTGTACAACGATCCCGGTTTAGGCACCGCCTATTACACGTATGGCCTGCGCGAACGCTGCCGGCGGGAACAAAAAGTCGCCTGGTTGACGCCGCTGTGCAATACGCTGGACCCCGGCCGCACGCCGGTCGGACTCACCCGCGCCCAGATGCTTTGCCAGGCCTACGCCGCGTTGGTCTACGGCGCCAAGGGGCTGGTGTATTTTTCCCTGCCGAACGTCATCGGGGCCGAGTCCTGGACGGCCTTGAAAACGATTGCCGCGCAGGTCGCGCAACTGGCGCCGGCCCTGCTCCACGGCGAGGTCGCCCAAACGATCCGCTATACCCCCGACGAGTTTCATCCCGACGCGCAGCAGTTCCCCATGGTCAACGCGGTCGTGTTGCGGCATCCCGGCGGCGGCTACCGGCTGTTGGCGGTCAATATCAAGCCCTATGCCGTGGATACCACGTTCCGGGTGAGCGGCATCACCAGTGGGATGCGGTTGTTCGATGACCCCGGCCCGCTGGCGCTGACCGGCGACACGTTTGCGGATACGCTCGAGGGCTATGGCACCCGCGCCTATGCCCTCGAACTGACGAATGCCTCCGCGCCGGTCGAGGTGGCGCTCGATATGACCGCGCGGGAAGCGCAGCCGGCGCCCAGCGTCAATATCATGGGCATCGTCGCGCGCGTGAAGCAGGGCAAGAACTATTGCCCCAACCCCTGTTTCCGCCGCCGGTTCATCGAGGGAATCCCCGACTTCTATAAGCCATATTTCAATAACAGCGTCGATCTGCTGGCGGGGCAGACGGGCTCCACCTGGTACGTGGACACGAACACCCCGTGGCAAGGCCAGCCGTCATTGCGCGTGTATCGAAGCCTGACCAATGAGGCGCTGCCCGAGACCTGGGGGACGTTCGGCTCCGTGTATCCGCCGGCGAATGGGACCATGGTGTTCTCGCTCTACGCGCGGGGCGGACAAGCTGGCGACCGCCTGTGGGTGCGGCTGAACACGAGCGGTGATTATACGGCGCCGGTCTATACTGACACGACGTTTTCCGTGACCACTGACTGGCAGCGCTACCAGGTGATCTGCAATATGACAACGAACGCGACCGTGCTCGGTCGGCGGGAATTGCTCCTGTGCCCGAATCGCGGGGACACGGTATGGATCAGCGGGTTGCAGTTGGAACCGGGGTCCACGCCTACAGACTTCCAGGACGATTCCGCGCCGGCGGAGATCGTGGGGCCGCCGCGGTCGCGGACGAACACGCTCGGCACCGCCGCCGGTTTTTCGGTGACCGCGGCCGGCGCGCCGCCGCTGCATTACCAGTGGTGGAAAGAGGACGCGCCCCTGGAATCCGCTACCGGCGTGGCCTACGCAATCGAATCCGTGTCGGCCGGCGATGCCGGCGCCTATTGGTGCGTGGTCAGTAATATCCTCAACAGCGTGACGAGCGCCGTGGCCACGCTGACGGTTGTCAAGGCTGACCAGACAATCCTCTTTCCCGCGATTCCGGATCAGGTGATCACCAGCACGATCGGCTTGAGCGCCACGGCCTCCTCGGGGCTCGATGTGACCTTCGCCGTGG
>CAZEVX010000211.1:0-5585 GCA_964515705.1 uncultured Verrucomicrobiota bacterium | reverse complement strand
GGCCGTGTGCAGGCGCGTGGTGGCGGCGGTGTTGTCGGCCAGCCCGCCCTTGAAGACCTTGTCGGCGCCCTGCCGCGAAATTTCCTGGTGTTTGGCGAAGGCCTGCTCGAAGCCGGTGCGGTCGACGGTCAGCCCCTGCTCGCGGCAGAGTTCCTCGGTGAACTCGAGCGGGAACCCGAAGGTATCGTAGAGCCGGAAGGCGACGCGGCCGGTAAGGGCCGTCTGGGCATGGGCCTTGAGTTGGGCGAGGATCTTGTCGAGTTCGGCCAGCCCGGCGGCCAGGGTTTTTTCAAAGCGCGTCTCCTCGGCAGCCAGTTCCGCCAGGACCTGGGCACGGCGCCGCTCGAAGGCCGGGTAGGCCCGGGCGTGGGCGGCGATCACGGCCTCGGCCAGCGGGCCGGTGAAGCCCGGGGCCAGGCCGAGGGTGCGGGCGTGGCGGACGGCGCGGCGGATCAACCGCCGCAGGACATAGCCCTGGCCGAGGTTGCCGGGGACGACCCCCTGCTCGTCGCCGAGGATGAAGACCGCGGCGCGCAGGTGGTCGGCCACGACGCGGAAGGCTCGGGTGACGGTGTCCGATTCCCCGTAGCGCCGGCCGGAGGCGCGGGCGATGGCCTCGAGCACCGGCGCGAAGATTTCGGTCTCGTAGACCGAGGCTTTGCCCTGGAGCATGGCGGCCGTGCGTTCGACGCCCATGCCGGTGTCGACGTTGTGGCGGCCGAGCGGGGCGTAGGCGCCGTCGGCCTGCTTGGCGTACTGCATGAAGACATCGTTCCAGATCTCGAAGAACTTGCCGCAGCCGCAGCCGGGGCGGCAAGCCGGCCCGCAGGCCGGGCGGCCGGTATCGACGAACATCTCGGTGTCCGGCCCGCAGGGCCCGGTCTGGCCGGCCGGTCCCCACCAGTTGTCGGCCATCGGCAGGAAGAGGATGCGCGACTCGGGAAGTCCCAGGCGCTTCCAGGCGGCGGCCGATTCGCGGTCGGGCGGGACCTGGGCGTTGCCCTCGAAGACCGTGACGGCGAGCCGGGCGGGGTCGAAGCCCAGGCAATCCGGGTGGGTCAGGAACTCGAACGACCAGGCGATGGCCTCCTCCTTGAAGTAATCGCCAAGGGACCAGTTGCCGAGCATTTCGAAGCAGGTCAGGTGTCCGGCGTCGCCGACGGCGTCGATGTCGCCGGTGCGCAGGCAGGCCTGGACGTTGCAGAGCCGGCGTCCGGCGGGATGCGGCTCGCCCATCAGGTAGGGCACGAGCGGGTGCATGCCGGCGGTGGTGAAGAGCACGGTGGGGTCGTTCTGGGGCAGGAGCGAGGCGCCCGAGATCAGGGCGTGGCCCTTGCCCCGGAAGAACTCCAGGTAGCGCGTCTTGAGGGCGTCGGCCGACAGGGCATTCATGGCGGACCGGGCGGCGGGATCGTCAGACAGCGGCCTGCGCCTTCTCCCGGATCTTGGCGATCAGCTTTTGTTGCAGGTCGGGGGCGGCCTTGACCTGCTCGACGGCGGTCTCGCGGCCCTGGCCGATGTGCTCGCCCTCGAACGACAGCCAGGACCCGCGTTTTTCGAGGATATTGTACTGGAGTGCGGCGTCCACGATCGAGCCTGCCCAGGAAATGCCCTCGTTGAAGAGGATATCGAACTCGGCCTCGAGGAACGGCGGGGCCATCTTGTTTTTGACGACCTTGACCTTGGTGCGGTTGCCGACCACCTGGCCGGTGGGGCTCTTGATCAGCCCGATCTTGCGGATATCGAGCCGCACGGAGGCGTAGAACTTGAGCGCCTTGCCGCCGGGGGTGGTTTCGGGGTTGCCGAACATGACGCCGATTTTCTCGCGCAACTGGTTGGTGAAGAGGCAGCAGGTCCTCGAGGTCGAGATGGCGGCCGTCAGCTTGCGGAGCGCCTGGGACATGAGCCGCGCCTGGAGCCCCATCTGGGGATCGCCCATTTCGCCCTCGATCTCGGCGCGCGGGGTGAGGGCGGCGACGGAATCGATCACCACCACGTCCATGGCGTTGCTGCGGATGAGGGTTTCGGCGATCGTCAGGGCCTCCTCGCCGGAGGACGGCTGCGAGACCAGCAGGTCGTCGATATTGACCCCGATCTTCTTGGCGTAGAGCGGGTCCATGGCGTGTTCGGCGTCGATGAAGGCCGCCACGCCGCCGCTCTTCTGGGCGTTGGCGATGACGTGCAGGGTAAGAGTGGTTTTGCCGGAGGATTCCGGCCCGTAGATTTCGATCACGCGGCCGCGCGGCAGGCCGCCGATGCCGAGCGCCAGGTCGAGCGAGAAGGCGCCGGTCGAAATGCAGGGCACGGCGGCGCGGGTGACGGCGTCGCCCAGGCGCATGATGGCGCCGTCGCCGAACTGTTTTTGGATCTGGGCCAGGACCTGGTCAAGGTTGGCGCGGGCGTCGGCGGCGGACGGCGCTTCCGATTTGGCGGGCGGTTTAGGCGGCATGGCGGCCTCCGGGGCGGATCGGGGTTGGGAGCGCGGGGCATGGGCACGGAACGGCGGGTTAGGGAACGTAGCCGCGCGGATGGGCGCGGTGCCACGCCCAGGCGCTGCGGACAATGGTTTCTAGGTCGCTGCACTCCGGCCGCCAGCCGAGATCGCGGGCGGCCTTCGAGGCGTCGGCGACCCGGCGGGCGGGCGAGCCGGGGCGGGGCGGGTTGAGGGTGGGGGGGAGGGGGTGGCCGACGACGGCGCGGGCGGTCTCGAGCACCTGGCGCACGGAATAGCCCGTGCCGGTGCCGAGGTTGAAGGCGCCGGTCACGTCGCGTTCGAGGGCCAGGGCGTGGGCGCGGGCCAGGTCGGTGATATGGATGTAGTCGCGGATGCAGGTGCCGTCGGGCGTGTCGTAGTCGTCCCCGAAGAGCTGCGCCCGGGGCGCCTGGCCGAGGGCCACCCGCAGCAGGTTGGGGATCAGGTGGGTTTCCGGGTCGTGGTGCTCGCCGTAGCGCGCCGAGGCGCCGCAGGCGTTGAAATAGCGCAGGAACACCGGCTGCAGTCCGCGCAGCCGGCGGTACCAGTCGAGGACGCCCTCGAACATGCGCTTGGACTCGCCGTAGGGATTGGTGGGGCTCTGCGGGACGGCCTCGGTGATCGGGGTGCGGTCCGGCTGGCCATAGGTGGCGCAGGTCGAGGAAAACACGATCCGGCGCACGCCGGCCTCGAGCATGGCCTCGGCGAGGTTGACGCCCCCGCGCAGGTTGTTGCCGAAGTAGCGCTCGGGATGCTCCATGGACTCGCCGACCAGGGCGTAGGCCGCAAAGTGCACGACGGCGTCCGGCCGGGCCTCGGCCATCGCCCGGCGGATGTCCTCGATCCGCCGCAGGTCGCCTTCCACAAAGCGCGCCCGCGGCTCGAGGGCGGCGCGGTGGCCGCGCTCGAGGTTGTCGAAGACGATGACCGCGTGGCCGGCATCAAGCAGCCACTCGGCGGTGACGCTGCCGATGTAGCCCGCGCCGCCTGTCACCAGGATCTTCATGCCGATGGGCCTCAGATCGCCTCGCCCACCTGGAACCGCGCGAAGCGCGGCACGGCGAGGGTATCCCCGAGCGCCGCGCCGGTCTCCTTCAGGAGGGCGGCGACGGTCTTTTCGGGGACCTTGATGAAGGGCTGGTCCACCAGGCAGACCTGCTCGTAAAACTTGTTCAGCTTGCCGTTGACGATTTTGTCCACGATCGCCGGCGGTTTGCCCTTGACCTGCGCGGCGTAGATCGCGCGCTCGGCCGCCAGGACATCGGCCGGCACGGCGCCGCGGTCGGTCCAGCGCGGGCTCGAAGCGGCCACCTGCAGGCAAAGGTCCTTGGCGACCTCCCGAAAGGCCGGCTGGGCGGCGGTCTCGGGCTTGCCGCAGGCGAGTTCCAGGAGCACGCCGACCGTGCTGCCGTGGTGAATATAGGACGCGATCGCCCCGGCGCCCGCCCGTTCGAAGCGCAGACTGCGGCGCACGACGATATTCTCGCCGATCTCGGCGACCTTGGCGGTGACCTGCGCGCGGCTGGCAACCGCCAGGTCGCCCTCGGCGGCGGCCGCCTGCACGGCGAGCGCCTGCACGAAGGCGCGGAACCCCGCGTTCTTGGCGACGAAATCGGTCTCGCAGTTGACCTCGATCAGGCTGCCGGCGCGGCTGTCCGCGGCGAGCGCCGAGGCGATCACGCCCTGGTTGGCGGCGCGCGACGATTTCTTGGCGGCGATCGCCATCCCGCGCTCGCGCAGAATCTTGATCGCGGCGGCCTTGTCGCCGCCGGCCTCCACCAGCGCGCGCTTGCACTCCATCATGCCGACGTTGGTTTCTTCCCGCAAGGCCTTGACTAACGCTGCTGAAATGTCCGTCATGGGGTCGTGGCTCCTTCCGGCGCTGGGGACCGGCTACTGCAAAAGCGATCTCGGGGGCGGGGTTCAGGGGGCAGGGGCAGCCGACGGTTCGGACGCCGGCGCGGCTGGAGCGCGATGCCGCCCGCGCGGGCTGCGGGCCGCGGTCTTGGCCTCGGGCGGCTCGGCCGCGGCCGGGGCGTTCGGCTCGGCGCCGGCCTCGCCGGCCGCCTGCTCGCCGGCGCGCACGGCGGCGAACTCGGCGTTGGCCTTGATGGCGGCGTCCGCCAGGACGTCGAGGATCAGCTTGATGCCGCGGGTCGAGTCGTCGTTGCCGGGGATCGGGTACTGGATCGGGTCGGGATCGGTGTTCGTGTCCACGACCGCGATCACCGGCACGCCCACGCGGTTGGCCTCGCGCACGGCGATCGCCTCGCGGTTGACGTCCACCACGACCAGCGCGCCGGGAAGATCGGCAAGCCCGGCGATGCCGCTCAGGTTGCGGTCGAGGCGCTCCAGTTCGTGCCGCAGGCGCGAGGCTTCCTTCTGGGGCATGGCCGCCAGCTGTCCGTCCTTGTCCATGGCCTGGATCTCGAGCAGGCGCCGGATGCTCTTGGCGATGTTCTGGCGGTTGGTCAGCATCCCGCCCAGCCAGCGGCTGATGATATAGTGCTGCCCGCTGCGGAGGGCGGCATCCTTGGCCAGGTCCTGGGCCTGGCGCTTGGTGCCCACGAAGATCAGGCTCTTGCCGCCGGCCACGAGGTCGTAGACGAACTTCTGGGCCTCGCGCAACTGGGCCAGCGTCTTTTCCAGGTCGATGATGTAGATGCCGGCG
This sequence comes from uncultured Verrucomicrobiota bacterium, assembly GCA_964515705.1. Lineage (GTDB taxonomy): Bacteria > Verrucomicrobiota > Kiritimatiellia > JAAZAB01 > JAAZAB01 > CAZEVX01. The sequence continues at coordinate 441 of CAZEVX010000211.1, read as the reverse complement.
CGCTTGTCGAAGATGAAGCGCTTCATCTTCGGGTTCCAGCGCTTGCTCTGGTGCCCGAAGTGCAGGCCGGTATTGAGCAGGTCGGTGAGGGTGACGTCCAGAGACAGTTCGGTCGCAGCAGCCACAGTACCTCCTTGGTTCCCCCCCGCCGGAGCGGGGCGGAACAATCCGCTTTGGTTCTCCCCCGTGGCGCGGGGGAACACTCGCTTCCGTCCCGCCATGCGGGACCCAATGGGTGGCACCCTACCACGTTCCGCGCCGGATGCAAGCGGAAATATGGCCCCCAGATTTGGGGGAGTTGCGCTTGTCCGCGGTCACTCCCGGCGCGATCCGTGCAGGGGAACGGCTCCGCGCAGCTTCGCCCTCCACGGGGAGTCGTCAAGGAACGCCTGCACGCTGACCGACGGGAGGACGTGGAGGGCGAGGCTCCCGCCTGCGCGG
>CAZEVX010000210.1:0-5609 GCA_964515705.1 uncultured Verrucomicrobiota bacterium | reverse complement strand
CGCAGGCTGGGTCCCCGCGAGCTGTCCTGGTATCCACCCCCGCGTCACTGAGAAGCTGTGAAATAATCAATCTGGACGCCGCGTGCGGCCTGCCCGCCTCAGGTGGGGCGCGCGGCCTACAGTTTTCCTGGACGGTTCGCCCCTTGTTGCAGGCCCGGTGCCCGCACCGGGCGATTATGTCACGCCTTCCGAGGCCTTGCCGGCCGAACTTATTCCGGATGGACAAGCGCGCGGGGACGTGCTACCCATGCGGCGGCCGTGGTTCGTGACCCCATGCGCTCGACCCCGTTAGCCATCGTGATGACCACCGTGGCGTCCCGCGCGGACGCCCGGCGGCTGGCGGACGGTCTGCTGGACACGCGGCTGGCTGCCTGTGTCCAGGTGCTGCCGATCCGCAGCACCTACCGCTGGCAGGGACGTATCGAACACGGCGACGAATACCTGCTGCTGATCAAGACCCGCGCCGCGCTGACGCGCCGGGTGCGGGTTTTTCTACGGGGCCAGCACCCCTACGACGTTCCCGAGATCCTGGCCGTGCGCGTGGCGGACGCGCTCCCGGCCTACCGCCGCTGGGTGGCCGCCGAAACGGCCGCGCCGCGCGCCCCCTGACCCGGCCGCCGTGTTTCAGGGCAGCAATGACCAACAGGCCGATGCGCCATGCCGTGTTGCAGAGCGAAGGCGGAAGGCCAGATGGTCCGCCACCTTGACCGGGCCGCGCACTCGGACATGCCGCCCGCCGTACTCCTCGTGCAGATGGGAGTTGAGCCGTTCGACCGTCGCCAGCGGCATCGGCATAGTTAAGGGCTGCCCCTGATCGCCGAGATGCGGATGAGGAATCCTTTGGTTTCAGGGCGGACCTGTGATAGGATTTTGGGAGGGAGGAGGCGCGTATGAGCAACGAGGCGGGGGTGGGTCAATCGGCGGCGGCCGAGGATCGCGGCTCCCGAAAACGGCGGGGCCGAGCGCGACGGGGCCGAATTACCGGGCACACTGCTTTTACGTGGGCCGATGCGGAGCAATGGGACTTGGAGTTCTGGCAACGGCAAACGCCGCAGGCGCGCTTATCGGCCTTGGTGGCGTTGCGCAACGACGTGGTAGCCGTGCGTGGCAAAACGGCAACGCTCGACTGGGACGACTGATGGACGCGGTTCGGGATTTTGCGGATATCCTCGACGCGCTGAACCACCACCGCGTCCGGTATCTCATCGTGGGGGGGTTGGCCTTCATCTACCATGCGAAACCCCGCTTCACCAAGGACCTTGACGTGTGGGTGGAACCGACGCCCGAAAACGTTCGCCGCGCGAATCTCGCCCTTGCCGAGTTTGGCAGTCCGTACCTGATGAGCGCGGGCGCCCCCAACAGTATCCTTCAGATCGGCTTGCCGCCCAACCGGATAGCCCTCATGCAGACGCTTGAGGGCGTATCGTTTGCGGAGGCATGGGCGAAACGCGAGACCGCTCCTTACGGCAAGGTACCGGCGAATTGGATCGATCTCGACAGTCTGATCGAGATCAAGTCGCGCCTCGATGACCCGCGGCACCAGGCTGACGCCCGGGATTTGCGGAAGGTGCGCGAGATGAAGCGTAAGACCCGTCACCCCCCCCGGAGTGAATAGACCGTCCCGCCGCGCGGGCGAAACATCCGGTCGCCCATCCGCCCTCGCGCCAGACCTGCCGCTCGCGGAATCCGCGGGCGGCGCAGTACCGCCGGACCCCGGCGTATTCGGACTCCAGGATGCCGGACAGCACCAGGACACCGGGCGGCCGCCGGCTGACGGCGGCCATCAATCGGCGCCCGCAGCGCCGGATGAGGCCGGCCAGCAGGTTGGCCACGACGACGCGGCAGGGACCGGGAACGCGGTAAGCCGCGGCGTCCGCCCTGAGGACGCGCACGCGCCGGGCAAGGCCGTTGCGCGCGGCGTTGGCGCGCGCCGCGCGGACGGCCGCCGGATCGTCGTCGATGGCCAACACGGGCCCGTAGCCCAGCTTGGCGGCGGCGATCGCCAGGATGCCGGAGCCGCAGCCGGCGTCGAGGACTGGGCCGCCTCCCAGGCGGCGCTGCCAGGCATCCAGGGCTTGCAGGCAGGCGCGCGTGGTGGGATGCAGGCCGGTGCCGAAACTTAGCCCGGGGTCCAGTTCGACCACGCAGGCGGCGCCGCGCGGCACGCGGGATACCCAGGACGGTTTGACGGCGATCCGATCCGAGACGCGCCGGGCGCGGAAATGCCGTTTCCAGCGTTCCGCCCAGTCTTGCGGCGCCACCGCCCGCAGCCGGGGCGCGCGCGCGCGGTCGGCCGCCGGCAGCCAGGCCGCGATCTGGGCGCGGCGCCGTTCGGCCTCGGCGCGCGTGCGGCAAAAGACGGTCAGCCGGGCGCGCCGTCCGGCGTCCGGCGTATCCACGGCCAGGTCCCATCCGTCCGCGGCGGCCGCCAGCAGCAGCACCGCGTCCGCCCGGGCGCGGACCGTGACGGCGTAGGCGGCCGGACGCCCGCCGCCGGGCGCCGGGCCGCGGGACCGCGGACGGGATTGCGAAACGGCCTTCATCTGGTATGCTCCCATGCCATGCGATGCATTCCGACACCCGCGCCGGCGCCGATCCTCACCCCGGCGCGTCTCGCTGGCTGGCGCGCCGGCCTGGCGCGCTCCCACGAGCCGCTGGCGCTGGTCACGGGCTCGTTCGCCCTCTGGCATCCGGGCAACCTGGCGGCAATCCGCGCCGCCGCCCGCCATGGCCGGCCCGTGTGCGTCGCCGTCAGCGCCCGCGTCCCTTTTGCGGCGCCGTCCCTGGCCGACCGCTGCCGCATGCTCGCCGGGCTGCGGGGCGTGGCGGCCGTCCTGCCGTGTCCCGAGCGCGGCGCCGCCGCGCGCCTGGCACGCCTGCGCCCGTTCATCCTGTTCGATTGCCCGGCCCGGCCGGGCGCTTCCGCGCTAGCCTCCGCCGCGCGCGCCCTGGCGGACCGGATCGAGGCGCTGCCGCCGATCCACGGCTGCTTCACGGACGAGATCCGCGCCGCGATCCGCGGCGGCCGCACCCCGCTCGCGATCCCCGCCGGCGTCCTGCCGCCGCTGCCGTCCGAGGACGACGGGCGGCGTGACCTGTCGTCCGGCGACGCCGCGCGCCCGCTGGTGACCGTGAACGGCTGTTTCGACCTGCTGCACCCGGGCCACGTACGGCTGCTGCAGCGCGCGCGCGCCCTGGGCGCGCGGCTGGCGGTGCTGGTCAACGACGACGCCTCCGTGCGCGCCTACAAGGGGGCCGGGCGCCCGATCTTCCCGCTGCGCTGCCGTCTGGCGGCCCTGCGGGCGATCGAGGCGGTCTCGGTTGCGCGCCCCTTTGCCGGAGACACCCCGCTGCCTCTGCTCGCTCAGCTCCGGCCCGAGATTCACGTCAAGGGGGGATCCTTCGAGGCCGGGCGGGTACGGGCCGAGCGCGAGCTGCTGCGCGGCTGGGGCGGGCGGGTGGCCGTGGTCCCGATGATCGGCGCCTACAGCACGACCCGCCTGCTCGAAGCCGCCCGCTGACCGCCGCGCGGCCCGGGGTTCCACCGCCGCCTGGTTGCACACCGTTGGAATGCGAATCGCCCGCCAGGGGGCGGGCTCCTACAACACCGCGGTTCTGATCGTTGGGCGCCTTACAGGACAGGCAACCATGATCGGTGCGAGGCCCGGGTGCGGCACCAGGAGGCCTCAGCACCCCGGGTACGTGATCGCCGCGTAGACCGGGTAGCGCTCCAGCCTGGCGCGGCCCTTCAAGCCCGCCAACTCGATCAGGAACGCCAGTTCGACCACCTGGCCGCCGAGCCGTTCGACCAGCCGGGCGCTCGCCTGGGCCGTGCCGCCCGTCGCCAGCAGGTCGTCCACGATCAGGATGCGGTCGCCGGCGCGCAGGGCGTCGGCATGCAGGCTGAGGGTGGCCGTCCCGTATTCGAGGGCATAAGGCTCGTCGTAGGTCGTGAAGGGCAGCTTGCCCTTTTTGCGGATCGGGATGAAGCCGACCCCCAGGTCGCAGGCCACGGCGCCCCCGAAGATGAACCCGCGGGCATCGATCGCCGCCACCGCGGTTGGCGGGCGGGCGCGATGGCGCTCGCCGAGCAGGCGCACGGCCTCGCGCAACAGCGCGGCATCCGACAGGATCGGGGTGATGTCGCGGAAGAGAATGCCCTTCCTGGGGAAATCGGGGATTTCGCGCACTGCCTGCCGTAGCGCCTCGCCGCTCATGTCGATCCTCCGCTGGTGCCCGGCGCGACGCGCCGCGCGGGTGGGTCCGCTGTCGCCACAGCGAACATGCTATCCCGCGCCGCGGCGCGGGTCAACCCCAACCTACGGCGTCCGTGCAACGCCGCGGAAGGTGCAAACAAATTTACCTGGACGCCGCGTGCGGCTTGCCCGCCTCAGGTGGGGCATGCGGCCGACAGTTTTCCAGACAGTTCGCCTCTTGTTGCAGGCCCGGTGCCCGCACCGGGCGATGGGTTCACAGCGTCTCCGTCATGCGAGAGTTGCCTGCCGGCTTGTTCCGGCAGGAGCCGGACAGGCATCACGGTTCGGACAGGCGCCGCAGTCCGTAAATCCACTGCTTGAGGTGCTTCGCCGCCAGGCCGGCGTCAACGAGGTCCTTCTCCTGGTGGGCAACGTAGGTGTTGCGGACAGTGTTGATGTCGGTCACGAGGGCCAGGAGATTCCGGCCGCCCTGGACCTTGAAGCGAACGCGGATGGCGTCGAAGACGCCGCCGATCTTGGTCGTGTCGTTCAGGGCATAGTCCAGGCAACCGCGGAGCAGTCCCAGGGGCGAGATGCCATTCTTGAAGACGAGCGTGCGCTTGAGATTCTGCGCCATCTGCTGGAACTCGGGGCGCCGCTGGTCGTCCACGCGGGCCAGATAGGGCGCGAGCCATGCCTTCTGCTCCTGCTCGGCGGCCGGCACGTCCGGCGACAAGCGCCGTAGGATCAGCCCCTTCGCCGATTCGTCCATGCTGCCGAGCAGGGCGCTGAACACCGACGCGAAGGTCATCCCCTCCTTGTGTTCCAGGAACCGGAAGAGCATGACCGCCTGGCCCACGGCCTTGCGGTACCGGGGCGGCAGGGTGGCGAGCGTGGCCTCGTCCACCATGCCCTTCCCCTCCGGGGCCTTCTCGTCCTGATCGGACGCCCAGGCGAACAGCGGGGCCGCGGCCTGGGTCTCCTCCGCGCGGACGAGGTCCTGCAACGCCGGGGCGCACAGGCGGGCGAGTTCAGCGACGGAGTCGCCGGTCAGACGCTCGAACACGCCCTGGGGCACATAGAGGTATTCCCATGGCGTCCCGGACGCGGAGGCCGCCTGACACCAGGCGATGGCCGCGCGCGCCTTGCGCGGGACATCCATGTCTTCCCGGCCCTTGGTTTCGATGAGGTAGCAGCGGCCGTCCTGGGCGCGGGCAAAGACGTCGGCGGTGTAGAAAGCCAGCCGGCCGCCGGCGGCCAGGTAATCGATGCGCAGGCACTGCGGGCCGGCATTTTTCGCGAAGGCGGCCACGTCGGGCGCGCGGTCGGCAAAGCGGGTCATGGCGACTTCGAGTTCCCGGTTGCACGGCACGAGGTTGAACAGCGTGTGAGCGGCCTCCAGCGCCGGCCGGC
>CAZEVX010000209.1:0-5634 GCA_964515705.1 uncultured Verrucomicrobiota bacterium | reverse complement strand
ACGGTCTGGCGCCTGACGGGGCAACAGGGGCAGGCGCAACTCCCGCAGTTTTGGGTTCGGCCTGATCCTTGCACCAGGCCGCCGATTCCGATAGATTGATAAGACGTGCACATGCAGGATCGCGCCGCGCCGGCGGCGGCGGGCATGGCGGGAAAGGAATCACGACGACATGCGGCTGTGGATGACGGCGGTCCACCTGGGAGTTGCCGGCGGCATAGCGCTGCTGGTGTCGGGGTGTCTGTCAGCGCGGAGCGTGGATCGCCTCGTCGCCCGTTCCGTCGCGGACAAGGCTGCCGCGGTGCCGGACAGCAGCAACGCCGTCCGGGACGCCACCGCCGCCATCCAGCCGACCAATATCCTGACGGCGCCCGTGTCACTCGACCTGCGGACGGCCCTCGACCTGGCCGCGCGGCACAGCCGCTCTCTGCAGACGCGCCGCGAGCAGTTGTTTCTGCAGGGGCTCGATACCCTCGCCGTGCGGCGCAGTTTCGGCCCCCAACTGGCGGGGACCGTGGAGTACCTGCTCCACCGCCCGTCGGACGCCGCGCGGCATGCCGACGGCGCGCTCGACCTGACCGTTTCCCAGAAACTGCCGCTCGGCGGAACGCTGTCCGCGAACGCCGGCGGCGACGTCACGACCGTCTCGGGCGGGACCAATGGCGCCGATCGCTACGGCAGCACGGCGGGAATCTCGCTGACGCAACCCCTGCTCCAGGGGGCCGGCCACGAGGCCAGCCACGACCCGGAAATCCAGGCCGAACGCCAGTTGCTTTACCAGGTGCGGGCGTTCGCGCTCGACCGCCAGGACCAGGCCCTGGCGGTGATGCGCGGCTTTTTTGGATTGCTGATCGAGCAGGCCAACGTCGCCAACACGCGGACCAACGTCGAGCAGGCCGTGTTCCTGCGGCGCCGCTCCGAGGCCATGTTCCGCGTGCGCAAGGCCAAGGTGGACGACGTGCTCCGGGCGCGCCAGAACGAGATCATCGCCAGCAACGCGATGACATCCGCCGGCATCGCCCTCGATACCAAGATCAGCCAGTTTCTGGCCGACCTCGGCCTGCCCGTGACCCTGCCCGTCGTCCTGGCGGGCAGCGTGCCGGATACCAAGCCCTTGCCGCTCACGCAGGACGCCTGCCTGGCCCTCGCCCTGGAACGGCGCCTCGACCTGCACACCGAGCAGGACCGGCTCGCCGACGCCGAGCGGCGTGTCCGCGTCGCCCGCAACGCCCTTTGGCCGCGGCTCGATGCCGTCGGCAGCGCCGCGCTCAACGGCCGGTCGCCCGATTCCTGGGGGGCCGCCGACTACGAGCACCTGCTGACGGCCGGGCTGCGCATGGACTTGCCGCTCGACAAGCGCGGCGAGCGGGATGCCTGGCGCCGCGCCCGCCTGCTGGCCGACCAGGCCGCGCGCGCGCTGGCCGAGAAGCGCGACGCCATCCGGGTCCAGGTAGCCGACGGCGTGCGCCGCCTGGCCCTCCAGGAGCAGACCGTGCGCATGCAGCGCGAAAACCAGAGTCTCTCGGAGCGCAACGTGCGCGCCACGCTCCTGCGCTTTCGCAACGGGGAAGCCGACAACCTCGCCGTGGTCACGGCCCAGGAAGCGCTGCTGAACGCCAATAACAGTTACATCCGGGCCCTGGCCGGCCATGCCGAACAGCGCGCCGCGCTGCTGCGCGCCGTCGGCCTGCTGGATGTCGGGCCGGACGGCGCCCTGCTGGAACTGTCGGCGGACGGCGGGACGGGGCGCCCCGTGTACTGATGCCGGGCCGGGCGCCGGGGCGGCCCCGCCGCGATACCGCCGGCCATGACGGAGCGCGGCCGCCGAACGCTACGACCGTGCCGTATGAAAGAGTCGGAGGGACGCATGCCGCCGTGTTACATGGAGAGACCCGCACGAGCCGTCCAGCACAAACGTGGCCTGATGAGGCCGAACCCCATGTTCGCGATGATCCTGGCGCCGCTGCTGGCGGCCGCGCCCGGGTGCCGCGATGCGGCACCCGCGGGGGACGGCCCGCGGCTGACGGCGCTCGCGCGGCGCGGCCCGCTGATCTTCACCGTTCGCGGCGCGGGCGCGATCCAGGCCGTCAATCCCAACAAGATCATGCCGGCGATCAAGCGCCAGGCCGTGCTCACCTTTCTGGCGCCCGAGGGCAGCCGCGTGCGGAAGGACGACGTGATCGCGCGCCTGAACACCGAGGAGATCGACCGCGACATCGGGACCCGCGAAGGCACGTTGCTCAAGGCGCAGACCGACGCCGAGGCGGCCCGCACGGCGCTCGAAATCCAGAAGATGGACAACACCGTCCTGCTGGCCAAGACCCGCCAGGAGTTGACGGCCGCCGAACTGGAACTGGAAAAGTTCAAGCTGGCGGACGAGCCGGTGGACGTCCGCGCGGCCGACCTGGCGGTCCAAACCGCCGAGAGCGAACTGGCGCGCGCCCAGGACGCCTACCGCGATTATCAGAATCTGGTCGCCGAGCAGTTCGTGACCGCGGACGACGTCGAGGAAAAGCGCATGGACCTCGAAAAGAAAAAGGTCCAGCTCGAGACCGCGCGCATCCAGCGCGACGTGCTGCAGCGCTACGGCCTGCCGGTGCGCCGGGCGGAGGCCGAGGGGCGCCTGGCCAGCGCCCAGGCGGCGCACGACAAGGCGGTCAAGGAAAGCGACATGCAGTTGCGCGGCAAGCGCCAGAACGTGACCATGGCCGAAATGACCCTCGCCCGCGCCGAGAAGGATCTCGAGGCCGTGCGCGAGGAGCGCGCCGCCTACGAACTCCGCGCGCCCGTGGATGGGCTGCTGAACTATGGCGATCCCGACGAATGGTGGCGCTCCCGCGGCATCCAGGTTGGCGGCAATGTCTACCCCGGCCGCGCGATCCTGAACATCCCCGACATGTCCAAGGTGCAGGCCGTGGTCGTGATCCTCGAGGCCGACGTCTCGCGGGTGCGCGTCGGCCAGAAAGCCACCGTGCGCTGCGAGGCGATCCCCGACCGCACCTTCCACGGCACGGTCTCCAAGGTCCCGGAAGTCGCCAGCCGGGGCAACTGGCAGGAAGGCAACCAGTTCAAGGTCCATATCCTGATCGAGGACGCCGCCGACCTCAAAACCTACAGTTGCGAGGCGGAAATCGTCACCGACGCCGCCGAGGACGCCATCTTCCTGCCCTTGCCCGCGGTATTCCAGGAGGAGGACCGCCACGTGGTCTACCCGGTGCGCGGCGGGGGGCGCGAGCGCGCGGTGGTCACCCTCGGGCGTGCCTCGACGGAATGGGTCGAAATTCTGTCCGGGATCGAACCGGGAACGCCAGTCTACCTGACGCCGCCGGGAACGGCCTCGGCGCAACCGTAGCGGCCCAGCCTCGGCCGGCAGTTGGGAGAGCGGGCGGACCATGTCAGACGGGAACGGGGGGACGCACATGATCCGGCTCGTGGATGTCAACAAGGACTACGCACTCGGGGATGGGGTCCGGGCCCTGCGCAATATCAACCTGGAAATCGCGCCGGGCGAGTACGTCGGGATCATCGGACCGTCCGGGTCCGGAAAGTCCACGCTGCTGTACATCCTCGGCCTGCTCGACACCCCCACGCAGGGCGCGGTCCTGTTCGACGGGCAGGATACGGCCGGCCTGCCGGACCCGGCGCTCTCGCTGTTGCGCAGCCGGCGCATCGGTTTTGTGTTTCAGGCCTACCACCTGGTGCCGCACCTGACGGTCCTCGAAAACGTCGCCCTGCCGCTGTCCTACCAGGGAGTGGCCCCCCGCGCGCGATTGGCGCGCGCCCGCGAGCGCATCGCCGAGGTCGGCCTCGATCCGCGCGCCGGGCACCGCCCCGCCGAACTCTCCGGCGGCGAGCGCCAGCGCGCGGCCATCGCCCGCGCCCTGGTGGCCGAGCCGGGCCTGATCCTGGCCGACGAGCCGACGGGCAACCTCGACTCCCAAACCGGCGCCGACATCCTGGCGCTGTTCGAGCGCCTGCACGCCGCCGGCAAAACCGTCGTCATGATTACCCACGACCCCACGATCGCACGCCGGTTTCCCCGCCTGCTGCGGATGACCGACGGCTGCCTGTGCGAGGACGCCCCGGCATGACCCCCCTCGCCATGGTCGACCTGGCGCGCGAAGGCGCGCGCAACCTGCTGCGCCACAAGGTGCGCTCGCTGCTGAGCCTGCTGGGCATCGTCATCGGCGTCGGCGCGGTGATCGCCATGATGGCCGTCGGCGAAGGCGCGCAACGCCAGGTCCTCCGGGACATCGGCGGCCTGGGATTGCGCAACATCATCGCCGACTCCGAGATGCCGACCGTCGGCAACATTCCCGTCGAAACCGACGAGCCGCGCGGGGCATTCCAGTACGGGCTCGTGCCGCGCGACCGCGACCAGATCCGCGCCTTGTTCCCCGCGGCGACGGTCTTGACCGGGCACCTGGTCAAACAAAAAATCTTTTACCGCAGCACCCGGATCGAGGCCACCGTGCTCGGCGTGCCGCCCGGCTATTTCGAGGCGTTCCCCCTGACCCTCCTCCAAGGCCGGCTGCTGGCCCCGTCCGACCATGACCGCCAACACCGCGTGGCCGTGATCACCGACGATGTTGCCGCGGCCGTTCCGGCGCTCGGCGGGGTCCTGGGCAAGACGCTGCGAATCGGCGGGCATTATATCGAAGTCGTCGGCGTCATCCGCATGCCGGCCGGTAAGCCGGGCACGATGCTGATGCCTTACCGCACGGCGCGCAACCTCTACGGAACGGTCACCCGCAGCGACGAGGCCGGCACGGAGGAATACACGCGCAACGAGATCGGCCGGCTGGTCATCCACCTGGCCGACGACGCCTTGATCCCGGAAGCGGCGGCGATCGTCGAGCGCCTGCTGGCCCAGAATCATCCGCGGCGCGATTTCCGGCTGACGGTCCCGCTGGCCCAACTGCTGGTGGCCCAGAAGGCGCGCAAGACCTTCGACCTGGTGCTGATCGTGATTGCCGCCATCTCGCTGGTGATCGGCGGCATCGGCATCATGAACATCATGCTGACGATCGTCATGGAACGCATCCAGGAAATCGGCATCCGGCGCGCCCTGGGGGCCTCGCAGCGCGACATCCTGCTCCAGTTCCTCGCGGAATCCGTGGTGCTCTCGAGCAGCGGCGGCGTGCTGGGGTGCCTGCTGGGGTTGGGCGCCGTTCCGCTGATCGCCGGACTGACCGGCTGGCCCGGCGTCTTCACGCCGGCGGCGGTCCTGATCGCCCTGGTCGTCTCCTGGCTGGTGGGCGTGGTATTCGGCATCGTGCCCGCCGTGCAGGCCGCCCGGATGAATCCGGTCGAGTGCTTGCGGCACGAGTGACGGCGGGGACGCCTGATCCATCCGGCCCCACGGATCGGCGCATCAGACGGATTGGTGGTTGTCTTGAAGACGGCTCGCTCGGAGAGCTCGCCCCACCCGTCGGCATGCTGATAGAGCACTGCGTGTTCCCTCCGTGACGAATGGACCGGGGCGCCCCCACGGCCGCCGCAGCCCCGATTTGCGGGAGTGGCGCTGGTCCGCGGTCACTCCCGGCGCGATCCGTGCACGGGAACGGCTCAGCGTCATGCGCGCCGTAGCGGCGGCTTGACGCGCCGCGTAGGCGGGAGCTTCGCCCTCCACGGGGA
>CAZEVX010000208.1:1519-5664 GCA_964515705.1 uncultured Verrucomicrobiota bacterium | reverse complement strand
GTGGATTCGTCAAGAACGGCTCAGCGCAGCTTCGCCCTCCAGGTGGAGTCGTCAAGGAACGCCTGCACGCTGACCGACGGGAGGACGTGGAGGGCGAGGCTTTGCCGAGCCGCAGGCGCACGGTCTGGCGCCTGACTGGGCAAAAAAGGCAGGTGCGACTCCCGCCAATCGGGTTGGTGTGCGACGGCTTGACGGCCTTCCTGCGCCCGACTATCCTCATCCCGCAGCCCGGGAAAAGCCCGGGCTGGCCGTTCCCGTGGTCCGGCGCCGACGCGCGGGATAACGGCAGGAGTTCTCCGGCGCCCGGGAGGATCGCGATGGTCAGCGATGCGCGCATGCGACTCGAACTCGGCCGCGCCCTGGACCGCACGGACTTCGTCGGGCTCGGCGACCGCGAACAAGGCAAGGTGCGCGATTCCTACAAGCAGCCGGGGCGCCGCCTGCTGGTGGCCACCGACCGCATCTCGGCCTTCGACCGCATCCTGGGCACGATCCCCTTCAAGGGCCAGGTCCTCAACCAGATGGCGGCCTACTGGTTCGAACAGACCGCCGCTCTCGCGCCCAACCATGTCCTCGACGTGCCCGACCCCAACGTCATGGTCGTCGCCGAGTGCGCCCAATTGCCGATCGAGTTGGTCGTGCGCGGCTATATTACCGGCGTGACCAAGACGTCGCTCTGGTTCAACTACCAGCAAGGCCAGCGCCGGTTTGGCGACACGGTTTTGCCGGAAGGCCTGCGCAAGGACCAGCGCCTCGATCGTCCGATCCTGACCCCGACCACCAAGCTAGAGGCCCACGACCGGCCGATCTCCCGCGAGGCGGCCGTCGCCGAGGGGCTGGTGACCGCCGAACTGTTCGATGCCGCCGCCGCGCTCTGCTTCCGGTTGTTCGACTTCGGCGTGCGCGCCGCCGCCGCGCGCGGGCTGATCCTGGTGGACACGAAGTACGAACTCGGCCTGCGCGACGGCCGGCTGGTGGTCAGCGACGAAATCCACACGCCGGATTCCTCGCGCTACTGGTTTGCCGACACCTACGCCGAGCGCTTCGCCCGCCGGCAGGAACAGCGCATGATCGACAAGGAATACGTGCGCGAATGGTTCGCGGCGCGGGGCTTCCGCGGCGACGGCCAGCCGCCGGCCATGCCCGACGAGATCCGCCTGGAGGCCGCCCGGCGCTACATCCAGGCCTATGAAACGATCACGGGACGGGACTTCATGGTCGGCGACGAGCCCGCCGTGCCGCGCATGACCGCCGCCCTGCGCCGGAAAGGATACCTGGCATGAGCGTGCACCCGATCGAGTTCCGCTACTTTTCCGAGCCGATGCGCGCGCTATTCACGGAAGAGGCCAAACTGCAGTTCTGGCTGACGGTCGAGGCCGCCCTCGCCCGGGCGCACGCCGACCTTGGTCACATCCCGCGCGCCGCCGCCGCCGAGATCGCCCGCCGCGCCGACGTGCGCCATGTGCGCCTCGAGCGCGTCAAGGCGATCGAGGCCGAGATTCACCATGACCTGATGGCCATGGTGCGCGCGCTCACGGATGCCTGCGGTCGGTCGGCCGGCCGCTACGTCCACCTCGGCGCCACGTCCTACGATATCGAGGATACCGCGTTGGCCCTGCAACTCTCGGCGGCGCTCGACGTGTTGGCCGGCGACCTGCGCGCCCTGCTGCGCACGCTGCTGGGCCTGGCGGCGCGCACCCGCCGGCTGGTGTGCGTCGGACGCACCCACGGCCAGCACGCCGTGCCCACGACCTACGGGCTCAAGTTCGCCATCTATGCCTGCGAGGTCGCCCGCCATCTCGAACGCCTCGCCCAGACCCGCCGGCGGATCCGCGTCGGCAAGATGACCGGGGCGGTCGGAACCCAGGCGAGCTTTGGTCCCGGCGCCGCCCGTCTGCAACGGCGCGTCATGCGCATCCTGGGGCTCGAACCGGTGCTGGCCGCCAACCAAGTCGTCCAGCGCGACCGCCACGCCGAGGTCGTTTTCGCCGTGGCGTTGGCGGCGGCTACTGGCGAAAAGATCGCCGCCGAAATCCGCAACCTGCAGCGCACCGAAATTGGCGAAGTCTGCGAGGCCTTCGGCAAGCAACAGGTCGGCTCCTCGACCATGCCCCAGAAACGCAACCCGCACAAGAGCGAACGTATCTGCTCGCTGGCGCGCGTCATCCGCGCCCAGGTGGCGCCGGCCCTCGAAAATATCGCGCTCGAACACGAGCGCGACCTCACCAACTCCGCCGCCGAACGCGTGATCTTCCCGGAAACCATGATCCTCGCCGATTACCTGCTGCGGGAACTGGATGGCATTCTGCGCGGACTCGCGATCAACGCCGCGGCCGTCCGCCGCAACCTGGACCTGACCGGCGGCCTGATCCTCAGCGAGCGCGTCATGCTGGCCCTGGTCGCCCGCGGGCTCGGCCGGCAGGAGGCCCACGAAATCCTGCGCCAGGCCGCCGGCGCCGTCCTCGAGACCGGCCGGACGCTGCGCGACGTGTTGCTGGCCCAGCCGCGTGTCGCCGGCCTCCTCAAGCCGCGCGACCTCGACCGCTGCCTCGATCCCGCCGACTACATCGGCACCGCCCCCGCCCAGGTGGACGCCGTGCTCGCCGCCCTCCGGCCCCTCAGCGGCGGCGCGCCGCGCCGGTGAAAGGGATGTCCACCGCGCGCCGCATGCTACCATGCCGCGGGTTGATGGCCGGCCGGACAGGACCCGTGGCGAACAGAACGCGTCGGCAACGCAGACAACAAGGAAGGCCCCATGAAGACGATGGCGGTTGGTGCGGTTCTTGGGATGGCCCTGTCGCTGATGGTCCTGCCGGGATGCGAGAGCGATAGTACGCTCGATGACTACGCATTCCGGAATCTCTCGAGCCATGCGGTGACCGTGACCCTCCGCAACACGGCCACGCAAACCGATTACCGGTTCACCTTGGCGGCCAACGGCGGGGAGCAGCAATACCCCAAAGCGCTGACCGATCCGTTGACCTATACCTACGCGCCGACGGCCACGGTGGCGGCGCGTCGCGACGGCGACGTGATCCTGTTCGAAGACCGCTGACCCGGGTCGAAATCGGGTCTCGACTCCCCGTCCGTGTCCTACTATCGTTGCTCCGTCGGGCCGCTCGGCGGAAGCTGCGCCGCCACGCTCAAGCAAGACGGACTGGAATCCGCCGCGGCGGGTATTTTAGGAGTGTCATTCATGCCGTCGATCGCGATTGTCGGGGCGCAGTGGGGCGACGAAGGCAAGGGCAAAATCGTGGACGCCCTGGCGGCGCGGGCCGACGTGGTCGTCCGGTTCCAGGGCGGGGACAATGCCGGCCACACGGTTTATCATGCCGGCCGCAAGCACGTCTTTCACATCCTGCCGTCGGGCATCCTGCGGCCGCGGGTGCTGAACCTGATCGGCGGCGGGGTGGTGCTGAACCTGCGCAAGCTGGCCGAGGAGTTGAAGGCCGTCGGCCTGCCGCGCGCCGCCTGGGCGCGGCGCCTGCGGATCAGCGGCGAGGCGCACCTGATCCTGCCGTGTCACCCGGCGCTCGACAAGGCGTCGGAAGCCGGCCTGGGCGCCGGCAAGATCGGGACCACCCAGCGCGGGATCGGGCCGGCCTATGCCGACCGCGCGGCGCGCACGGGGGTGCGCCTGGCCGACGCCCTGGACGAAGCCTATTTCCGCGAGCGCCTGAAGATCTGCCTGGCGGCCAAGCGTCCGCTGCTGCCGGCGGCCGTGGCGCGCGAGGCGTGCGACGTCGCGCGGGTGGCGCGCGACACGCTGGCGTTGGCCCGGCCGTTCCGCGGCCTGGTGGCGGACACCGGCGAACTGCTGGACGACGCCTTGCGGCGCGGACGCCGGGTGCTGTTCGAGGGCGCCCAGGGCGCGATGCTCGACATCGGGGCCGGCACCTATCCCTTCGTCACCAGTTCCCATACCCTGGCCGGCGGCGTCTGCGTCGGCGCGGGCGTCGGCCCGCACGCCGTCGGCCGGATTTACGGGGTCAGCAAGGCCTACGCCACGCGCGTCGGCGAAGGGCCGTTCCCGAGCGAATTGCAGGACGCCACCGGTGAAGCCCTGCGGCAGCGCGGCGGCGAATACGGCGCCACCACCGGCCGCCCGCGGCGCTGCGGCTGGCTGGACCTGGTGCAGTTGCGGC
>CAZEVX010000208.1:0-1419 GCA_964515705.1 uncultured Verrucomicrobiota bacterium | reverse complement strand
CTGCGGATGATCGAGAACGCGCTCGACCTGCCGGTGACGATGGTGTCGGTCGGCCAGGATCGCCGGCAGGTGATCGTGCGGCGGCCATTGTGGTAGGCCGAGGGGAGGGCGTGCCATGTGCGGGATTGTGGGATACGTGGGCGGACGCAATGCGACCGAAGCCATCCTCTCCGGCCTGCGGCGGCTGGAGTACCGCGGCTACGATTCCGCCGGCATCGCCCTGAAGGCCGCCGACCGGCCGGACCTGCTGCGCGTGCGGACGGTTGGCAAGATCGCGGCGCTGGCGGACCGGGTCGCCGCCGAGATCCCGGACGCCGCCGGCCCGGCCTATACCCTGGGCATCGGGCACACGCGCTGGGCGACGCATGGCGCGCCCACGGAGGCCAACGCCCACCCGCATATCAGCCGCAACGGGGCGTTCGTTGTGGTTCATAACGGGATCATCGAAAACTACGCGGCGCTCAAGGACGGCCTGATCCGCAAGGGATTCGTGTTCGCCAGCGAAACCGACACGGAGGTCCTGGCGCACCTGATCGAGCTGTGCTACGAGGGCGACCTGCGGCGCGCCGTGGCGGCGGCCCTCGAACGCGTCGAAGGGACCTACGGCATCGCCGTCATCAGCCACCGGCACCCCGACCGCATCGTGGTGGCGCGCCAGGGCAGCCCGATCGCCATCGGGGTCGGGAACGGCGAGGCGATCGTGGCCTCGGACGTCAGCGCGATCATTGCCCGCACCCAGCAGGTGGTGTTTTTGAACGACGGCGACCTGGCCGCGGTCACTGCCGACGGGCCGGACATCGCCTCCCGGCAGAACGTGCCGGTCAGCCGAACGGTGACGCGCATCGACTGGGACCTCGGCCAGATCGAGAAGGGCGGCTTCGAGCACTTCATGGCCAAGGAGATCCACGAGCAGCCGCAGGCCCTGGCCAACGCCATCCGCGGCCGGCTGCTGGAGAAGGACGGCACGACCCGGCTGAACGGCATCCAGATGACGCCGGCCGATATCGTGCGCGTGGCGCGCGTGAGCCTGGCGGCCTGCGGGACCTCGTATTACGCCGGGATGGTGGGCAAGTACCTGTTCGAGGACCTGGCCGGCCTGCCGGCGGATGTCGAGCAGGCGGCCGAGTTCCGCTATCGCAACCCGATCCTCGAGCGCGACACCCTGATGCTGGCGGTGAGCCAGTCGGGGGAAACGGCCGACACGATCGAGGCCGTGCGCGAGGCGATGCGCAAGGGGGCGACGGTGCTGGGCATCTGCAACGTGGTGGGCTCGACCATCGCGCGCGAGGCCGGGCGCGGGGTGTACCTGCACGCCGGTCCCGAAATCGGCGTGGCCTCGACCAAAGCCTTCACCTGCCAGGTGGCGGTGCTGGCGATGCTGGCGATTCTCTTCGGGCGCGCGCGCCGGCTGTCGGGCGG
>CAZEVX010000207.1:0-5675 GCA_964515705.1 uncultured Verrucomicrobiota bacterium | reverse complement strand
GCTGCGCGCGCCAGGGCGATCCGGGGTCCTCGCGCTTCTACGTGTCGCTCGAAGACGACCTCATGCGCCTGTTCGGCTCCGAGCGCATCTCGCACCTGATGGGGCGCATGGGCCTCGAAGAGGGCCAGGAACTCGAGCACCCCTGGCTCAACCGCTCGATCGAGACCGCCCAGCGCCGCGTCGAGCAGCACAATTACTCGATCCGCCGCCGGACCCTCGAGTACGACGACGTCATGAACAAGCAGCGCGCCATCATCTACGGATTCCGCGACGAGCTGGTCATGGCCGAGTCCGTGCGCGAGGCGCTCGACGATCTCATGGCCGACGTCGTCGAGAGCCATGCCCGGGAAGCCTGCGCCGACGCCACGCCCGATCTCGTCGCCGCCTTCCTGGACTGGGTGCATGCCACCTTCCCGGTGGGGCTGCGGCGCGACGACCTCGGCCGCGCGCCCCTCGATCCGGAGACGGTCGCCGGCCGGGTGATGGACGCCGTGCGGCGAGCCTACGCGCTCAAGGTCCAGGCCGAGGACCCCGCCATGCTGCCGGTCATGGAACGCTACATCCTGCTGCACGCCATCGACACGCACTGGCAGGAGTACCTGCGCGCCATGGACGCCCTGCGGCAGAGCGTCGGCTTGCGGGCCTACGGCCAGCAGGACCCGCTGGTGGAATACAAACGCGAGGCCTTCGACATGTTTGGCTCGCTGATGGACACGATCAAGAGCGAGGTCGTCACCCGCATCTTCCGCTCGACCACCTCGCTGCAGGTCTACGAACGCCTGCGGGCCGCCCCGCCCGTGCGCCTGGTCCACGAGCAGGCGCCCTCCCTCGGCCCGGCCGGCGGCCCCGGCCGGGCGCCCGCCGGCCCGCCCGAACCCCGTCGCCGCGACAGCCCCAAGGTGGGCCGCAACGATCCCTGCCCCTGCGGCAGCGGCCGCAAGTTCAAAAAGTGCTGCGGCCGCGGATGAGACGGGCGCGCGCGGAGACCCGCGGCCGGATGGCGCGGCGCCGCGGCCGACGGGCGGCAGGGCGGGCGCGAGCGAACAAGCAAGGCCACCAGGAGAGCGCCACCCGGCGGAAAGGCGAGCACCATGGCGATTCGGATGCGGGACGGGCAGACGATCGTGTTCATCGGCGACAGCATCACCGATTGCGGCCGGCGCGATACCCAGCGCCCGCTGGGCGGCGGCTACGTCAAACTGTTCGCGGACCTGGTGACCGTCCGCGAGCCCGCCAAGCGCGTGACGATCGTCAACAAGGGCATCAGCGGGGACCGCGTCACCGGCCTGCGCAACCGCTGGACGGACGACGTGCTGCGCCACCGTCCGGACTGGCTGGCGATCAAGATCGGGATCAACGATCTGCATTCCCACTGGCGCAACGAAAAGGACACCGCCGTGACGCCGGCGCGCTTCGCGGAGGCCTACCGCGCGATCCTGGAACGCACCCGCCGGGAGCTGCCGCGCTGCCGCGTGCTGCTGATCGATCCGTTCTACATCAGCAGCGCGCGGGGCGTTGACACCCAGCGCGGCCAGGTCCTGGCGCTGCTGCCGGCGTACCTGGCGGTCGTGCACGCCCTGGCCCGCGAGTTCCGGACGCGCCACGTCGCCACCCACGTGCTCTTCCAGCGGCTGCTCCAGTATTACCCCGCCGATACCTTCTGCCCCGAGCCGGTCCACCCGAATCCGACCGGCCACCTGGCGATCGCCGAGGCCGTCTACGCCGCGTTGAGCGCCTGAAGGGCCTCCGCGACACGCGCATGGAGCGGCCAGACAGGAGCGCAACATGATTCTCGACGCGTTGCAACGGGTGTCCGCCTATGTCGCGCTCGGCCCCGCCCTGGCGCGCGGCCTGCGGTTCCTGCGCGACCGCGACCTGGCCGCGCTGCCCGACGGCCGCCTGGCGCTCGACGGCGACCGGGTCTTCGCGATCGTCTCGCGCTATACCCCGCGCGCCGGCACGGCCGGGCCCTGGGAGGCCCACCGGCGCTACCTCGACATCCAGGCGCTGGCCGCCGGCGCCGAGCGCATCGGCGTGGCCGACGTGGACACCCTGCGCGTGACGCACCCCTATGCCGGCGACCGCGATTGCCTGCTGCTGGCCGGCCGCGGGACCTGGTTCACCCTGCGGCCGGGGGCGTTCGCCGTGTTCTGGCCGCATGACGCCCACGCGCCCGGGCATGCCGCCGGCCGCCCCGCGCCGGTGAAAAAGATCGTGGTCAAGGTGCGCCTCGATCCGCGCTGACCGCGCGGAGGGCGCCGCGGGGTCGTCACGGCTCGCTCGGCCGGCCCGCCGAAGCGGCGCCCCGCGGCCCTAACACGTTTTCCGCGCTTGACCCCGCCGGCCGCCCGGCATAAGGTTGCGGACATGTCACTGAAGACCGCGACAGGACGACTGGCGCTGGCGATCCTGGTGGCGGCCGCGGCGGTCGGCGCGGCGCGCACCGAGCCCCCGGCCGACGGCGCCAAGACGCCGCGCACCGAACGGCATTGGTGGGAACGTTACCGGCCGTCGGCCCGCACCCCGGCGGCGCAGTTGGAACTGGCCAATCGGTTGCGCGACGACGGGCGGCTGATCCGCGCCTCCAAGGCCTTCCTGGCGCTGGTGAACGCCTGGCCCGACGCCGCCGAGGCGCCGACGGCGCAACTGGCCTACTGCCGGCTGCTCGAGCGCCGCGGCAAGCCCCGCAAGGCCTTCGAGGAGTACGAGATTCTGGTGCGCGCCTATGCCGGGTTCTTCCCCTACGACGAGGTCCTGGAGCGCATGTACGCCATCGCCGACGCGACGGCCGCCAGCGGCCGCAACGTCCTGGGCTTCAAGGTGGACGCCCCGGAAGACGCCATCCCGATGTTCGAGAGCCTGATCCAAAACGGCCAGCAGTGGAAACGCGCCCCCGAACTCCAGTTCCGCATCGCGCGCATCTATGCCAAGAACGAGCAGTACGACCTGGCCATGGACGCCTACGGTCTCTATTACCAGCGCTACCCGCTCAGCCCGCTGGCCGAGCAGGCGCTCTTCGGGCAGGCGACCTGCGCCGAGCGGCTGGCGCGCCAGTACCCGGTGGCCGCCGACCTCCACGAAAACGCCGCCGCCCTCTTCCAGGGGTTCATTGACTGGTATCCCTACAGCGCGATGACGCCCAACGCCCGCGACCTGCTGGCCGGCTTGCAGCAAGACCTGTCCGGGCAGCTCTTCCGGCAGGCCGGACTCTACCACAAGACCGCGGGCTTCACGCGCGATCCCGAACAGCGCCAGGCGCGGCTGCGCGCCGCGCGCCTGGGCTACGAGCGCGTGATCGACGAGTATCCCAGCTCCGCCTGGTCCGACCAGGCCCAGGCGCGCCTGGCAGGCCTGCGCCGCCAACAGGAGGCCGTCCCATGACGCGGACCGTGCGGGCGGCGGCCCTGGCCGCCGGGATGGCGGGGATGACGGCGCTGCCGGGCTGCGTCGGGTACCGGCTGGGCAGTACGCTGCCGCCGGACATCAAGACCATTCACGTGCGCCTGTTCGAGAATCAATGCCACGAGCCGCTGCTGGAAGTCGAGGCCACCAACGCCACCCTGGCCGAGTTCCAGAAGGACGGCACGCTGCGGCTGCGGCCGGCCGACCAGGCCGACGTGATCCTGGAGTCGGTCCTGACGGCCCTGACCCTGACGCCCCTGCGCTACGACCGCGTCGACACCGCCAAGCCGCGCGAATACCGCATGACGTTGCACGTCCAATTCACGCTCAAGCGCGCGCGCACCCAGCAGGTGATCAACGAGGGCGCGGTGATCGGCGAGGCCACCTTCCTCTACGCCGGCAATCTCGCCGGCGCCAAGCGCGACGCCGTCCGGCCGGCCTCGCAAGACCTGGCCAAGCGGATCGTCGAGAAGATCGTCGAGACCTGGTGAACCGCGCGGCCGCGGACCGGAGCGGCCGTCAGGCCGACGGCGCGGCGGGCGCGGGCGCCGCGGCGGCGGGCGCGGGGGCGGCGCCAAGCTTGGCGACCATCGCCGCGCCGCGGCGTTTGCGGCGGACGGCGGTGTTTTTCTTCAGGATGCCCTTCTTGGCGGCCTTGTCGAGGGCCGAACTGTAGGCCCGCAGCGCCTGGCGGCTCTTGTCGGCGTCGTTGGCGGCGCAGGTCTCGAACAGCCGGCGGCGCAGCGTGGTGATCTCCGACTTGGCGGACCGGTTGCGCTGGCGCGCTTTTTCCGACGTCCGCATCCGTTTGAAGGCGCTGCTGATATTCGGCATGACATCCACTCCTGGCTCTGGCCGGACGGCGCCGGCCGTCCCTCGCCCGTGACGTGCGCGATACTCTGCGCATGCGCGCCCGGGAAGTCAAGCGCGGAGTTTGACCCCCCGATGTGCGGGAGTTGCGCTTGTCCGCGGTCACTCCCGGCGCGATCCGTGCACGGGAACGGCTCAGCGCGGCTTCGCCCTCCACAGGTGCCGATAGGGCGTGGGCAACTGGAGGGCGAGGCTCCCGCCTACGCGGCGCGTAAAGCCGCCGCTACGGCGCGCATGCTGCCGAGCCGCCACGGGGTCCGACCCGCCGCGCCACCCGGGCGGGACGTTGCCGCGTCGGGAGCTTGTCGGCCGCCGAGCGACCCGATGCTTCTGTAGGAGCCCGGCCCCCGCCGGGCGATCGCCGTCGCCCAACGGTGTTCTGTCCCGAACGGAAGATGACGAGTAACTGCTCAGGTCCCCATTCAGCGATCTCCGTCTGTCCATGGCATCGGGGTCGGAGTCGCTATCGGGGTCGAAATAGCGGTAGACTGCCGATAGCGACCCGACCCCGACCCCGAAAACCAGCACCTACCCGAGCAGATACGAGCGATATATGAGCGATAATGAGCTTGACCCGCGGCCTCCGTCCGGCAAAATACACCGCCATAGGGGGGAGCGCATGGCGCCGTGCTTACAGCCGGTCGAACGGACTGGTCACGCTCACGCCGGGCTTGTTCAAGACATGCGTATAGATCATGGTCGTGGACACATCGGCATGACCCAGCAGGTCCTGCACGGTGCGGATGTCCTGGCCGGCCGCCAGCAGGTGCGTCGCGAACGAGTGGCGCAGCACGTGCGGCGTGACCCGCTTGGCCAGGCCGGCCGCCTGCGCCGCCTTGCGCACGGCCGCCTGGTAGGCGCCCTCCAGCACGTGGTGCCGGCGCCGCAACCCGCTGCGCGGGTCCACGGAGAGTTCGCGCGACGGGAACACCCATTGCCATTCCCAGCGCGCGCCGGCTTTCGGCAGCTTGTGCTCGACCGGCGGCGGCAGCCAGACGCCGGCAACCCCCGCCGCCCGGTCGCGCTCGAACAGGCCCCGCACCCGCAGCAGGTGCTCGGTCAGCGGCGGCTTGAGGCCGTCCGGCAGCACGGTCACCCGGTCCTTGCCGCCCTTGCCGGCCCGCACGGTCACCAGGCCCCGCTCGAGATCGAGATGCTGGACCCGCAGCCGGATCAACTCCATCACCCGCAGCCTGGCGCCGTACTGCAGTTGCGCCATCAGCCGCACCGTGCCGGCCATCCGCGCGAACAGCCGGCGGCATTCGTCCGCCGTCAAGACCTCCGGCAGACGCCGGGTCCGGGTCGAGCGCCGATAAGATAAGGGGTCAGTCCGAGATAATGGGTATTCATGTATTGACAGGCGGCGGGTGCGGGGTGTAAAAGGCAGGCATGGCCAGGAAACC
>CAZEVX010000206.1:0-5676 GCA_964515705.1 uncultured Verrucomicrobiota bacterium | reverse complement strand
TTCGCCCCTTGTTGTAGGCCCGGTGCCCACACCGGGCGATTATTTCACAGCTTCTGAGGCCTTACGCGGTCCGAGGGCGCGCGGTTGACATCACACGAGCCCCGTGTTATCAAACGGCCATCGCGGGAGGCGCGCTCATGTATCTGACCGGATTCGCGGACGAGGCAGGGATGGCGCTCGAGACGCAGATCCGGGTCACCCGGGAACTCGGCTGGCGCCACCTCGAAGCGCGCAAGGTCCAGGTGCCGGGGTTCGAGCCCGACTGGATCCACGACCTCCCGGAGACGGCCTTCGCGCGCCTGGCCGACACCCTCGCGGCGGCCGGGGTGTCGGTCAACTGCTTCGGCTCGGCGATCGGCAACTGGAGCAAGCGGGTGGCGGACCCCTTCGAGACGACCCTGGCGGAAATCGCACGGGCGATCCCGCGCATGCAGCGCCTGGGCACGCGCCTGGTGCGGATCATGAGCTACGCCGTCGGCCCGGGCGACGACCACCAGGAGCCCGAACGCTTTCGGCGGCTGCGCGAGATTCAGCGGCGATTCGCCGACGCCGGCCTGACGCCCGTCCACGAGAACTGCATGAACTACGGGGGCATGGGCTGGCCGTTCACCCTGCGCCTGCTGGAACACGTCCCCGGGCTGCGGCTGTGCTTCGACACCGGCAACCCCGTCTTCAGCGACGACCGCCGCCGGCCGCCGCCCTGCCCGAAGCAGTCGTCGTGGGACTTTTACGCGCACGTCCGCGAGCATATCGCCTACGTGCACGTCAAGGACGGCCGCTTCGACGCCGCGGCCGGGCGGGCGGTCTACACCTTCCCCGGCGACGGCGACGGCGACGTCCAGCGCATCCTGGCGGACCTGCTGCGGCGCGGCTACGACGGCGGCATCTCGATCGAGCCGCATCTCGGCGCGGTCTTCCACGACCCGCAGTCGGCCCACCGCCTGGATGCGCCCGCGATCTACGTGGCCTACGGGCGGCGCCTCGAGGCGCTGCTCGGCGCGATCCCGGCGGACCGCGGCCGCCCGGCCGGCGGATCATCGCCATGACGCTCCTCGGCCCCATCGGACGCCAGACGCTCCTGCGGGCGCGCAGCGAGATGCGGCTGTTCGCCCTGGTCTGGGCGATCCTGCGCCTGGCGGCCCATCCGCGGCACTGGCCGCGCACGACGCGCGCGGTATTCGCCCGCCAACTGCTCTTCACCGGGGTCGAGGCCCTGCGGTTCGTGTCGCTGGTGGCCCTGCTGACCGGGGTGTCCGTGGTCGTCCAGGCCCAGGTCTGGCTGACGCGCGCCGGGCAGTCGGACCTGCTGGGCGCCGTCCTGATCACGGTGATTTTGCGGGAACTGGCGCCCTTCCTGGTCAACTTCATCATCATCGGGCGCAGCGGCACGGCCATCGCCGTGGAACTGGCGACGATGAAGGTCTTCGGCGAACTCCGCGTCCTGGAAGCCCAGGGCCTGGACGCGCTGCTCTACCTGGCCCTGCCGCGCGCCCTGGCGATGGCGCTCTCCGTGTTCTGCCTGACGATCTGGTTCACGCTCGTGGCGTTCCTCAGCGGCTACGGCTTCGGCATCCTGTTCGGAATCGGGACGCTCGATCCGGCGCTCTTCTTCCAGACCGTGCTGCGGGGCCTGCGCCCGGCCGACCTGTACAACCTGCTGGCCAAGACCTTCCTGCCCGGCCTGGCAACTGCCGCGTTGTGCCTGATCGAGGGAACCAGCGTGCAGACCTCGATCACCGAGGTCCCCCAAGCCGCCACCCGGGCGGTCGTGCGCTCGATCGCCGCCCTGTTCGTCATTTCGGCGATCGTCTCGGTGCTGACCTATATCTGATGTCCAACGGGGCGCCGCCCCAGGCCGCCATGACCCTCGACCCCACACCCCCGCTCCTCGAGTTCGCGCAGGCCTCCCTGGCCCCGGCCCCGCTGCTGCATGCCGGGATCGGGCCGGTTAGCCTGCGGCTGGCGCCGGGCGACCTGGCTTGGATCGATTCCGAGCCCGGCCGGGAAGACCTGCCGCTGGCCGACCTGGCGGAGGGGCTCCTGGATCCCGACACGGGAACCGTGTCGTTTCTGGGGGCGTCCTGGGCGGCCATGCCGCCGGAAGAGACCCTGCGCCGGCGGGCCAGGATCGGGCGCGTCTTTGCCGGGCACGGCTGGATCAGCAACCTGAACGTCAACGAGAACGTCACCCTCTCGCAGCGCCACCATACCCGGCGCCCGGTCGGCGAGATTCTCGAGGAAGCGACGGCGCTGGCGCGCGCCCTCGGGCTGCCGGAGCTGCCGGCGGTGCGCCCGGCGCTGTGCGCGCCGCACGATCGGCGCCGGGCGGAATGGGTCCGGGCGCTGCTCGGGACACCGCGGCTCGTGCTGCTGGAATACCCGCTGCGGGGCGTGCCGCCCGCCTTCTGGGACGCGCTCGTCAACGCGGTCGCGGCGGTCCGATCGCGCGGCGCGGCCGTGCTGTGGCTGGCCGACCCCGGCTGGGATTCCGCGCGGACCGCTCCGCGGGACGCGGCACACTACCGGCTGCGCGGGGCAACGCTCGAACCCCGCGACAGCCACGCCGGCACGGGCGCTCCGGCGACGGCGGACCAGGAGTCACGACCATGATGGATCGCACCTTCAAGTTCCGATTTGTCAACGAGATCACGGGGGTCTTTGTGCTGCTGGCGGTGGCCGCGCTGGTGGCGGGCGTGTTCCTGGCCGGCCGCGCCCAGGGGCTGTTCGAACCCAAGTTCCGGCTGCTGGCCGTGTTCACGGCGGAGGAGGGCGCCTACGGCCTGCGCAAAGGGTCGGAGGTGAAAATCCGGGACACCGTGGCCGGCAGCGTGGTCGGCCTCGAGCCGGCCGAGGATGGCACCCTGCGCGCCACGTTCGAACTGAAGGAAAGCTACCACCGCTTCGTGCGCACCAACTCCGTGGCGCTGGTCAAAAAAACGCTGATCGTCACCGGGGATTCGTATGTGGACATCAGCGTCGGCGCCCGGAGCGCTCCCCCGATGCCGCCGGACAGCCGCATCCCCTGCGTCCCGGACACCGACCTGGCCAAGCAGGCCGCCGAGGTGCTCGACGCCATCCGCACCCGGTTGGAGCCGACGATTGCCAAGACCCACGCCGTGCTCGACGAGATTCCGCCGCTAGCCACCCAGGCGCGCAAGACCCTCGAGGCCGCCGAGGCCGTCTTGCGGCGCGACGTGCCGCCGGTGACCCTGCAGGCCCAGGACACCCTGCGGGAAACCCGTGTCCTGATCGAAGGGCTCCAGCGCCATTGGCTCGTCCACAAGTACATCGAGCCGCCCGGCGTCGGGCCCCTGATCCCGCCGTCCCAAATCCCCTGGACCGACCGGCCGCCCACCAACCCGCCCCCGCGAGCGTACCCATGAACCGACTCTTGTTCCCATGGCTGGCCGCCGGCCTCCTGCTGGCCGGCGCCGGATGCAAGTCGCCGCCGCCCGCTCCGCCCGCCGACCCGGACCTCGACCGCGCGCTGTCGCTGGCGCGCGCCGCCTACGCGGCGGGCGCGCCCGACCAGGCGGCGCCCTATTACCGCCAAGCCCTGGCGCGGGCCTGGGTGATGGATCGGCCGTCCGCCGCGGCCGCCTGCGCCTACAACCTGGCCGCCTGCCTGGCGGCCCTCGGCCAGGCCGACGACGCCCGCGCCCGGCTGGACGAGGCGCGCCTGGCCCTGGCGCGAACGGGGGACACGAACCCCGACTTGCCGCTGCTGGACGCCCGTCTGGCCCGCGCCTTGGGGCGCCCGGACGAAGCCGCCGCCTTGCTCGACCCCATCGCCACCGCGCCCGGCGCGCCGCGCGACGGCCGCCGCGTCGAGGCTCTCAGCCTGCTCGCCGACCTGCGCTGCGACGCCGGCGACCTCGACGGGGCCGACGCCCTGCTGGCCCGGTTCACCGAACGCGACCTGGCGTCGGCCAACCCCGGCGCGCGCGCCGCGGCCGCCCTCGCCCAGGCCCGCCTCCACGCCCTCCGGCGCCGGCCCGCCGCGGCGGCGGCCTGCTACGATGCGGCGGCCGACGCCTGGCGCCTGGCCGGGAGATACCTGGACATGGCCGGCGCCCTGCAGCAGGCCGCCCGCGCCTATGAGACCTCCGGACGCGGCGCCGCGGCGGCCGACCGCGCGTACCGCGCCGCCCGCAGCTTGGCCGAGAACGGACAGCGCCGCGCCGCCCGCGCCATCCTGGCGCGCGCGCCGCGTTGGGAGACGTTGCCCGAAAGCGACGCCGCCCTGCGGCGGGCGTGGGAACGCCTGCGGCGGGATTTGGACAGCGTTCCCGAAACGCCATCGGAGTAAGGACGCACCCCGGCCGGCGACCGCGCGGCGTCAGCGGCCTGGCGGGCGCTCGATCGGGCATCCGGCCGGGATCAGCACCTCGGTGCCGCCGGCTGGCGCGGCTGGAAGAGTGATGCGCGCGGCCCGGGGCAGCCCGGCCGCGCGCGCCGCGGGCCAGGCGTCCGTCCAGGCCTGGCCGTCGAACACCTCGATCCGCACGGCGTCGGCCTGTTCCCAGCGGTCCGTCCGTGGCGCGCCGAGGCCGTCCCGGAAAGCGCGCGCGACGCGGACCAGCCCGGACCCCGCCCCGGCAGCGTAGGCGACGTCCTGCAGGGCGTAGGCGCCCCGGCCGTCCGGCGATGCCGTCAGCACCCGCAAGGACCACGGCGCGCCGGCTGCCGGGGACGGCTCCAGCCGGAAGACCGGACTGGTCGCGCCCCAGGGGGCGGCCGCGCCGGCCAGGTCGGCAGCCAGGGCCTCGACCGCCGCGCCGGCCGGCAGCGCCTGCGCGCGCCAGCGCGCCTGGACGTCCAGCGTGCGCAGAATGCCGAAGAGCAGCGCCCCGGCGACTCCCGCCAGGACCAGCGCGGCCGCCATGGCCACGAGCAGTTCGATGAGCGTGAATCCGGACCGAGACCCCGTCCGGATCGCCGGGCAGGCTTGCATGCGGCATCCCGCGGCGGGCGACGGCGACCCCACCGCGCTCACCGCTGCATCAGGTAGAGGAAATACCCCAGGATCACCAGGGTGGTCAGGCCGACGATCGCGAGCAGGCCGGCCCACAGTTTGCGCCCGCGCTTGCGGCGCGTGCCGAACGGCGAGACGCTCTCGAAAAACGTCGGGCTGATGACCGGCTTCTCGACGTCCACCAGCACCTGGGTCACCGGGGCCGAGACGCCGGTCTCGCCCGGTACGGCGCCGTCGAACAGGAACTCGCAACTGCCGATCTGCAGCACCTGCTTCGGCTTGAGGACCGCCTCGTCGGCGATGCGCTCGAAGTTGAGCACGGTCCCGTTGGTGGAGTTCAGGTCGCGGACGACGAACTCTTCTCCCCGCCGGGCAATGTAACAGTGCTGCGAGGACACGGCTTCGTCGGCCAGGACAATATCGTTGCCAGGATTGCGGCCGATGGTGGTCCGGTCCTTGGCCAGGTCAAACTTCTGCCCCTTGACGGGGCCCGACAAGCCGATGATATGCGCCACAACACACCGCCTTCCGTCGAACGGGCGGGACCGCGTCGCCGCCCGTTGCACCTCTGCGAGCCATGGTATGACAGGTTTATCGGCGCCTGTCAACGCTCTGCTGGCGCCCCCGATTTGCGGGAGTTGCGCTGGTCCGCGGTCACTCCCGGCGCGATCCGTGCACGGGAACGGCTCAGCGCCGCTTCG
>CAZEVX010000205.1:0-5699 GCA_964515705.1 uncultured Verrucomicrobiota bacterium | reverse complement strand
GGCGGGCGATGGATGGGCGGTGGGCGGGGACGGTCGCCCGGCAGGGGCCGGGCTCCTACAGTCCGCGGGCAGGCGGGATGGGATTGTAGGAGCCCGCCTCCAGGCGGGCGATGGATGGGCGGTGGGCGCGGGCGGTCGCCCGGCAGGGGCCGGGCTCCTACAGTCCGCGGTCGGGCGGGATGTGTTCACGCCAATTCCTTCATGGCCTGCTCGAACTGGGCATCGGTGGGCGACCGGTAATGCCATTCCAGCCGGTCTTCCATGAACGAGACGCCTTTGCCCTTGACCGTGTGGGCGATCACGACCTTGGGGCCGGCCTGCGGCGCGCGCAACGCATCGGTCAGGGCGTCGACGTCGTGGCCGTCCGCCGCGATCGCCGTCCAGCCAAACGCCCGCCAGCGCGCGGCCAGGTTGTCCTGGCCCATGATCTCGTGCGTGCGGCCAAAGCCCTGGAGCCGGTTGGCGTCCACCACGGCGGTCAAATGCTTCAGTCGCAGCGTGGCGGCCAGCATGGCCGCTTCCCAGACGGACCCCTCGTTGCATTCGCCGTCGCCCAGCAGCACGACCACCCGCGCGCGCCTGCCGGCGCGCTCCAGGGCGAGTGCCAGGCCGACCCCGATCGGCAGGCCGTGGCCGAGGGAGCCGGCCGATATTTCGATGCCCGGGGCGGCGTCCCGGTCGAGGTGGCCGGGCAGCCGGCCGCCGTCCAAGGCGTAGCCGTCCAGGAGGCGGGCGGGGAAGAATCCGCGCTCGGCGAGCACGGCATACAGGGCCGAACTGCCGTGGGCCTTGCTCAACAGGAACCGGTCGCGGTCGGCCCGCCCGGGCCGGCGGGGATCGATCCGCAGGATGCGCCAATACAGGACGCAGAGGATGTCGACCATCGACAGGGCGCTGCCCACATGCGAGGCGTGCGCGCGGTGCGCCATGCGCACGACGGCCCGGCGCACGCGGCGCCGCACGGCGTTGAGAGGGGGGCGGGTCATGGTCAAACGCAGCCTCCCGGTTGGACGCGGCGCGCCGGGCGCCGCGGCAGCCAGCGCGGCGCGGGGGTTAGCACGCCGAGGCGCCGCCGGCCGTCGGCGCGGAACCAGGCGAGTTCCCGGACGATTTCGTCCTGGAAGGCCGTGGCGGTGATCAGCAGGTCGTCGGTCGGCCGTCGCCGCAGGACGGCCGGGGAGACGACCGGCAGGCGGGTGACGGGCGTGCGCCGTCCCCATTTCTTGGCATCCGCGTCCACGGCATACGCCAGGCCCAGGTCGCGGGCGCCGATCAGCGCCAGCAGCGAGACGCCGCGTCCGCCGGCGCCGTACACGGCCACCGTGCGCCCGGCGTTGCGCGCCCCGCGGATCAGCGCGCGCACGCGGCGCCGCAGTCCGGCAAGGTCGGACGCCAGACGCTCGATCCCGCGCCGGGCCGGCATGGCGGCGCACTCCAGGTAGTCGCCGCCCTCGAGGGTCCCGAGTTCCAGCAGGCGGAACCCGGCTTGTTCGATGGCGCGCGCCAGCGCCGCGGGGGTGAAGTAGGACAGGTGCTCGGCATACACATCCTGGAGCCGTCCGCCGGCGATGATGCCGTCGAGATTGGGAACCTCGATCAGCAGACGGCCGTCTGGCCGCAGACGTCGGCGGACGGCCGCCAACAGGGCGACCGGCCGGGCGGCGTGTTCCAGCACGTGCCGCAGCACGGCGGCGTCGAAGCGCGCCGCCGCCGGAAGGCCGCGGCCCGGGAAGGCGCCCTGCACCACGCGCGCCAGGCCGCGGCGCCGCGCGCGGCGGCAGGCGCCGGGCGCGGGCTCGACCAGCGTCACCGCGCACCCGCGGGCCGCCAGCAGCCCGGCAAACCAGCCGTCGCCGCCGCCGATTTCCAGCACGGCGCGCCGGCGCAGACCGTGGCGGCGGATCCAGTGCTCCGCCAGGGCGCGCTGATACGCTCGCGCCGCGGGGGAAAAATTGACGGAGAACAGGTAATCGCCGGCATAGCGGTGCCGCGGCGGAGCGCCGGCCAGTTGCACGAGTCCGCAGGTCCGGCAACGCACGACCCGCAGAGCGATCGGGCGGTCCGTTCGGAGCTCGTTTGGCCGCGGCAGCCGCTGCACGGCGCGCGGCATCGCCGGCAGCCGCAGCACGGCGGCGGCCGGACCGCCGCACGCGCGGCAACGACCAGACATCGTGCGAGTCGTCATTGGGAGGCGTCTATGGCTGTGGGCCGGGTCGCCCGCCCCGGCGCCGTCAGCGCTTCACCACGGCATGATACACGGCCCGGCGGCCCGATGCCAGTCGAGCGTCCGCCGAACGGCGTCCTCGAGCGCGACCGTCGGGCGCAGGTTCAACTCGCGCGCCGCGCGCGCCGTGTCCGGAACGTAACGGTCGGGCGGACGGCCGGGCGCGGGCTGGCCCCGAATCTCGACCCGCGGCTGGCCCGGCGCGCAGGCTGACACCAGGCGCGCCAGGTCGGCGATCGCGACAGGCCGGTCCGAGCCGACATTGTACGGGCGCCCCGACGGACCGCGCAGCAGGATCGTCCAGAGCCAGGCGGCCAGGTCGGCGGCGTAGAGATAGGACCGTAGGGGAGTGCCGTCTCCCTGGACGACGATCGGACCGCCGGCCAGCGCGTCCCGGACGAAGTTGCCGGCGGCGAATCGGCCGTTCAACGGTAGGTACGGTCCGAGGAAGGCGAAGCCGCGTGCGATCTTGACCTCGACGGCGCCCTGGCGAGCATGCAACACCCCGATCTGTTCCGCCGCCCGCTTGCCCTCGGCGTAGGCCGCGCGCCAGTCGGCCGGGTCCGGCCCCGTGGCCGCGTCCTCCGGCACGCGCGCGATGTCGGGCGGCTGGCGGCCGTAAACCGCGCCGGAACTGACCAGCAGGATGCTGCGGGCGTCGACGGCGCGGGCGGTCTCGAGCACGCGGCGGGTGCCGAGCACCAGGGTCTCGAAGACGGCCAGCGGATCGTTCTCGGCCGCGCCGGCGTCGGTGTCCGCCGCGGCGTGAATAACGTGCGTGAACTTGCCGGATGGCAGCTCGAACGTGCGGACGTCGCCCGCCAGCAGCCGCACGGCGGAGTGGCAGGCAAGCCGCGGCGCCTTGCGCCGGAACGCGGCGGGATCCCGCGTCAGCACGATGACCTCGGTCCCCAGCGCCAGGGCGGCGTCGGCCCACAGCAGACTTTCCAGCATCCAGCAGCCGATAAACCCCGTGCCGCCCGTTAGGAGCAGGCGCGCGCCGCGCAGGCCGTCCCAGAGTCCCGGGGTCTGGTCCAGGATCGCGTCCAGGTCGCGGGCTGCGGGGTGGGGGGGCATGGTTGGCGTGAATGGCCGAGGCCGCGCGCCATCCGCCACCGCGGGGCCGCGGCCTCGGCCCCCGATGCCGCCCGGCTGCCACCGTCGGTCAGCGACGCGCCCGCCCGCTAGGTCCGCGGCTGTTTCTTGATGAAATACTCGAGGAATTCGACCGGCAGCGGGAACACAATCGTGGAGTTTTTCTCGGTGGCGATCTCGGTCAGGGTCTGCAGGTAGCGCAACTGGACCGAGACCGGCTGCGGCGCCATGATGTCGGCGGCATCCTTCAGCTTGGCGGAGGCCTGGAACTCGCCGTCGGCATGGATCACCTTGGCGCGCCGTTCGCGCTCGGCCTCGGCCTGCTTGGCCATGGCGCGCCGCATGCCCTCGGGCAGGTCCACGTCCTTGACCTCGACGGCGCTGACCTTGATGCCCCACGGATCGGTGCGCGAATCGATGATCTCCTGGAGCTTCTGGTTGATCTTCTCGCGGTTGGAGAGCAGGTCGTCCAGCTCGTGCTCGCCGAGGATCGAGCGCAGGGTCGTCTGGCCCATCTGGGAGGTGGCGAAGAGGTAATCCTCCACCGCGATGATGGCCTTGCTGGGCTCGAAGACCTGGAAGTACAGCACGGCGTTGACCTTGACCGAGACGTTGTCCTTGGTGACGACCTCCTGCGGGGGCACGTCCATGGCGACCGTGCGCAGCGGCACCTTGACCATCTTTTCGAACAGCGGGATGAGGATGATCAGGCCCGGCCCGCGCACGCCGGCGAACCGCCCGAGCCGGAACACCACGCCGCGCTCGTACTCCCGCAGCACGCGCACGGAATTGACGACGATGAACAGGATGATGACGATCAGGGCAATCAGGCCGGGCATGGGGGGTCCTCCTGTGGGCGGGCCGCCGGCGCGACGCCGGCAGGCGGGTGTGCGTTGCGGTGGTCGAAGGCGTGGATCATGGCGAGTCCGCGGCGCGCGGCTCGTGGTCAGTATGGTTTTACGCGCAGGGTCATGCCGCGCACCGCGGTGATCGTGACGCGGCGGCCGGCCGGGATCGGCGTCTCGGCCACGGCGTCCCAGTGGGTGCCGGCGGCGAACACGCTCCCGCCGCCGCCGTCCACCGGGGTGCGCGTTTCGCCGGCCTGCCCGACCAGGCCCTCGGCCCCGGACACCGGCCGGCGCCGCATCGCGCGCAGCGAAAGCCCGGCGCCCAGCACGAAGAACAGGGCCGTCACCGCCACCACCGGCACCAGCACGCTCAACGACACGCGCAGCGCCGGGTCGGCCGCCCGGTCGAACAGCAGCAGCGATCCGATCACCAGGGCCACGATGCCTCCCAGGGTCAACAGTCCGCCCGACGCGATATAAATATCCATCAAAAACAGGGCCAACGCCAGAACAATCAGCAGGAGACCGGCGTAGCTGATCGAGAGCGTCTGGAACGCGAAAAAGGCCAGGATCAGGGCGATCGCGCCGACCACGCCCGGCGCGATCGCGCCGGGATTCGATAACTCGAAGTAAATCCCCAGCAACCCGAGCATGAAGAGCAGGTAGGCCAGGTTGGGATTGGTGAGGGTCTTGAGGATCTCCTCGCGCCAGGTCAGGGTGAGGCGCCGCAGCGGGACGCCGCGCGTCCGGAGCGTCACCGCGCGCCCGTCGTCCAGGAGCACCCGGCGCCCGTCCAGGATCTCGAGCAGGGCGGTGGTGTCGGTCGCGACCAGGTCGATCACGCGGTTGGTCAGGGCCTCGCTGTCCGAAAGCGAGACGCTCTCGAACACGGCGCGCTCGGCCCAGGCGCGGTTGCGGCCGCGCTGTTCGGCGATTGCGCGGATATAGGCGGCGGCGTCCTGGGCGGCCTTGATCGTCAGGTTCGAGTCGGCCGGCATCCCCTGCCCGATGGCCACGGGATGGGCGGCGCCGATGGCGGTGCCGGGCGCCATGGCGGCGACGTGGGCGGCCAGGGTGAGGAAGGTCCCGGCCGAAGCGGCGCGCGCGCCCGCGGGCGCCACGTAGATGACCACGGGGACCTTGGACGCCAGGATGCGCTTGACAATGTCGCGCATGGCGTCGTCCAGGCCGCCGGGGGTGTCCAGTTCGAAGACCAGCGCGGCGGCGTTCTCCGCCTCGGCGCGCTCCAGGGCCCGGATCATGAACCGGGCGGTGACCGGCCCGATGGCCCCCTGCACGGCCGCCGCGAGCACGGGCGGCTCGGCGGCGGCCGGCCGCGGCAGCAGGGTGAGCAATGACAGGTGAGCAAGAACCATCAGACGGGTCATGGCCAATTCCACGGCAGCCCCCGGCGCGATTGCCGGAGTCGTCAAGGCAGCATGGCGCGTCGCGGGCCGGACATCAAGGCCAATGTTGGCGCCCCGATTTGCGGGAGTTGCGCTTGTCCGCGGGCACTCCCGGCGCGATCCGTG
>CAZEVX010000204.1:0-5810 GCA_964515705.1 uncultured Verrucomicrobiota bacterium | reverse complement strand
TGACCGGATTCCTGGGCGGGAACGGCAAGGCGGCGATGGCCGGGGACTTCGACGGCGACGGCCTGGCCGACCCGGCGGTCTACACGCGCGCCGACGGCACCTGGCAGGTGCTGATGTCGAGCGGCGGCTACGTGGCAGTCACCGTGCCGCGGCTGTTGGGTGGACCCGGCTGGGACGCCGTGCCCGGGGATTACGACGGCGACGGCCTGGCCGACCCGGCCGTCCGCAAGAGCGACGGCAGCCTCTGGCGCATCCTGCGCTCCGGCAGCGGCTACTCGATGCTCGAACTGCCGCTCGGGCTATAGCGGCAAGAGGAAAGAGGCAAGAGGAAGACCACGCGCAGCGGACGCCTTGCCTCTGACGGATATACGCGGCCGGGGTTCAGGGAGACCTGTCCCGGCCGCGTTGTTTTTCGGCCAGCGACGGCACCCGCCTTGTGCCCTGCCGTGAAGCGCCGTCCCGTCCGCGGGCGGGCTACCGGCTGGCGGCTGCCGCCGGCCGGCCGAAGGCCGTGATCAGGGCGTCCAACGCCACCAGGGTGGTGTGCAGATAGAATCCCTGGTCCACGAAGTTCCCGTAGTGCGGCCGCAACTGCTCGTAGCGGCCCCATTTCCCGTCCGGCCACTGACTCCGCAGCAGGTACGCGACGGCCTCGCGGTAGACCGGCTCGTCCGAGAGCCGCAGGTAGCGCAGGCAGGACGCCAGCTCGGCGACAAGATCAGCATCGTCCCGCGCCAGGGATGCGGCCGTCAACTCGGCCAGCAGCGGGCGCAAGTAGGCCTTGTCGGCGTCGGAAAAAAAGTTGGCCTCGAGGTTCTCGCCGAACTCGTAGGGCGCGAAGATTTCGTGGGTCAGGTTGTAGATCTGCATGCGGTCTCGTAGAAAATAGGCGGCGGGACGGCGGGTGGCGATCAGGCCGGCGCGGAACGCCACGGCCAACGGGAATGGCTCCGGCAGTCCGAAATGGCGGTAGTAAAGGTGGAAGGTCATGCGCTGGTCCACGCCGCGGGAGGGCATGTGGGCGTTAAGCCGCGGCAGCACCCGCGCGATCTCGCGGCGGTAGACGGCGGTATCGAGCCCGAAGCGGTCGAGGAGAAATGCCACGCGCAGGTAGGACGTGGCGTCCTCCTTGAACTGGCGGTCGTCCAGGCGCAGCAGGTCGTGGTAGGCGGGCGTGGCCGTCTGCGCCGCCAGGTCGCGGATGCGCGCCGCCAGCGTTGCCCGCTCCGGCGCCGCCACGACGGCATGCAGCCGCAGAAGGGCGTCCAGCAGCTCGGCCAGTTTCTTCTTGCCCTTGATACCCTGCGCCCGCAGAACGATGGGATCGACCTCGAGACGTTCGAGCCAGGCCCGCGCGCGGACCAGCGCGGCCACGTAACCCGGGTGCCGGGCCGCCAGAAAGGCGTCGAGCGGCGCGGGCGCGTCGCTCGACACGGCGACCGCGGCGGTCGCCGCTCCCAGGGACGGCGGCGCCGCGGCGTCAGGGGCTGCCCGGACCACGCCGGCCGCGGCAACGATCAGTCCCAGGCCATAGCCGCGGAACCCGCATTGCGTACGGTTCACCCTGGCGTTCATGAACAGGTCTCCGGCGACCGGCTGGCCTCCTGGACCAGGCGGCAAGGATATCCTCGACGACCGGCCGGGGGTGCTGGGGGTCGTCCTCACGTCAGGTTTCGAGGCTTCCGATCCATTCCCCGATCCAATGGGTGACGGCGATCACCACCAGAGCGATGAGCAGGTGTTCGCCGATCACCTTCCAGGGATGGGCGCGCTGAGCCCGGGCCACGGCGTAACTGAGCACCGCCAGCATGGCGAGCCCCCACCCCACGCAGACGCCGATCGCTGGCCCCAGCGGCAGGAACAACACCGGCACGGCGAACGTCATGGCAAAGATGAACTTGGCTCCGAACGTCGCCAGGGTGACGCTCCAGATCTCGCCGGGGGTATGCGTGTTTTCGGATTCCTCCGAGAGGTGGATGCCAAGGGCGTCGGAAAAGGCGTCGGCAATGGCAATCGTCAGGATGCCGCCCAGGACGACCCATTTGGAATGCGTCCCGGAATGCAGGCCAACCATCAGCCCCATGGTCGTGATCGCCGCCGACGTCAGTCCGAACGTCAGCCCGATCCGCAGTTGTTCTCTCATCCACACCTCCGGGCGCCCCGCGGGAGACGCAACGCCGATCCCTTACGCGGCGGACGGCGGCGCCGCCGCGTCCAGACACGCGGTCAGGACGTGGGGTCGCGGGACTTCTTCAAGGCCGCCGCCAGTGCGGCGCGCGCCAGCAGCCGGGTCGAGTCGAGCACCGGCAGCGGCGATCCCTGCGGCTCGATGATCAAGGGCAGTTCGGTGCACCCGAGGACGACGGCCTCGCAGCCGCGCGCCCGCATCCGGCGAATCACCCCGTGGAGATACCGCCGGGAGACCGGCCGAACCACGCCGTTGACCAGTTCCTTGAAAATGATCGTGTCAATCCGCGCGCGGTCGGCCGCGCCCGGCACCCGGCAGACGATCCCGACCTTGCCGAGCGCCTCGGGATAGACGGGGCCGGTCATCAGGTATTTCGTTCCCAAGACCGCCAGGGTGCGGAACCCGCGCGCCCGCGCCTCGGCGGCCACCACGTCGGCGATGTGCAGCCAGGGGATCGGGGACGCCGCGGCCACCCGCGCGAAGGCCTGGTGAATCGTGTTGTCTGGACAAATAGCCAACCGCGCGCCGATCCGCGCCAAGTGCCGTGCTGAGGCCAGCATCAACGCCGCGACTGCCGCCCAGTCGCCGGCGCGGATGGCGGCCATGTAACGGCCCAGCGGGTAGGTGTGCATCGAGATGTCGGGGTGCCAGTGCTCGCCCATTCGCGCCGGCGCCTCGGCGCAAAGCGTGCGGTAACAGAGCGCCGCCCCCTCCGCGCTGCAGGCCACGATCCCGATGGGGCGCGCCCGAATCCTGCCGTTGCATCGCGTCATGTCGAGTCCTTCCCGGGATCCGGCCCGGCGCCCGCGGCGCGCGCCAACTCCCGTTCGTACACCGCCAGGTCGCCGCTTGAAAAACAGCAGAAGATCACGTCCGGCGGCGCCTCCTGGCCCGCCAGGCAAGCCCGCACCGTGCCGACCGCCACCTCGGCCGCCGCGGCCAAGGGATACCCGTAGACGCCGGTGCTGATCGCCGGGAAGGCCACGCTGCGCGCGCCGTGCGCCCGCGCCAGCTCAAGGGCGCGGCGGTAGCAGCCGGCCAGCAGGTCGCGTTCGCCCGCCCCGCCCCCGCGCCAGACGGGACCGACAGCGTGAATCACGAACTTGGCCGGCAGGCGGAACCCCGGCGTGATCCTGGCGTCGCCGGTCGGGCACCCGCCCAACGCCCGGCAGGCCTCGAGCAGGTCCGGACCCGCCGCGCGGTGAATGGCGCCGTCCACACCGCCGCCGCCCAGCAGCGACGTGTTGGCGGCGTTGACGATGGCGTCTACCCGCAGCGTGGTGATGTCGGCCTGCACCGCCCGGAGGGCCATCGCCAATCCTTTCCTCACCTACACGGGTCTCTACGCGCAGCCAGTATATCGCCTGCCGCCCCCCGCGCAAGGCCGGGCCATTTCCCAACGTCACCCTTGCCCGCCGCGCGCGAGGCCGAGTGGCGGGATACGGTGGAATCTGGAACCTCTCTCCCGCAGAGGTGCTGAGACGCAGGGAGGACGATGGCCATCGCGCGTCGCGGTGTTCATCCTTGGCTTTCCTCTATGCGCCTCCGCGCGATCTGTCTGGCTCGGTTCTCCGGTGACGGCCGATGTCCCTATCGGCCGCGCCGATGCCCGGCCGGCACCCCTCACGCCCGCGTGGCCAGCGCCAGCAAGACCGCCAGCGCGAGAAAGATCACGCCGGCCGCCTTGTTCAGGACCGCCCCGGCCCGCGGCGACCGCGCCAGCCACCGGCCGAGCGCCCCCGCGCCGAGGGCGATGCTTCCGAAGACCAGCACCGTGGCCAGGATAAACACGCCGCCCAGCAGCAGGATCTGGATCCAGACCGGGCCCCGGCGCGGGTCCGCGAACTGGGGCAGGAACGCCACAAAAAAAAGCAAGACCTTGGGATTGGTCACGTTCATGATGATCCCCCGCAGGTAGAGACGCCCTTGCCCGGCCGCGGTTTCCGCGGCGTCCGCGCCGCCGGGAACCGGCGCGCGGAAGGCGCGCCAGGCGAGATAGGCCAGGTAGCCCGCGCCGGCGATCTTGAGCGCCATGAAGGCCGCGGCCGACGTCCGGAACACGACCGCCACGCCGAATGCCACCGCCGCGCTGTGGACCAGCAACCCGGTGCACAGCCCGAGCGTCACCAGCAGCCCCGCGCGCGCGCCCTGCCAGACGGACTGCGCCAACACGAACAGGTTGTCCGGCCCCGGCGCCAGCCCCAGCAGGAGCGCGGCGGCAAAAAACGGCAGCAGCGTCTCCAGCGGCATACCGGCCACGATAGCGGGGCGCCCGCCCCGCCGGCAAGCCGGAACGGCGCCCATGATGTCCGTGTGCGCCACCGCCGGACCCCGTGCGAGGGTCGTCTACCGTACGATGGAATCTGTCGTTATGCGCCACCCCGCTTTCCAGCGCGGCGCGTCTTGTAGAGTCCCGGGTTCTCCCGCACGGTCAGGGGCTGCTCCGGCGGAGAGAGAACCTGCTTCATGGAGCGGGCGACATCGGGACAGGCGCGAAGGATTTGCTTGTCTTCGGTGACCAGCGGGACATCCAGTGACCGCGCCAGGGCGACATAACTTGCGTCATAGGCGGTGAGCCCCGATCGGCGGGCTGTCACCAGGACATCGGCCGGTGACGGATCCATGACGTGCGCCTTCGCGATCAGGTCAGCGGCCGTCCCGATCGCCTGTACGGCCCGGTCCATCGTCAAGAACCCCGCCTTGAGGTCCATCAACAGCGCGTTCGCAAGTTCGGTCTTCAATAGCGACGGAACCACCCAGTCGGGAGCAACGGCCCGCACGTCCCGGGCGGCGCCGGTCAGCGCATCCTCTCGGAGCAGAGGCAACACGACATTGGCATCAACGGCGATCATCGCTTGCCGTCCCGTGCATCGCGGATGATCTGAACCGTCCGCTCGCTGCTGATCGGCTTCAGGGG
Source organism: uncultured Verrucomicrobiota bacterium (assembly GCA_964515705.1). Taxonomy (GTDB): domain Bacteria; phylum Verrucomicrobiota; class Kiritimatiellia; order JAAZAB01; family JAAZAB01; genus CAZEVX01. Next base: position 705 of record CAZEVX010000204.1, on the reverse strand, counting down.
TTTGACCGGGGGCGGCAATGCCGTCGCCACCGGCCTCTCCAGCTCTGTCTCCAGAATCGCGATGACCTCCCTGTTCATGGAACGATGGTGCGATGCCGCCCTCTGACGAAGCCGGTCATGCAGGGGCGCCGGCATATTCTTGATGAGCAAAGCGGACATGCCGAAGTCCTTTCTATACCTATACGATACCAGAACGGTATACCCAGTCCGCGAACCGAACGCAAGCCCCAGGACACGATGGCCGGCGGCGCGTTGAAGAAACGCGGCGGGACGCCTCGTCTATGCTGCTGCCGGGACCGAACCGACAGGCCATGGATGGCGAGCCACCCGATTCGCCACCTGCATGACAAATGCCCTTGCCCCGGCGGGGCCAATCTGCTACCCGTGCCTTGGTGGCGCATCGCCCCGCCGCCGCGGCGCCGGTCCGCGGGGCGCCGTTCATCCCGGAGAGGTGACCGAGCGGCCGAAGGTGTACGACTGGAAATCGTATGTGCCCCAAAAGGGCACCGCGGGTTCAAATCCCGCCCTCTCCGCCAGCGTTCGCGCCGGACATTCGACGATGACCGGAACGACGCTCTTGAACTGCCATTCTGCGTGCGGCTTGCTCCCGAGGCGATGAGGACGCCATGAACAGACCGCGCGTCTCCCCTCCGCGCCCGCTGCGGGTGGCATTGATCCAGGCCGGCGCCGGGCCGGACCCTGCGG